>JBGTSH010000309.1:0-12815 GCA_041940405.1 Polyangiaceae bacterium
TCGGGCATCTTCTTCTCGAGCTCCTCGAGGGTGATCTTGCCGATGAGCTCGGCCTTCGGATCCTTCTTCGGATCGGCGGTATAGAGACCGTCCTCGTCCTTCACGAAGACGAGGCGCTTCATGCCGAGCACCTCGGCGTGGATGAAGAGGCCGAAGTCGGAGCCGTGCGCGGGGAGCGGACCATCTTCGGGTGGCGGCTCCCAGAAGTGATACGGCGGGATCGAGATCACGATCGGCAGCATCCCAGTCTCCAGATAGAGAGGAAGCTCCCAGAAGTGCTCGCGCTGCATGACGATCGATCCATGCTTGGCGAGCAGGGCGTTCAGGAAGACGGCGTTCGCCTCTTCCATCGCGCCGACGAGCTGCGCGATACCGCCCGTCGGCAACCCGAGATCGAGCGCGACCGACAGCGTGTGACGCACGCGGGTCCCGCCACCGACGCCGATCACGATCGAGTGCTTCTTGCGAAGGTGCGCGATCGCCTCGACGAGCGGGACCAGCGCGGCCCGCCCGCGATCGAAGATCGACTGGCCGCCCAGGCTGACGAGCGTCACCTCCGGCAGGATCGCGAACTCGCGCTCGGACGCCGTCTTCGCGACGACGCGCCGATCGACGAGCGACTCGCGCATCAAGGTCGACACGATGTGCGTGCGACCGTCATCCGATACCAGCTTGCTCATGGGACTGCCTGATGCCTTTCTGAAACGATGGCTCGAGCGCCGTAAGGACCGGACGAACGAGGAGACCGGCGAGGACGCCGAAGACGACGTGGATGGTGAGCCCTGGAACGAGGAAAGCGAAGGCTACCGCAGGGGGCTGAGCAAGGAGCGTGACAGCGAAGATCGACGCGTACCGCCCGGCAGCTATCAGGCCCCCGTGTAACATCCATGTAACCTTGCCCGGCCGCTTCCCGCCGGCGACCAAGAGTGGCACCGAAAGGTCGCAAAGCACGCCGGGGACGACGTGCTTGAGGACCTCGAAGACGCCGTACTTTCCGTCGCCCGAGAGGAACGCGACCACGCCCATCACGAGCCCCGTCGCGGTCGCTCCCCACTTCGACCGCGTGAGGACCGACGCGGCAACGTAGAGGGGCGTGAGCACCACCAGCTTGTGCCCCGGCGCGAAGGGGATCGACGGCAGGACCTTCACCATCTTGATGCCCAACATGGCGAGGGCGACGCCGGCGATCACCGCGGCGTCGGCGACGATGCCTCGATGCTCGGGGGCCGCTCGCTCCGAGGTGAACTGCTCGGCCCGACGAATGCCGCGCTCGAGACCACCGACGAGGACGCCGACGTCTCCGCGCGCGAGACGTTTGACCGCCGCAACGAAGCCCTCGCTTTCGGCGCCACCGGGGCCTTTGTGGCGAGCGCCACCGCCGCCGCCGCCACCGCCGCTGCCGTCGCCTCGACCTCTTCCTCCTCCGCCTCCCCCGCCGCCGCCGACCAGGGCGAGCACTGCGTCGATCGGGAGGGCGACGAGCGGAGGCGCACCGAGCTTGCCGAGCCCTTCGGCGATCGCTTGCTCGTTGCCTGCGCGCGCGACTTGCGAGCCGAGGACGATCGCGACGATGCGCAGCACCATCGCGCCTCCGAGCGCGAGGCCGCCGACGTTGATCGGGATCGAGAAGCCGAAGAGCTGCTCGTGAATCCACCGATCGCCGCCCGGGTCCTCGGAGAAGAACGCGAACGAGAGGAGGAGGACCGCCGCGATGCCCAACAGCTTGGTGAGCTGCCGGACGAGACGCCGCGCGCCGAGACCGACAATCAGCCAGAGCACTGCCTGCGATGCGGCGAGCGCGCCGAGCGCGATCGGCCCTTCGAACAAAAAGGCACCGCCTGCGACAAGCCCCAGATAGAGCACGCGCAGGCGGGGATCGACGGACCGCATCGGGTCCAGCCTAGAGCAGCATCAGGTCACGGGCACTGGTTGTTCATCCAGCGGTCGAGCGTGTTGTTGACCACCGTCTCGACGGCGGTCTTCATGCCCGGCGGCAGGTTGTACGTCGGGTGACAGTTCTGCGTGCCCGGATCGCAGCTCTGCGCTTCGAGGCCCTTGTTGATGAAGCGGTTCGACGGGATGAGCGTCGCGAACGCGCCGTTTTCGTCGACGGTGCCGGTCACGAGACGCTTGATGTAGGGGAACTGCTGGTTCATCTGGAACGTCTCTTCGACGTTCAGGCTGAGGAACGCGCCACCGTCGCCCGAGGTGTGGCAGCCGCTGCACTCGCCCGCGTTTGCCGTGTCGGCGCGCGGAAGGTTCTCGAGCTGCTCGGACCACTCGGTGAGGTCCATGCAGTTGGCGAACTCGTCCAGAGCCTGATCGAGCGTCTTGCCGACCGGCGGGTCGTCGGGGTTGCCCCCGGCGAGGCCGCGCTCTTCGGCTTCTTTCTGGAGCCAGGCAGAGACCACGCCCTCTTGATCGCCGGTGAGCGCAGGACCGGTGTGGACACCGTGGAGCACGAGGTTCGAGTTCTCCGGGACCGCAATGAGCGTCGGCGTGTACGAGGTGATGGCGGTGTACGAAGCTTCGGCCGATGCGCCGAGGAAGACCGGCGCGCCGCTCTCGCCCGTCGTGTGGCAGGAGCCGCAGTCGGCGCTGATGGCGGGGAAGACGTTGCTGATGAACATCGCCTTCGCTTCGCCGCCACCGCCGACCGTCGCGCCGGTGGTGGTGCCGGGGTTTCCGGCACCCTCACCGCCGTCATCGCCACCGTCGTCGTCGTCCTCGGCGGGGTTGAGCACGAACGTTCCCGGCTGCTGCGTGCAGGCAGCGACGGACACCGACGCGAGGCATGCAGTTACGAGGGCCAGCAGCGAGGACTTCATGATCAAGCTCCCTTCCTGTTTTTGCGCGAGGCAAGCAAGAGGCCGAGACCGATGAGGGCGAGGCCCGAGGTCCCGCTGATGTCACGCCCGCTCGAGGAGCAGCCGGCGCTCGGCGAAGTGAGAACGCTCGGATCCTTGCCCTCGCTGCCGGGCACCGGGTCATCCTGCGGCGCGGCGCCGGGCGGGGTGGGATCGCCGGTGTAGCCGCTGTCGCTGGGACCGGGCTTGATGTTCGCCGGATCGGTGGGCGACGCGGGCGCGACGATCTCGGAGGTCTTGCCCGGGACGAAGCTCAGCCACTGCGAGTTCTTCTCCTCGCCGTCGATGCGGCCCGAGTGCGGCGTGACGAAGAACGTCGCGACGTGCGGGAGGTAGCCGTTCGGCTGACCGAAGCCCGGGTTGGGGATGTCGCCCTTGCAGCGGAGGAAGTCACGGCCTTGGGTGTTCGGGTTCTGGCCGTACATGTTGGCGAGCTTGCCGGAGTCGCCGTACCAGCCGACGACCCACTTGTTCATCGTCTTGTCCTGCGCGATGCCGGTCGTCGCATCGTAGGAGAGCAGCTGGAACGACGGCTGGCCGTTGCCGGTGATCGGCGCGCCGAGGATGCCGAAGTGACGCTTGCCCTCGATGCCGTACGCGCCGGCGCAGATCGCCGAGTGCGTGTGGTAGCTGCCGAGGCCGACTTTGTGGTCCTTGATGAGGAAGCTGTCGACCTGCGGCTCGATGACGTACGCGTGCGTGACGTTCGAGCCCTTCTCGTTGTTGATCTTGCCCTGGCCGCTCGACTCGAGGACCTGGACGCCGAAGCGGCCGTTGTCCAGCGCGCCGACCGTCGGCTGGTTCATGTAGATCTTCTCGCCGGGCTGCGAGGCCGCGATGATCTGCTTGTACATGATGGATCCGTCCATCGTGTTCAGCATCGCGCACTGCACGCCGTCCTCCGGCGGGCGGTTGTCGCCCTTGGCGGCACAGAAGAGCGCCTGGTCGGGGTTCGACGAGGCGAGCGCCGGGCGACCGATGTTCGAGGGAGCGACGACGCCCTGGAGCCAGGTGCGCTCGACCGACGCCTGACCGCCGCCGAGATCCGAGATCATCAGGCCGAGCGCGAACGACGTGTCGTTGTTGCCGGTCGAGAGGTAGCCCGCGGTGCAGTAACCGTTGCCGTGGCAGATGATGTCCGGCGCGCCTTCGTTGTTGTTGGCGTTGTTGCTGACGCGGACGGGATCCGACGTCGGGTTGCACATGTGATCGAAGGTCTGCGCGTAGGTCGAGACGTTCGCCGCCTCACCGTTGACGCCGTCCGATCCGAAGACGAGCACGACCTGACCGCTCTGATGATCCGTCGCGATGCGCGGATGGTTGAAGGGGCGGTCGCCGTCGTAGCTCGAGATCAGGATCTGATCGGCGGCCACGGTCGGCTGGCCATCGGCGCCCATCTCGATGCTGGTGCACTTGCCCTGCCAGGGCGAGTCCTGGTCCTCGACCTTCGAGGACATGTAGATGCTGACGACGTAGACCTTCTCGCCGACGGAGACGTACGTGACGTCACCCTGCTCGTGGCCAGGACCACCGTTCTGCTCCTGCGGTCCGGCGTTCTGACCGTTCGCGATGTGGAAGGTCGGGACGGCGGTGAGCACCTGCGCAAAGGCGGTGCCCGAAACGAGAAGCGCGCTGATGCTCGCGAGTGCTCCGGTCGTTCGGCGAAGGCTGCGTCGGGTCATGGCATCTCCTCGGGCTGGCTGGCCTCGGTCGGGAGGAGCGCATTGCAGCCGCTATGCCACGCACCGATTGCGCGGTTACACGCGGGTTACAGCGATTTATTCGGGTTCGGCCTGGTTCTCTTCCGATCCAGGCTCCGTCTCGGCGATCGTCGCGTCGAGCACGCGCTTCGGAGGCTTCTGAACGTAGGCGAGCAGCGCGCTCGCAGGCAGCGCCGTCTCGGAGCCGTCGGCCTTCGGAAGGTGCACGATGATGCGCCCTTCGCTTCCGGGAGCGAGTGAAAACTCGGCCTTTTCTCGCGCCTTTTTCCACTCTTCGGCGTTCAACCGCGCGACGAGCCCATCACCGCGCACGACCGCGAACGCGACCATCTTCGTCGTGTCGACACCGGATCCGGCGAGGTACTTGTCGATCGAAAATCGCGGCTTTTGCGGGGTGTACGAGTCGGCGAGGACGCTGTCCGGCAGGCGCTTTCGCTTCACCGATCCGGTGAGCGTTCCGTCGACATAGACCCGCGTTCCGCGCAGCGATTCCTCGGGTTTCGTGTACGGAATGCCTTCGAAACGCTTGCCCTCTTCGTCGGTGAAAGCGCGTGCTTTCGAGTCGAACTTGGGTGGTTGGAGCTCCAAATAAACGCTCATCGCCACGATCGTGTCGATGGTCGTGTTCACGTCGATCTTCGCATCCGGCCACTCCACGCGGGCCTTCCCGCCGTCGCCCCGCGTGAAGGAAAAGAGCAGCTCGTTTCGATACTTGCGAAGCTCCGATCCGGGGATGATGCTCGCGCGCGATCGCCCGCCTTGGAGGTGGAGCTCCTTCACTTTTGCGAGGTCGACGCCCACCGATTCGAGGTACTCGGCGATGCGATATCGCGGGACTTCGCGCCCGTCCGAGAGCTTCTGCGGCCGTACCGAGAGCTTCGGAGGAAGCTCGAAATACCTCAGAATCCCGAGGGGTTTACCGTCTGCGTAGACGCCCGCATCACCGAAGCGCTTGCCGCGCTGTCCACCGCCGCGGCCATCTCCGCGCCCACCTGCGGCGCGCGGAGCGGACGAAGAAACCGCAGAAACAGCGGGGAAAACGCTCGATCCGCTCGCCGCGACAGAGGCTGCGCTCGCGGTTGTAGCAGCCGAGGAGGGGGGGTCCGGAGTGCACGAAATGCACAACAACACGGGCAAAAAACGAAAATATCGACCCTGGAAGAAAGTGGATCCGGGGGGGTCGGTCTGGGTCTCAGGGGCGATGTAGGTATTTGCGCGCATTTCACTCACCGGCCGGAACGGGTTGGTCGACTTCCGTGCCGGGTCGCGTCACGGTCGAAAGCATGAGCCGAAAGCGAATCATCGTTGGAGCCGTGGCGGCAGCGGTCGTCCTCGCGGGCGGAGGGCTCGCAGCAAAGTACCGGATGGCGATGGGCAAGAGTGGGCCTTCCGACACGTATGGCGGATCGGTCGAAGCGAAAAAGGTGCCCGAGCTCACGAGCCAAGACAAAGCGCGATGGGTGAACGGCGAGCCGACGACGCTCGCAGCGCACCGAGGCTCACCGGTTCTGATCGAATCCTGGTCGCCTGGCTGAGGCGCTTGCGTGGCCTCCATCCCGGCCGTGAAGGCCTTGGAGGAGCGCCACCACGCCCGCGGTCTGCGGGTGATCGGCGTGACGAGGACGGGTCAGGACGAAGAAGAGCGGACGTACACGGCCGAGACGGCGAAGAAGCACGGCATGACGGCGCCGACCTTCATCGACGACCCGAATGGCACCTGGGCCAAGGAGGCGAACATCACGCCGATGCCCGGCTTCTTGCTCATCGATCGAGAGGGCAAAATCGCGTACCGCTACGCGGGCAAGCTCGAGCAGGGCTCTCGCGCGTTCGAAGAGATGTCGAAGCTCGTCGAGAACATGTAGGTCGTTTGAGCTCCGTGTTCTTCGCGAACACGGCGGCTGACAACGAAGCTGTGGCCGAGGTCTTCCGCCGCGCCTCGATCCATCGCGCCACATGGAGGCAACGCCTTCCTGTCTCGATTTCGCGCGTTCGCACGGTTTTGAGTTCGGGAATGAAGCATGCTTGTCCCCCCGCACCCCGAAACCGTGACGAGGGCAGGCGTGACCGACACCGAGAACCTGCATGGGATGAGTGCGAGCGGCGCCGACCATCCGATGGTGATGATCGTGGACGACGACAACGACATCCGCGAGGGCGTCGCTCAGTTGCTGGAGCGACGGCGCGTCACCGTCGCCGAGGCGTCGAACGGCGAGGAGGCGCTCTCGCTGCTACGCGCCGGGCTGCGGCCCAAGGTGATCCTGCTCGATCTGTGGATGCCGGTCATGGACGGCGTGACTCTCTGCCGAATCCTCGCCGAGGATCCGGAGCTTGCTTCCATCCCGGTGGTCATCGTTTCGGCCGACGCCGCCCGAGCTTGGCGGCTCACCCACACGTGCGCTGCCGGCTTCTTGCCGAAGCCCGTCAAGCTCTCTGCGCTGATGCATACCCTCGAGCATGTAGCGCACTGACCGGCCTGCGCAGCCTTCCGTGATCGCGTCAGCGGAGCGCCGTCGTGGCGCGCGCCGACGGGACGGGAACGGGACGAAGGCCCGTCTCGCGCCCCAGGTCGAACCGCTGACGTTCGACCAGAACCTTGTACGCCTTGCCGAGCTCGAGGGCCCGTGTGCGCGACGGGAAGGGTCGCGGCGTGCGCGCCGAAGCTCGCGCGAACGAGAAGGTCGAGTCGGTCGTCGCCGCGATGCGATCGCTGTGGCAGCCGACGCAGCTCCGAAGCTCCTCGTCGGTCTCGAGGCGCAGGCGGCCTTGCTCGTCCTCGATGAACGCGCTGAAGCGCCAGCCGGTACCCCCGTCGACGCCGCTCAGCGCGTCGCCGGTGACTTTCCTCGCACCGTTGGCCGGAACGTGGGCGACCTTTTGCATCGCGCGGATCTCTTTCACGCGAACCGAAGCACCGCTCGGCACGTCCGGGTCGAGGTAGCGAAGGACCTGAAGGAGCTCGGCCCCGATGGGAAAGGCGTTCGCTTCCAGCGCGGCGAGGTCTGGAGCGGGAGCGGACGGCGGCAGGCGATAGAACACCTCCGAGGTGCTTTGAGCGTCGGGCCACGTGAGCGCAGCCGCCGCCGGAGCACGGGCGGAGCGCCATCCGCTACCGTCGCCGGCCACGCCGGCTTCGTCGAACCCGACACGCAGGTCGAGATCCGGCCGAAAGCCGTCATAGACTGACAGTCTCGTCATCTCTTCGCGGAGGGCGTCGTAGTTGTCCTGTCGGATCCAGCTCACGATCCCGAACTCGCTCGTCAGGTCGACGAGCTCGCGCGGATCCTCTGCAGCGTGCGCCCACGGGTTGTCGACCTGCGGCGCGCCGGGATTGCGCTGGTGACAGGCGGCGCATGTTTCTGAAGCGCCGGTGCTGAAGCAGACCGGCGGAACGTGTGCGTGGGTGCTCTCCACCAGCCCCAGCTCTTCA
Organism: Polyangiaceae bacterium; assembly: GCA_041940405.1. Lineage (GTDB taxonomy): Bacteria > Myxococcota_A > Polyangia > Polyangiales > Polyangiaceae > Xiheicaenibacterium. The sequence continues at coordinate 8,016 of JBGTSH010000309.1, forward strand.
CGTGCCCGCGACGTCGGGTCGTTCGGCGGCGGCGGCGACCAATTCGCTTCGAGCGGCGCCATCTCGATATCGGGCGGTGCATCTTCGAAGTCTTCGCAGCCGGCGAGCGCGAGAGCGAAGGCCCCGATCAGCGTGCACGTTCGCATGCGCCAATGCTCGCGTGCTCAGGTGACCAGGCTGCGACGCACGAGGGACAAATAGAGAAAGCCGGTGCGGGGATGCCCGCACCGGCTAAGCGGTTCCGTTCCTGGAGGCTGGAGTAACTCTTCAGTTCGCGGACCAGTCGACCCAAGCACCCGTCATCCAGGTGTCCGACTTGTCCTTGAATGCGCCGACGTAGTTGGCGCTCGCGTCGAAGCCCGATCCCGACGGCGTGCCGCCCGGGATCGTGCTGGCAGGCGCCGGGTCCGGCGTCGCGGCCCAGCAGTCACCGATGGCGCCCGTCTCGCTGTTGCCGGTCGCGTCGGTGAACCAGGCGATCTCGTCAAAGCCGCCGTCGTCGTCCTCGGTCGGGAGCTTGTCGTCGGTCGCCGGATCCGTCTCGGGGTACGCGACGTTGTGAAGGGTGTTGCCGACCATGACGCTGTTGGTCAGCGTCACTGCGGTATCCGGCGTGTTGCGGAAGTCGACACCCGCCTCGAAGCCGGTCACGAACGCGTTCGAGATCGTGGCGTGGAAGCCGCGGCGGAAGAGGAAGCCGTACTGCTGCTTTCCCTGGTCACCGTTCTGACCGCAGAGCGTGATGTTCGAGATCGTTGGGTTCGTAATGGGCGTGACGGTCGGGTTGTCTTCGTCGTTGTCGCACTCGAGGCCGTTCGCCTCATCGGCGATCGCCTGATCGGAGCGGTGGAAGTAGAACTGGATCGACCCGGTGTAACCGGAATCGAAGTCGAGTCCGTCGTCCTGGTTGTTGTAGCAAACGAGGTGCTTCGCATCGACCGTACCGCCGAAGAACTCGAAGCAGTCGTCGAGCGCGCTCTTCACCATCACGTAGTCGACCTTGGTGCCCTTGCCGACGCCGGCGAGGGTGAGGCCGTTGATCTCGTTGTCGGTAGCGATCTCGATGCCGCCGAACTCGATGCGGACGTACTTGAGCGACCCGCTGCTATCCATCGGGTCGGGGCTCGCGCCGCCGCCGAACTTTTGCGGGGTGCTGAAGCCCTCGACCTCGGCCTCGCCGCCGGCCTCGTTGATCGGCGCCTTGCCGAGGAGTACGACGCCGCCCCAGTCGCCGGGGCTGCGCTGTCCCTTCGGGACGGCCGAGGTGAAGACGATCGGTTTGTCGGCCGTGCCTTCGGCCATGATCTTGCCGCCGCGCTGCACGACGAGCGTGCCGAGCGTGCCCTTGTCGCCGATGATCGTCGTCCCTGGCTCGATGGTGAGCGTCTTGCCGGACGGGACTGAGACGACGCCCTTGAGGCGCCACACGGTGTCTGCCGTGAGCGACATCGTGTCGAGATCGCCTTCGAGGGTCTTCTCTTCGAGGTCGGCGCCGCCGCCCTGACCATTGGCACCGCTTCCGCCCGTCGACTGGACATCGTCGCCGCAGGCCGCACCTAGCAGCGCGAAAACACAAGCAATCGAACCCACGAACACAGTACGACGCAAGCTCATGATCGTCCTCCTTGGGAGCGCGCGCACGATGCTCCCCATCTGTGAAGGCGCATCGCCGAGCGTGAAACAATTCGGGAGCGGAGTGTGTCGGCTACGTGACGTCAGTAATTGAGAGTGACGCCGATGGAAAAGGTCTGACCGAGGAAGTACTCGCGCTGCACGTTGCTCGCCGCGGAGTCGCTGTCGTCGCCTTCGACCTCACTGCCCGTGGTGAATCGAACCGGCGAATCGAGGAGGTTCGAAGCATTCGCTCGAACTTCGACGTGTTTCCCGATCCGCTGGCCAACGGTCAGGTCGAGGTTGTGGCGCGGCTGTTCGTAAATGTCGGGAATGCCATTCGTCCCAACGATGGCAATCCGTTGGCCGACCACGTTGTAGGACACACGAGCACGCAGGCCGATGTCCTGATCATCGAAATCGAGCGCCAGGTTGACGATGTATGGCGCCTGGTAGGAGAGAGAGCGCGACTCGTTGGTGACGCTGCCTAGCCTGCTGGGGTCCAGCTCCACGCTCGAGTGGGCGAACGTGACGTTGGCGATGAGCCCGAGGGGGCGAAGCGCCGGATGGAACATGTCGAATGACTTCCGCCCCTCGAGCTCGACCCCGAACAGGTTCGCGCCGAGCGCGTTCTGCCATGACAGGATGCCCTTGCCGCCGCCGGTCGCTATCACGACCTGCTCGATCGGATTCTCGAACCGCTTGTAGAACGCGCTCGCTGCCAAGACCTCCGTCGTCTTGGGAAAGAACTCGAACCGCATGTCGGCATTGACGATGCTCGTATTCTTGAGGTCCGGATTGCCGCGTACCGGCAGCGCGCCGAAGAAGCCCTGAAACAGAAAGGGCGCCAGCTCTCGCATCTGCGGTCGAGCGAGCGTCCTCGTGAGCGAGCCTCGGAGGTTGACTCGTGGGATGGGGGAATAGATGAGCGCCACGGCCGGCAACACTTCGACCTTGTTCGACTCCGTGCGCTCCTCGGCCTCGAGCTCCTCGTTGCGGTCGACCGGATTGAAAGGGCTGATCGACTGCTCGGATGCCTCGAGACGCGGCCCGATGACCAACCGCCACTCTTTCGCCAAGAGGCCATCGAACATTCCGTAGCCGGCGAAGACGTCCAGCGAGCCTTCGTACCCGTCGCCGGACTGCGTCCCTTCGATCAGCTCGTAGCTGTCGATGTTGCCGTACGCCCGCTCGATGCACGCGGGGTCGAACGTCTCCTCCGTGCAGAAGTACTGGGTGCCCGTTCGCGGGCGGTGGTTGAATCGCCGCGCCTGGAAGGACCGCGAACGTGTGCTGATTGCGCCGCCGATCTTTACCTTCCTTTCGAGGGTCTGATCGCCGACCGGCTGCGTGATGTTCAGCTGCCCGCCCACCGTCCGTTCGCCCTGCTCCGCATAAAAGTGCTGACCGCTCAGGCCGTCGGGCTCGAAGACGTAGCCGCCGGGGGTACGTGAGAACACAACGCCGCGCCGGTCCGGCTCATCCCGAGCAGCGCGTGAGATGCTCACGCCATAGTCGATGACCATACCGTGAGCTTGGGGGATCGTGTGCTCGCCCTGAAACAAACCATAGGTGAGACTGCGAGACACGAAGGCCTTGCGAATGTCGACGAGCGCAGAGCCGCCCGGCAGATCGATGGCGCCCGTGTAGACGGTGGTCTCGTTGTCTGCGACTTGGGACTGCAAACCGGTGAGCGAGAACCGGTGCTCCTTTCCTACCTCGAGCGTCACTCCTGCAAGGAGACCCCAGCTCACCTTGTCGATACCGCGCTCGACGCCGAACTCTCGGTCGAAGGTACCGTCCTCGGTGAAGTCTCGCAGCACGCCTTCGACGCGGCGTTCGAAGCGACGGTCATAGATGATGGCGCCCAGCACGCCGATTTTGGCGTCGGCGCCCAAGCCCCAAGAATTCGAAGTGATGAAATTGCCGGAATGATTGGGCGGCGCCATCGTCGTCCGAATGTTCTGGCTCGAGTTCATTGCCCGGCTCACCGCCGCGACCTCTTCGGGCGTCTGCAGCTCGTTATCGGGCGTCTTTTCCAGAAACTCGCCGACCTTGTAGTCGGGCACTTCCTCCGGAAGGGCACGCGTTCCGTCGTCGATACCCAGCCAATCCAGGCTGCCACCGTCGTAGGTGAGCATGTCCCGAAACGTCGTTTGGGTATTGAACCCCATCGATACGCCACCAGCGATCGTCAGCTGATTGGGCACCCTCCGCGTGTTGATGCGCACAGAGCCGCCGGCGAAGTCGCCGGGGACGTCGGGGGTGAACGTCTTGACGATCGTGAGGCTCTCGAGGATCTGCGACGGAAAGAGATCGAGCGGGACGGCCTGCTTGTCGGGCTCGGGGCTCGGCAGCGGAAATCCGTCGAAGAGCGCGTTGGTGTAGCGCTCGCCGAGGCCGCGGACGAAGAGGAACCGCGAAACCTCGATGTTGGCGCCGACGACGCGCTTTGCCGCCTCGGCTGCGGTGCGGTCGTTGCCTTTGGTGATCTCGGCGCGGCCGATGGAGTCGCCGGCAGCGGCCGACTTTTGCCTCTGGAGCAAGAGACCCTCGACGCTGGATTGCTCGAGGGTGACGACGGTCTCGATGACGTCTTCGGTTCCCTCTTCGGGCGTGAGCTTGACGTCGACGCGCGAGATCTTTCCGGCGGTGACGACGACTTCCGAGGTGCGGACCGGTTTGTGGAGCTCGTAGGCGATCCGCAGCGTGTACTTTCCGGGCGGGAGCTCCAGGCGGAACGAGCCGTCGACGTCGGTGAGCACCGCGGTCTTGGTGCCGACGATGCCGACGTAGGCCTCGATGACCGGCTCCTTGAATTTCGTGTCGGTGACGATGCCGGCAATGGCACCTTTCCCGGCCGGCGGCGGCTGCGTGAGGGCGAGCCCGCCGCCCTCCTCGACGACTTCTTCCTCGACCACCTCTTCGACGGGCGCCTCTTCCTCGGGAGCTTCCTCGGCGGGCGCGTCTTCCGGCGGCGCCTCTTCTTCGGCCGGCTCGTCTTGGGCGAGGGCCGCTCTGGGTACACCGGCGAGGATCACGGCGAGCGCCCAGATGCCGTGGGCGCGGCCGACCTTGAGGATCATGCTTTTTCTCCGAAGCTCAGTGCGTGTCGAGCTTCTTCGTGACGATGGCGATGTTCTTGGCTCCGGCCTCGCGGCAGGAGTCGAGTGCCAGGACGACCTGCCC
>JBGTSH010000310.1:0-12791 GCA_041940405.1 Polyangiaceae bacterium
CGACAACGCCGCGCCGATCGAGATGCGCTGGCTGAGCTACAAGAAGAAGTAACCCGATGCTGCCCTCCTCCGAAGACGTCCTCTCGTTCTGGTTCGGTGAGCTCGACGAGCACGGCCTCGCCGACGAGCAGACCTCGGCCAAGTGGTGGACCAAGAGTCCGGCCTTCGACGAAGAGGTGCGCGCACGCTTCGGCGATCTGCACGCCGCGATCGCCCGCGGCGAGAAAGAGGATTGGCTCGAGGATCCCCGCGGGCGGCTCGCATACGTGGTCGTGCTCGATCAGCTCTCGCGGAACATGTTCCGCGGAACGAAGGAGATGTTCGCATTCGACGAGCGCGCCCTCGCAGCCGCGACAGAGGGCGTCGAAAGAGGGCACGACCGTGCTCTCGCGTGCGCCGAGCGGACCTTCCTCTACATGCCGTTCATGCACGCCGAGTCACTCGACGCTCAAGAGCGCTGCATCGAGCACTTTCGGTCACTCGCCGAAGGCGTGTCCGAACCGGCCAAGAAGCGGGTGCTGAACAACGTCGACTTCGCCGTTCGGCACCGTGACATCGTCGCTCGCTTCGATCGGTTCCCGCACCGGAACGAGCTCTTGGGTCGGCCGTCGACCGACGAAGAGGTCGCGTTCCTCGAGCAGCCGGGCTCCTCCTTCTGACGCCGGCGAGCGCGGCTGCATGAGGTGAGCGTCCTCGCGGCGGCGAGGCGCGATGCGACCGCGCGCATCCGCACACCTCGCTCTCGATGCACCTGATTTCGGCTCTTCGCCGGTGGCGCGCACGTTGCTGTGCTGAGCTGCGGAGGAATGTCATGAAGACGATTTGCGCCTCATTGGTGCTCTTTTCCGCCCTGGGTCTGGCCGCCTCGTGCGCGTCGGAGCAAGGAATGGCGGCATCGCCGACCACCGAGCCGCGTATGTCCGCGGCCGCTGCGGCGCCGAAGGTCGCCGCAGCCGAGTGCGACAAGGAGCAGCGCTGCAACAACATCGGGAGCGGCCTGAAGTACTCCTCGCGCCAGCACTGCATCGACGTGCTCGGCAAGGAGATCAACAACGACTTCGGCGCGGATGAGGACTGCCTGAACGGCGTCGCGATGGACGACCTCAACGAGTGCGTCGAAACCCTCAAGACCGAGGACTGCGGTGGCGTCACCGCGCCCGTCGAGAACGTCCAGGCGACGATGATGTGCCGTTCCAACGCGCTCTGCCTCGACTGATCGAGCACGACAAAACAACAGGGAAGCTCGGGCTTGGTTGCCCGAGCTTCCCGTCCCCCCCGAAGCTCTCAGCTTCGCCCAGCGGTGCTTCGCGTCAAGAGTGCACGGAGCCCAAGATGACGGGCGTCATGGGCGCACAGTTTTGTCGCTCGGGGCTTTGGGCTCGGTATCTCGGGCCGACGCGGTAGGTTGGGCCGACGCCGCAGGCTTTGCCTCCGGTTTTGCGAAAACCGCCGTACGCACGCGGCCTCGGCCGGTGACGTCGACGACCACGCGATAGGGTCCCGAGAGATTGGCGCAGACCTCGACGCGAGGCTGGGGCGACTTGTCCTTCGCTGCATCGGCCCCGAGGGCGTCGAACACGCGAAGATCGATCGTGCGGACGCCGGGCTCGCCCGCCGCGGCGACGACATAGCAGCGCCCGGATCGAAGGATGACCCGGAATGCGTGCTCCTCTTCGCCGCGCCGAGCCTTGGCTGACACGTTCTCGATGCGCTCGCTCTTCGGGGCGACCTCATCGGCACGCGTGCGCAGGAGCCGATCGAGGTCGTCCTCGACGTCAGCGCCTCCGCAGCCCGCTCCTAGAGCGGCGCTCATGACCGCGAAAGCAACCCGGCGATGGCTCATTCGAACGCGCGCAGCGTCGCGCGTCAGGCTGCGCGGGGTCAACCGTCGAAGTGTGCCGCCGGCCCTCCGGCGTGAGAGAGTTCGATCATGTCCGCTCCCCTCGTCGTCGATGCAAACGTCACCCTGCCGGAGGGCGATCTGTCTTGGGTCGCGACGCGTTCGTCGGGCCCCGGCGGACAGAACGTCAACAAGGTCTCTTCTCGCGTGGAGCTTCGGTTCGATCTCGAGGGCACCAAGGTGCTCGACGCAGGCGCCAAGCATCGGCTCCGAAACCTCGCGCGGAACATGCTCGACGCCGACGGGCAGATCCTCATCAAGAGCGACAAGACCCGCGATCAAGGGCGCAACCTCGCCGACGCACGCGAGAAGCTACGCACCCTGGTGGCCGCGGCGCTCGTCGTTCCGAAGGCGCGACGCCCGACCAAGCCTTCCCGCGGGCAGAAGGCCCGGCGGCTCAACGACAAGCGAATGAACGCATCCAAGAAAGAGGCGAGGCGGGGGCCGACAGACGCCGCGTGACGGCGGAGCCGCTCGACAACGGACCACGTGGTGTATACTGAGCCGGCGCTTTTCTGACGGGTGACCAGAATGACAGAAGCTCCGCCTCAGGTACCCGTTCAGATCGGTGACGTGTTGCTCGGCAAGTACGTGGTCGAGCGCGTGATCGGCGCCGGCGGCATGGGCGTGGTCGTCGCGGTCCGTCACCGAGAGCTCAACGAGCTCTACGCGATGAAGTTCATGCTGCCTGCTGCCCTCGTAAATCCGCAGGCGGTCGAGCGCTTCGTCCGCGAGGCGCGCGCCGCGGCGCGGCTGAAGAGCGAGCACGTCGCCAGCGTGACCGACGTCGGTCGGCTCGAGACCGGCTCGCCGTACATGGTGATGGAGCACCTCACCGGCAAGGACCTCGAGAAGATCCTCGAAGAGTCCGGTCCGATCGGCACGGTCACGGCCGCGACCTACGTCATGCAGGCCTGCGATGCGATCGCCGAGGCGCACGATGCCGGGATCGTTCACCGCGATCTGAAGCCGGCGAATTTGTTTCTCACCAAGCGGCCGAGCGGCAGCCCCTGCGTCAAGGTGCTCGACTTCGGCATCTCGAAGAGCGTGAATCCCGACGAGCAGGCCGGATCGATGACGCGGACCACCGCGATCATGGGCTCGCCCTACTACATGTCGCCCGAGCAGATGCGCTCGTCGAAGAACGTCGATGCGCGAACCGACATCTGGGCGCTCGGCGTCATTCTCTATCAGCTGACCACCGGCCGCGTGCCGTTCCCGGGCGACACGATCACCGAGGTCTGCTCGGGCGTCTTGTCGGAAGAGATGCCCGCGATCGTTCCGGTGTTCCCCAACGTGTCGCCGGAGTTCGAGGCGATCGTCCGACGCTGTCTCGCGAAGCGACCCGAGCACCGCTTTCAGAACGCACGCGAGCTGATGGCTGCGCTCGCGACGATCGCCGGCGCCAATCCCGGGACGAGCGGTCTCGAGCTTCCGGGCGTCGTTCGGACCATGGCGCTCAACGGCCCGCCGATCATGACCGGCGTGCACGCGGGAGCACCGGCGGCGACGCAAGCAGGTTGGGGAACGACCCAGCCCACGCCGGCGAAGAAGAGCGGCGCGGCAGGTGTCCTCCTCGCGGTGGCCGCAGTCGGCGTGCTGGCTCTCGGGGGTGGCGGTTACTTCTACTACATGAAGTCGAAGGAAGCGGCGGCGGCCGGCACGGCGGCGCCGACGGCCGCGCCCGCCGGCGAAGACACTGCTTCGGCCAAGACAGAGGAGCCGGCGAAAGACGAGCCGCCGAAGGACGCAGCCACGTCAGAAGCGACGTCGACGGTGGCGACGTCGTCCACCGACGGGGCCGCGCCTGCCACCAGCGACAGCGCGGCGACCGCTGCGAACGCACCATCGACCGACGCATCGAAGCCCGGCACCAAGACGGCGGGGGGAAAGCAGGCGACGACGGCGAAGACCGGCTCGGTTCCGACGAGCAAGCCGACTGCACAACCCACGGCGCCGGCCACCTCACGCCCCGGCGGTCACGGCATCTTCTGACGGAAGGGCCCCGTGAGCGCGGCGCTTCCCGAGCTCGGCGACGTCATCGGTGATCGATATAGGCTCGTGGCCGTGCGCGCTCAGGGGGCGAGCAGCATCCTCTTCGAGGCCGAAGAGATCCGTGACGGAGAGCGCATCGCGCTCAAGGTGCTCCGCCCGGAAGTCCTGGCGATCCCCGGGATCACCGCGCGGTTCGAGAGAGAGGCGCACCTCCTCGCGACGCTCCGGAGCCCGCACGTGGTCCGCGTGCTCGACGTCGGATACACCTCGGCAGGGCTGCCGTTTCTCGCGCTCGAGCTCCTCGACGGCGACGACCTCCACGCGGAGATCGTTCGGCGTCGGGTCCCCGCGGCGCTCGCGGTCCACTGGATCCGCCAAGCGTGCAAGGGGCTCGAAGAGGCGCACGCTCGCGGGATCGTCCACCGCGACATCAAGCCGGCCAACCTCTTTCTGACGCGCGTCGAGAAGGGAGCGGGGAGCATCAAGGTCCTCGACTTCGGCATCTCGAAACAGACGACGATGGAGAGCGACCTCACCTCGTTCGGTGCGGCGCTCGGCACGCCCGTGTACATGCCGCCCGAGCAGCTTCGATCGGCGCGGGACGCCGACCCGCGATCGGACGTGTGGGCGCTCGGCGTCGTGCTCTACGAGCTCATCACCGGTCGCGCGCCGTTCGAGGGCGAGGCGGCGCATGAGGTCGCGAGCGAGATCTTGTCGGACGCGCCGGCTCCGCCACTGGAGGCTTTCGCTTCGGACGTACCGGCGGGGCTCAGCGCGGTCGTCGCGCTCGCGCTCGAAAAAGATCCGGCACTTCGCACGCCGACGGTGAGCGCGTTGCGCGACGCGCTGGCGCCATTCGACGGTGCGCGCTCGGTCGCGCCGCCGCCGGCGCCGCCGGCACCGCCGGCCTCGTCGATTCCGCCGCCCCTCGTGGCAGCGCCGATGGAGACGCGACCGAGCGAAGCGCCGCGTCCGATGAAGCGCTCGACCTTCTGGCTTGCGATCGCTGCCGGCCTGCTCATCGGATCGCTGGTCATCTTGATAGCGATCCTCGGGATCCGCAGGCTCCGAGGCGACTCGACGTCACCGCTCGTCGCCGCGGGCGTCGTCGATCCCGAGCCGACGGTGGCGAGCGTCCTCTCGAACGCCGCGCCGGCCGACGGCAGGTGGCGACCGTGCTTGCTCTCGACCGGAGCCGGCCCATCGTTTCCCGCGCTCTCGCACGTCGGCAAACAACCCGAGCCCGTCGCCGATCTGGACGCTTCGATCGAGCGCCGACCGATGTTGCGGCTCGAGGCGCCTTGGCAAAAGGGCGCGCCCTCTCCGGGAGAGCTCGTCGTCTCGCCGGTCACGCCCCTCGGTCGCGCGTTCCGCGAGCGCCCGGCGCGCGTCGTCGCGTTGACCAACGTCGGTTTGTGGCGCGCGTCGATCGACGACGACTCGTGGGAGCGCCTCGGCTCCTCGGCCGAGCTCACCGGGCTCGAGCGGCCTTTGCCAGCGATCATCGTGCTCGTCGAAGGTGACACGTCGATCCGCGCCCTCGGCGATCTCCTCGAAACGCTCGAAGCAGCGCGTGCTCCGCTCGCGCTCGCCATCTCGAAGCGCAGCGGCTCGGTCGCGACCGGCACCGAGAAACCCGGGAGCTACGCGTGTCCGAGCGTCCGTTGGCGCGGAAGCATCCCGGCGACCGAGCGCCCCTCCGTCGAGGCCGCGGTGCAGGAGCTCGGCCGGCGGTGCGCGGCAGCGGTGCCTTCGGTCGCCGGCATGTCGATGGAGATCGTTCTTCGATCGTCGAGCGGCCGAACCGACGTGTGCATCGAGCGCCGCGACGCGACCTCTGTCCGGCTCGAGAACTGCGTCGTCGAAGGCGCGAAAGCGATCGACATCGCGGGCACCGGCGAGCGCGCGGGCGCCTTTCGAATGACGTTCGACGTCACCCAGGTCCGCGCCACTTGCGCGGAGTGACGCGGCGCGGTCCGAGCGAACCTCGAGGTTCGTATCAGGAGCCGTTTGAGATAGGCTGCGCGGATGTCGAAAAAGCTTTGGTTCGGTTTCTGCCTCCTTCCGGTAGCCACGTGGCTCGCATGCGGTGACGACACCGGCTCCTCGAGCTCGGGCTCGGGCGGTGCGGGAACGACCGTGTCCACCACGACGACGTCCACGAAGGCGACGGGGGTCACGGTTACCAGCGCGACCACGAGCGTCATGCCGAGCGCTTGCGACGGCGAGCCCGACAACACCTGCGACACGGAGGTCGAGGACTGCGAGTGCATCGACTGCATGGCGACGGCGCTCTGCGTCCCCGGGCTTTGCACCGACGACGACTTCTGCGATCCGCTGCTCGACTCCTGCACCTGTGCCGACTGCGAGCACGACCACTTCTGTAGCGATCCCGAGCTGCAGAACTGCACCGACGATGGAACCTGCGAAGAGTTCATCGAAGGCTGCGCCTGCGCCGACTGCTTCATGCTGCCGAAGTGTGAAGACGACACGATGAGCTGCGATGCGACCGAGCCGAACGGCACCTGCGCCCAGGGCGAGGGCTGCGAGTGCATCGATTGCTATTTCATCCCGACCTGCGCGGCGTGCCCGCCGAGCAACGGTCAGTGTGAGCTCTCGGATCCCTGCTACTGCGAGGACTGCGTCCGGGACGAGTACTGCACCGATCCGGCGAACTGCACGACCAACGATTTCTGCGACTCCATCTTCGAAGGTTGCGTGTGCGCCGACTGCGCCCCGTACACCGAGTGCGGCGGCCCGGGCTTCGGTGGAGGCGGCGGCGGCACGGGCGGTTCCGGTGGTGCCGGCGGCGCCGGTGGTGCCGGCGGCAACTGAGCACCTAGCGGGCGGGCGGATCGAGCTTCGACAAGACTCGATACCGCTCGCCCGACGCTCCGGCCCAGCTCGCGATTTCTTCGAGCCGGCTCTGGTCGAGGTGGAAGAAGACGTCCGCCTCGGGAGCCGGCTCTTGGATTTCGGTCAAGTAGACACGCGTCGCATCGTCGAGGCCTTCTTCGTAGAGCCGTGCTCCGCCGATCACGAAGGGCATCGCGCCTCGCGCGCGCGCCGCGTCGATCGCCGCCGATAGCGTCGTGAAGCGCTCCGCTCCGTCGAGCTCATCGATGCTCGTCGAGACGACGAAGTTGATGCGGCCCGGAAGAGGCCGGCGCTGCTCCTCCCAGGTTCGACGCCCCATGATGACGGCGTGTCCTCTCGTCGTCGTCGCAAAGAACGCCCGGTCTTCTCGCACGTCCCAAGGCACTCGTCCCGCCTGGCCGAGCTCGCCGCGAGGACCAAGCGCGAGGATCATCGCGAGTGGTTCGCGGCGCCGACGCTCGTAGCCCGTCGGCGGCTCGACGAAGAGAGGAGCACCGGTCAGGTCCGCCGCGCGGCACGCCTTTGTGCCTGCTTGGATCAGCGCCGTGTCGATTCCACGATCTCGGTACGCCGGCAGCACGCCGAGCACGCCGCGACCATCCCCGTACGCGAGGTGGCCGACGATCGCCTTCTCGGCTTCCGCGACGAGCGACACCGAGAGCCGTCCGGCCGCGCGGAGCCTGGCGACCTGGTTCGCTTCCGCCGATGTTGGAAACGACGCCAAGTGGACGACGTCGATGGCGCCCCGGTCGGTGGGTCGTTCAGCGCGGACAAGCGCTTCCATACCAACCTCGCGTCGCACATTCTACGTGCGGTGCCTACGTGCGGGCGGTCGGCGGAGGCGGGGTGAGTCGAACACCACTCCTGAGGAGCGCACCCGTTAGCAGCGGAGCCCGGCGCCGCCGCCGGTTCTCGCCTCCTTGATTTCGCCCCGGAAGTAGGGCGGGGCGGAAGGTGTGCGAGTCGAACGCGGAGCTTTTACCTCACCCGGTTTTCGAGACCGGTGGCCCTCCTCAGAGCCCTCACCTTCCGAAACGCCGCGGAGCGCAGCGTGTAGGTCCGAGGACGCGGGAGCCACGCAATCTCTGACGCGCAACGGGTTGCATGCAACGCGTGTGGACGGCGAGACACCTGCGAATTCCAGCGAATAGCGTCCGTCTGACGGCTTTGGAGAGCGGCGGGGGGACTTCCCGGGTTGGTCCGGCCCTTGCTGCCGTGAGACTGCCCCGCTACCTGGGGGAAAAACTGCCACAAATCTTCGTATGCTCTAGGCCGCCCATGCCCAAACTTCGCACGCTCTTGGCTCTGCTGCTCATCGGCTCGACGTCTGCTGCCTGTGTCGACCTCGGGGACCTCCTCGGGAAGAAAGAGAAGAAGTCGTCGCGCGACGACGATGATGACGACGACGACAGCGACAAGAAGAAGAAGAAGAAGAGCAAGAAGGCCGACAAGGACTCGAAGGACGCCAAGGACGACGACTCGGACACCGAGAAGGAGCCGGGCATGCTCGGCGACACCGGCTTCCGTCCGGAGAAGCACGGCTACTCGTTCCGGAACACCGGCGGCCGCTTCCCGCTGACGCCGCCCGTCGTCGACGAAAAGGTCATGGTCAAGCTCTTCGGCAAGAGCTCGTGCGTGGGCGGCGACGTCGAAGACTGCAAGCTCACCCCGGCGGCCGGCGAGTGGGCGTTCATGATCAACCGCGCGATGAACGGCGGCCAGTGCGAGGGCATGGCCGTCTCGGCGCTGACCTTCTTCAAGGGCCACGACAAGCTCGACAAGTTCATGGCGGGCGCGACCTCGGTCCACAGCCTGCAGCGCGAGCAGGTCACGCCCCTCATCGGTTACTACTGGGCGTACCAGGCGGTGAACCCGGTTCAGACCCACGTCTACAAGAGTCGCTTTACCGCCACGCCGAACAACGTCGAGGACACGCTCCTCGAGATGTGGAAAAAGGGCGAGTACGCGACGCTCGGCTTCTGGGGGCCGCCGGGTCAGGGCGGGCACGCCGTCACGCCCTACGCCGTCGAAGACAAGGGTGGCGGCATCCACCACATCAAGATCTACGACAACAACTACCCGGACACCGAGCGGTTCATCATCATCGATCGCAACGCGAACACGTGGAAGTACGACGTCGCCGCGATCAACCCCGACGTCCCGAAGATGCCGTGGGGCGGCACCGCCGAGAGTCACAGCATCGTCGTCATTCCGCTCGAGCTTCGGTTGAAGAAGGCCGAGTGCCCATTCTGCAAGAAGAAGAAGAAAAAGAAGAAGACGGTCGTCCCGCGCTCGACGACGATCACCATCACCGACGATCAAGGCCGCAAGATCGGCGTCGACGGTGACAAAGAGGTCAACGAGATCCCCGAGGCCGAGGTCATCGACCTGACCGCGTTCCTCGAGGGCGCCGACGCTCCGACCTCGAAGATCTATATCCTGCCCGACGAGAGCGACTACGAGATCGCAATCGCCGGCAAGGACGACAAGGGCGAAGGCGACGAGAACGGCGTCTCGGTCTTCGGTGACGGCACCGCGTTCACGATCGCGGGCGTGAAGAACAAGAAGGGCGAGAAAGACGTCCTCACGCTCGCCCAGAACGAAGAGGACCTGAAGTACAAGCCGGCCACCGGCCGCATGCCGTCGATCAAGCTCTCGATCGACGACGACGACGGCGGCGGCACACAGGTGCAGATCGGCAACCTGAAGAGCGACGCCGATGGCGAGTTCGAGCTCAAGCTCGACAAGAAGACGAGGAAGCTCCGGCTCGGCGGCGGCGGCAAGTCGACCGAAGGCTACGACCTCAAGATCCGCAACGTCGCCAAGGGCGAGCCGGACGACGTCACCGAGGAGAAGGGCATCAAGTTCAAGCGCGGCGAGTCGCACGACGTCGACGTGAAGAAGCCGCCCAAGCTCTCGCCCGGCGCGAAACGCGCTCCGCTCCGCATCGGCAAGGGCACGTTCGTTCCTCGGCCCAAGGCCCTCAAGAAGCCCAGGCCGGCGGAGCCGAAGACCGAGCCGCCGAAGACCGAGGGGCCGAGGCCGGGCACGCAGCTCGGACCCAAGCCGCCCGCCGGTCCGCCCCCCACGGCAGCGCCGAAGCCGGTGTCGCCGCCGGCGCTCAAGCGCTGATCGAAGGTTGGTGAAAACGAAAGCGTCCTGACGGAACTGTCAGGGCGCTTTCTTCGTTTCGGGCTGCTTCGCCTCCGGCTTCTTTGCGTCAGCCTTCGGCGCCTCGGCGCCGATCCCGAAGGCGGTCGCGAACTCTGCAGCGTTCGCGAAGGCGATCGTCTTGGCGACCTTGCCGTCCCTGAGCTCGATGAGCTCGATCGAGTGCACGGTGCCCGTCTTGCCGGTGGGCTTCATCCCCATCGCCGGCCCCTTCCAGGTGGCCGTCCACCTGTACTCGCAGGCCACCCACGGCGAGGCGGGGACGCAGACGACGACTTCGATCTTCTGATCGACGAACGCCTTCGCGCCTTCGGCAGTCTCCTTCTCGAGGGCCTTTTTGCCCTTGGAGTCGGTGGGCGCGTACTGGTTCGATACGACGACGTCGTCGGTCGCGAGGGCGCCGAGGGCCTTTGCGTCGCCCTTCACAGCCGTCGCGAACCATGCGCGCGCCGCGGCTTCGGCGCCGTCGCCGTCCTTGCCGATGAAGACCTCGGTCGCCGCGGTGGGCGCCGCTTCGACGGGGCGAACAGGCTGGCCCTTCGGACCCATTCCCAGCTGTCCCATCATCGTGCCCATGTCGAAGTAGGTGCTCTCGCGCTTCACCTTCCCGTCGGGCGCGAACGTGACGAGGCTCACGCCGCGGTAGCCGGCCTTCTTGTTCGTCGGCTTCTGTCCCATCAGCTCGCCCGAGTTGGTCCCGGTGAACACCCACTCCAGCGCGGCGAAATTTCCCTTGCCGATGATGCGTGTGTACGTGAGCTTGAGATCCGGAAACGCGGCGAAGTAGCCACCGAGCGCCTTCTCGGTGTCGGCGATCTTGGCTTCTTCCCAGCCGTTCGCGCCGGGGATGCCGCTCATGGCGTCGGCGGTGAAGAGGGCGGTGCGCTTCTTCGGATCGCGCGAGGCCCACGCCGCCGTGGAGTCGGCGACGTACTTCTTCGCCGCTGTGGCAAGGTCGAAGGGCGCCACGGCGACCTCCGCCGGGGATGCGGTGGGCGCAGGGTCGCTCACTTCAGCAGGCGCAGTCGCTGCGGGTGCCGCGTCGGCGGCGGCGGGATCGGGCTCGACCGGCTGCGGCTTCTCGCCTCCGCAAGCAGCAAGAACCAACAGCAACGCACATCCTCGCGACCGAGCCTCGAATGCCATCGTCGACCTCCCTTGTGGGGCGACCATGCCGGCGCTCGTCGATCGCGTAAAGCGATCACTTCTTCATCGATTTTTTCACCGAATCGCGGACGTCTTGTTGGATCCGCTCGTCGCGCTCGCGATCACGCTGCTCCTTCTCGGCGCGTTCCTCGGCCGAGACCTTCCACCAGACGGCGACCGTGAGGATCAACAGGCCGAGGAGCCCGAGGGCCCACGATTTCACTGCGCCGCCCGTCGGTGCTGCGGGCGCGGCGGCGACCGGCTGCGGTGAAGGAGCTGCCCAGGCCTCGGGGCCCTTGGCGACCGGCGGCACTTTGGGTGCGGGAGCGGCGGCCGGCGCGCTCGGAGCTGCTGCGGGGGTGCGCTTCGGGGCGTTGAGCGTGACGCCGACGAGCCAGCGCACATGCTCGCGGCCTGCGAAGGTGTCGGTGCGGCGGAGCTGCTTTTCGGCGATGTCCACGTAGTTGGCGTCGCCGCCATCCAAGCCGATGTGAAACAGGTGGCCGCGGCCGAACGCGACGCCGGTCGCCTTGCGTTCCGGGTAGCGGATCTGGGCGATCGTCTCGTCGGGCGGATCCTCTAGCGACATGACGAGACTGTCATCGAGTCGGACGGCGAACAGAAGGCCGTCGTCGGAGACGGCGATGAGATCGGGGGTGAAGCCACCGGCTCGGGTGATGCGCTGCACGTTCGTGCCTTGGGCGTCGAGCCGCAGCACACGCTCGGCGGAGGTGGCGTACCAGGTGCCCTTGGGGCTGGCCGCCAGGCCCCTTACCCCGGCCTCGAGCGTGGACTCTCCGATCGGCTCGCCGGCAAACGTCATGACCTTCACCAGGCCCGCGGCCGTGCCGATCGCCACGCGTCCGCCGTCGGTCGAGAAGGCGGCTGCCGTAACCTCGGGGATCCGCAAGGTTCGCGCTGCCGCGCCCCGCTCCACCAGGACGATGCGGTCGGCATAGACGACGACGCAGGCCTGACCGTCCGGCGCCCCCGCGAGGGCCAGCGGCGCATCGCCGAGGGGCGTGGTCCCCAACACCTCACCCGAGCCGCTCCACCACGTGAGCACGCCGTTGTCGTCGAGCGTGACCACCACCCCGCCGCCCGCGCCGACTCCGACGGCCCTGGCCTGGAGCTTTCGCGTCCACTGCGGGGTCTCGTCGGGGCCGCCGTGCACCAAGAGATCGTCGCCGTCGGCGATCGCCAACCGCGGTCCCGAAGAATCGAATGCGAGCAGGTTTCGGGAGACCATGGCCTGTGGTCGCCTGGTACGGCCCGCGAGACGGCTACGTTCCCCGCCGAGCGTCGGAGATTCGACGTCGTGACAGAAAGCTAACGAACCGCGGGGGCGCCGAGACCGTGCTCACCGTTGTACCGGGAAAACGCGCGGTCGACGTCGGCGTCGGTCAGCCCGAAATCCGCCAGCGAGTAGCGGTGCTTGCCGTGCCGATCCTTCACCTCTCTCGTGAGGCTCTGGCGGAGCTGCCTCTCGGTGGCCTCGTTCCAGTCGAGACCTGCCCGCTCCTGGATTTGCCGCGTCGCCCGCATCGGGTCACGGATGAGGTCCCTGTATTGGATGTCGATGAAGTTGTCGGCCCCGATGGCCGCCCGCGCTTCCATCGCGCGCTCGACCATGCGCTTGCCTTTGCGCAGCCAGAACCGGCCGATCTCCTTCGGATCGACGTGGTCGCTGAACACGCCGCGG
>JBGTSH010000311.1:0-12770 GCA_041940405.1 Polyangiaceae bacterium
CGCGTCATCTTCTTCGACGTCGTGACCAAGCTCCCGATGGGTAACAACCGCCCGATGCGGACGCTCGACGATCTCCTCAAAGAGAGCGACTTCGTCACGCTGCACGTTCCGGCAACGCGGCAGACCCACAACATGATCGGCGGCGGTGAGCTCGCCAGAATGAAGCCGGGCGCTCGCCTCCTCAACGCGAGCCGCGGCACGGTCGTCGTCATCGATCAGCTCGCCGACGCGCTCCGCTCCGGCCACCTCGGCGGCGCGGCGATCGACGTCTACCCCGAAGAGCCCGAGGGCAACGGCGCGGGATTTCACACCGAGCTTCAGGGTCTTCCGAACGTGATCCTCACCCCGCACATCGGCGGCAGCACCGAAGAGGCGCAGGA
This sequence comes from Polyangiaceae bacterium, assembly GCA_041940405.1. Classification (GTDB taxonomy): domain Bacteria; phylum Myxococcota_A; class Polyangia; order Polyangiales; family Polyangiaceae; genus Xiheicaenibacterium. Next base: position 381 of record JBGTSH010000311.1, read on the forward strand.
GGCGATCGGACGAGAAGTCGGCACGTCCCTGGCGAACTTCGTGACGCGCGGTGCGACGACCGGCGCAGTGAACTTCCCTCAAGTGGATCAGGCGATCACGTCCGGCAAGCACCGCATCCTCAACGTTCACCGCAACGTTCCCGGCGTCCTCGGCGACATCAACCACATCGTCTCGGAGAGCCAGGCGAACATCTTCGCGCAGGTGCTCGCGACGGATCCGCACATCGGATTTCTCGTCATGGATCTCGATCAAGAGGTCTCGAGCGAGGTCTGCGATCGCATCTCGGCTCTGAAGACGAGCATACGCACGCGCATGCTCGAAGAGCGCTGAGCGGCGGCGCCCGTACGAGCGACCGTGGATCGGGGCTTGCAGCCTCGATCGCACATGGTCGAGCCTGCCGACATTTCGCCGGCGCAGGGGTCCGCGCCGCTGATCCTGGTCGCGGACGACGACCCGGATCTGCGCGATCTCATGGTGGAGGCGCTCTCGTCGCGCGGGTACAGGGTTGCCACGGCGACCGACGGTCAGGATGCGCTCGAGTCGGTCGAGCGGGAGACACCGCAGCTCATCCTGCTCGACATGACCATGCCCGTCATGGACGGCTGGACGTTCGCCAAGGCGCTCCACGAGCGGCACGGCCGCAAGATCCCGATCGTGGTCACGACCGCGGCGCGCACGTCGCGGCTTCGCGCAGACGAGGTCGGCGCAGAGGGAGAGCTCGGTAAGCCCTTCGATCTTCAACAGCTCTACGAGGTCGTCGAGGACACGATCGCCGACCCACCGCCGCCCCTGCCACGAAAGAGCCGCTCATGACCCGTCACGTGTACGAGATGGGGGTGGTCGGCAACTGCGCCTTCCTCGCCCATATCGACGCGCGCGCCGAGGTCGTCTGGATGTGTCTTCCTCGGTTCGACTCCAGCTTCGTCTTCGGCCACCTGCTCGATCCCACGCGCGGGGGCGTGCTCGCCGTCGAGGGCGTCGACGCTCCGAAGATCACGCGGCAAGCCTACGTCTGGAACACCAACGTCCTCGAGACGGACGTCGAGCTTGCTGAAGCGAGCTTCCGCGTCACGGATTGCGCGCCGCGATTCGTCGACCACGGGCGCATCTTCAAGCCGCTCATGCTGGTGAGGAAGATCGAGCCGCTGTCGTCGAGCCCGCGGCTCAAGATCGTCTGCCGCCCGAGAGGCGAGTACGGCTTGGTCGTGCCGAAGACGTACCCTCAATCGAACCACCTTCGCTACGACCTCGGGCAGGACACGGTACGGCTCCACACGAACATCCCGCTGAGCTACGTCGCGAACGAGTCGCCATTTGTCCTCGGCGAGCAGAAGTACCTCATCTTCACCTGGGGGCCGCCGTTCGAAGGCGCGCTCGAAGACACGGCCGAGGAGTACATCCGAAGGACCGTCGAGTACTGGCAGAAGTGGATCGAGAACTGCGGCATCGGCCGGTTCTATCAGCGCGAGGTGATCCGCTCGGCGCTCGTGCTCAAGCTCCACCAGTACGAGGACACCGGTGCGATCATCGCATCCGGCACCACGAGCCTGCCCGAGTATCCAGGAAGCGGCCGCAACTGGGACTATCGTTTCTGCTGGCTGCGCGACGCGCACTTCACGCTCACCGCGCTGGCGCGCATCGGTCAGTTCGAGGAGATGAAGCGCTTCGCGGAGTTCATCGAGAACATCGTCGCGTCGGCGAAGGGCAATCAGTATCCGCCCGCGGTGCGCATCGACGGCTCGATGGAGCTGCCCGAGGTGATCCTTCCCCTCCGCGGGTACGACGAGAAGGGCCTCGTTCGCGTCGGGAACGCGGCCTACGGGCAGCGGCAGAACGACATCTACGGTCAGATCATCTATGCCCTGCTCAAGCTCTATGTCGACGAGCGGTTCCCGCGCGAGCCGCGCGCGGCGTCCAAGCGGCTGATCTCGACCCTCTTGGGGATCATCGATGCCCGCCTCGACGAGCCCGACGCGAGCCTCTGGGAGTTCCGCGGGATCGAGCGGCGTCATTGCTACACGGCGCTTTGCCATTGGGTCGGCGCCAAGTCCGCCGGCCGCATCGCTCGCGAGCTCGACGATCACGCGATGCGGCGCGCGGCGACGAGGCTCACGGCGAGGGCCGAGCGCATGATCGAGGCTTGCTACGATCCCCATGTCGGCGCCTACATGCAGGAGCCGGGTAGCCAGTACGTCGACGCGAGCACGTTGCAGCTCATCATCCTCTCGTATCTCGATCCGCAGTCGGAACGCGCAGCGCGTCACCTCGCCGTCCTGGAGAAGAGGCTCCTGGTCGAAGGCGGGCTCATGCACCGCTACACGCACCCCGATGACTTCGGTCTGCCGGAGTCGGCCTTCTTGGTCTGCTCGTTCTGGTACGTCGAGGCGCTCGCTGCGATGGGCCGCGTCGAGGATGCGCTCAGGGAGCTGGAAACGCTCCTCGGTTACTCCAACTCGCTCGGCCTCTTCAGCGAGGACGTCGATCCTGCGACCGGCGGGCAATGGGGCAATTTCCCCCAGACCTACAGCCACGTCGGGCTGATCAATGCAGTGCTCACCGTCACGAGCAAGCTCCAGTATCCCGAGTTCTACTGACGAGTTGGCCGCGTTGACGCGAGCCGTTGGATCCCCGACGATTGGTGCATGACTTACGTGAAGCTAGCCGGGGCCGGGGTCGTCTTGTGCTTCGTCGCGATCGCTTGCGGCAACCCCGAGGTCTACAAAGAGGAGCCGCGCGACGTCGCCGCGGACGCGCTCGCCGAAGCGATCTGCGACGGCGCGGCGTCGTGCTGTCAATCCATCGGTTACCGCGCGCCGACCGACTCCTGCCGTTCGGCCATGCGCAACGAGCTGATGCTCGAGATCATCGGAGCCGAGAACGATCGGCGCGACGTGCGGCGCGAGGCCATCGATGCATGCGTCGAGAAGTTCGAGGCGGCCGTCGCGGACGGCGCTTCATGCCCGGACGTCCCGGGACCAGCCGACTTGCTCGTGCTGTGTCCCGATCTCATGACGCCGATCCCGGAGGGCACGCGGCAGCCCGGCGACAGCTGCTCGGGCACCTATGACTGCGCATCGCCGTCCGAACCAGGGGAACGCGCCTGTGTCGACGAGACGCCGGGGCGTGGCACCTGCTACTGGTTCCTGGCGAGAGCGCTCGGCGACGGGTGCGACGCCGAGCCGGGCAAGGTCATCGAGTGCTCCCCCGGGCTGTCGTGCATCCCGACGCCGCGCGGGCAAGCGGTATGCGATGCACCTCCTGGCTACGGCGATCCCTGTGTGATGGGTGATGACACGTGCCAAGAAGGCTTGGCGTGCGCCGATTACGGCGCCGGCGTGTTCAAGTGCGACGTGATGATGCCCGAGCAGAGCTCGTTTCCGGACGCGCTCGCCGGGACGCGCACCACGCTTCAAACGCTCTGTCGCTGAGCGTTGGGTCGCTGATCGGTGCAAGCGTTCTGTCAAGACGACGGAGCGCGCGCGCTCTGGCGACGCTCCTCGCGTTCGCCTCCCGGCGTCGCCGTCGGCGCTGAGCTCGTTACCAGCGAAGGCTGCCGAACGTCGGCACCTTGCGCGTGATGTCCGAAAGCACGGCTTTGGTGTCGACCTTCTCGCTGACGGTGGCGAGCCAGCTGAGCGCCTCCGAAGGAGCGCTGAAGACCTTCTCATCGAAGCTGCGCTGGATGAACCAGTTCACCGCGGTGAGCACGCCGCGCGCGGCAGCAGAGTTGGTCGCGAGCGCGTGTGCGGTGAGAAAACGCGTCTTCTTGGTTGCCGAAGCCACCGCCTCGGCCACACGCTTTCGCTGAAGCGGCGTGGGCATCGAGATGCCGTGGACGATGTCGAGCACCACGTAGCCGGGGGTCGTCGCTTCGGCGATCGCGTGAATGTTCTCGACGAACCCGTCGATCTCGGCGTCACCGACCTTGCCGATGGTGACCGACCACCGACAGATGCCGTCCACTTCGCCCCCGTAGAAGGCCACGAATGCCTCGTATCGTCCGCGCGGTGTTCGGTCAACACGCGGCGGCGTCTACGGAGCTAAGGGTTCTCCCGGATCCAGGGTTGTCCTGTGTGGAGATGGGTGCGCCTCCTCGACGATCTCGAAGCGGCCAAAATCGTACGGCCGGTTCGGTGCACGCTGGATGGCGACGAGCTTCTCGCGAACCCCGCGCTTCGCGAGCTCGGTCACGCGGTGGTAGCAAAACGGATTGTTGCCGCGGCGGCCGAGCGCGCAGTGCGCCATCCACGAGCAGCCCCCACGGCAGACGTCCGCGTAGTAGCAGGTCTTGCAGAAGCCCCAGAGCTCGTCGAGCGTTCGCTCGCGGGCGAAGCGGAGCGCTTCGGCATGCTCCCAGATCTGTTCGAGCGAGATGTCGCGGACGTTGCCGCCCGCGTACGGCGCGGTCGGAAGCGAGGGGCAGCCCTTGATGGTGCCGTCCGACTCGATGCCGATGAGGCTTACGCCTGCCTTGCAGCCTCCGTAGTGCGTCACCTCGCCGCCCGGCCGCGATCGCATCACGATCTCATGCGGGCCGAAGTAGCCGAGGTTGTTCCCGCAGACGACGTTGAACGGGATTTCGGGTTGGGGTCCTTCGAGCGCCTCGAGCTGAATCTGCGCCAGCGTGTCGATGATGCTGACAACCGTGTGAGGCTCGACGATCCAGTCCGGCCGATCCGCGGCTCGCCCCATCGGCACCGTCAGCTGAACTTGCCACGACTGGATGTCGCGCTTTCTGAGCTCGGCGCACGTCTCGCGCAGCAGGTGCTGGTTCAGGCGGCTGACTTGGGTGTTCGCCGTCACGATCAGGCCCGCCTCGCGTGCCGCCTCCAAGGCTGCGATCGCCGCAGCATGGCTGCCGAGGTTGCCGCGGAGGCGGTCGTGAACGGCGGCCGGGCCGTCGACGGACACTCCGATGGCGGTGAGGCCCGCCTCCTTGAGCGCCGCCGCGCGCTTCCTCGTGAGCGTGCGCCCCCCCGTCTGCATGACGACACGGAGCCCGAGATCGGCGAGGAAGCGAACGATCTGACCGATGTCCGGCCGGAGGTAGGCCTCACCTCCGATGAGCGCCACCTCGCGGCAGCCGAGCCTCGCGAGCGCCCGTCCGACCTCGAACACCTCTTGGGTGTCGAGCTCGGACGGCCGCGCAGTCTGCGGCCCCGCGCGCGTACCGCAGTGGTCGCACGCTTGATCGCAGCGCATCGTGAGCTCCCAGACCGCGTGGATCGGGAAGGCGCGCTCGCCATCCTCGGGTCGTCTCTCACGAACCGGAGCGTTCTTCACTGTCCGCCGGCGCCGCCGTTCCCGCCGCTGCCGTCTTCCCCACCGGCGCCGCCTTCACCACCTCCGCTGCTGCTGCTGCTGTTGATGGAGATGGTGACCGTTTGGGTGTAGCCGGCCACGTACCCGCTGTTCCCCGAGCTCACGGTCTTGGTCTGCGTGCTCTGCGCAGAGGTGCTCTCGCTCGAGATGCCGCCCGCGCCGCCCTCACCACCCTCGGTGGCGCTCGAGCATCCGACGGCGGTGAGGCCCATCGCGAGCACCGCAGCTGCGACTCGAGGCCCGCTACCGTCCGCGACCTTCAGCCCGCAACATGGGCATTCGCGCGCCTCGAGACGAGCGTGGCAGGCGCACTTCGGACACACGAGGAGGTTTGAAGGAGGCATCGAAGAGTCGCGAGAAGCAACCCGCAGGCCATGCTTCATCCTCGGGTTTTGGACTATTTTCGGCGCCAGAGCGCTGCCAACGTGTGCCGCGCCCGGCATTCGCCGGATCGTCACGCCCGGAAACGTCGAGCTCACTTCTTTCGGAAGTAGCCGTTCGTGTACTCACCCGAATAGAGCAGATCCACCTTCTCGGGCTTGTCAGCGAAAAACTCGTCGGCTGCCCGCTTCACGCCGGGCGACAGGTAGTACTTCGGCACTTGTCGATCGAGCTTCGACCTGTCGCTGTAGACGTTGAAGATGCCAATCGCGCCCGGCGACATGCGCTCGTACACATGCGGAAGCACGTGCTTCGTCGAGCTGTAGAGATCGCCGTCGATCGCGCAGAAGCTGATCCGGTCCGGCAAGTGGCGGGGGATCGTCTCTTCGAACCAGCCCTTGTGGATGACCGGGAGCCTGAGGGCGAGCGTCTCGAACTTCTTGATGAAGGTCTCGAGATCGGCGGCCATGCAGCCCTTCTTGTAGATGCCGTCTTCTGCGTCGACGGGGCCGATCTCCGGCAGCCCTTCGAAGCTGTCGTACGCATGGACGACTTTCTCGGGAGCGAGCCGACTCAGCACGGTCGAGAGCACGATGGTGCTCTCGCCCGCGTTGCACCCGATGTCGCAGACGTCTCCCGGGACGCCGTAGGCTGCCGTCTGCTCGGCGAGGAAGAACAGGTTCATCCTGTTCTCGACGTTCGCCAGCACCGGCGCCGGTGGGGTGAGCCGTGCGGGAACACCAAACCTCTCCAGCACTCCGTTCGCTCGTCGCTGCCAGTGATTGGGCCAGCGGTGGTCCCAGTCGAAGGTGGTCGCAACGAAGATGTTGTCCATCGAAGACACCTCGGCTCGCGCTCGGCTCCGGAGAGCCTGGGCGTTCTGTTGAGTGCGCGCGAAGAGCCAAGCATGGGGCGTGCCGCTGGCCGCGCGACGTCTTCGCACTGGTTTTGTGCGGCTTTCGGCCGGATTTCAGCTCGTGGGCGTCGCCGTACGCCGCGAAATCGGCGCGCGCCTGGGGCGCGATCGTCTGTGGCTAGGGATCGAACACCTTGCCCGGATTCAGGATTCCTTTGGGGTCAAACGCTTTCTTGATCCCGCGCATCAGCGCGATCTCCTCGGTCGAGCGCGTATAGCCGAGGTAGGGCTTCTTCAAGAGGCCGATGCCGTGCTCGGCCGAGATGCTGCCGCGGTAGCGCTTCACGAGCTCGAACATGGATCGATCGACCTCGCTCGTCTTGGCGAGGAACGCAGCCTTGTCGAGATCGTCGGGCTTCATGATGTTGACGTGCAGGTTCCCGTCGCCGATGTGGCCGAAGAGGCAGACCTCGTACGTCGGGTACCGCTCGCCGATGGTGGTCTCGAGGTCTCTACAGAAGTCTTCGAGCGCGGCGATCGGGAGCGCGATGTCGTTCTTGTGAGGGAGGCCGGTCCCGCTCAGGCTCTCGCTGATGCTCTCGCGGAGCGACCAGAGGCTCGCCGCCTGCGTCGCGTGCTGCGCCATCGTCCCGTCGGTAACGAGACCCTCCTCGAAGAGCCCGGTGAGCCAGGCTTCGGCGGCAGCGTCGTCGGGCCACTCGGCTTCGAGCACGACGTAGTGGCTCGCGGCTTCGGAGAGCGGGCTCACCAGCTTGCGGTGCCGCGTGACGCGAGCGAGGCACTTGTCGGTGAAGAACTCGAAAGCGTCCAGCGTCATCGGCGCCTCGCGGGCCGCCCGGAACAGACGGACCACGCCCGCGAGATCGGGAACCGCGAAGAGCATGACGCGCGTGTCGCCGGGCGGACGCGTCAGCCGAAGCGTCGCGGCGACGATGACGCCGAGGATGCCTTCGCTTCCGATGAAGAGCTGCCTGAGATCGATGCCCGTGTTGTCCTTCTCGAGCGCGTCGCCGAGGTGGAGCACTTGCCCGCTCGGCAGCACCACCTCGAGGCCGGCGACCCAGCTGCGCGTGAGGCCATACCGGATGACGCGGATGCCGCCTGCGTTGGTCGCGATGTTGCCGCCGACCTGGCTGGATCCTTTCGACGCGAAGTCGACGGGCCATGTGAGCCCCGATGCTTGGCAGTGCTCGTGCACCGCCTGGGTGACCGCGCCGGCCTCGACGCGAACGGTGCGACCGAGCACGTCGACCGGACCCATGGCGTTCATGCGAGAGAGGGAGAGCACGAGCTCGCCATTCGCTGCGACAGCTCCGCCCGCGAGGCCCGTGCGCCCGCCCGAGGGAACGACAGGAACGCCGGCGTCGTTGCAGCGCCGGAGGACCTCCGCGACTTGCGCCACGGTTTTGGGGCGCGCGAGAGCGAGCGGCTTCGGCGTGTGCACGCGCGTCCAATCGCGCCCGTGCTCGATCACCTCGGCTTCGTCGGTCGTGATGACGTCGGGCCCGACAGCCTGGGAAAGGTCCCGAACGAAGTCGTTCACGGTCACCCTCCTCCTCTAGCGGACGGAGGCGGGCTAGACCAGGAGCTCGCCCCTAAATCAGAAGCTCACTGAGCGGCCCCGAGATGAACGCGGGATCGCCGAACGTCGTGGCTTCGATGCCCATGGCGTGCAGCATCGTCAGCAGCAGATCGCTGTGGGGCCGCTGGCCATAGTTGAGGTGCTGGCCTTGCTTGAGCGTGCCGCCGCCGCCCCCGGCGACCACGAAATGGTGGTCGACGTGGCTGTGTGTGTTGCCGCGCGCGATCTCGCTGCCGAGGACCACCATCGTGTTGTCGAGCATCGTGCCCTCGCCCTCCGGGACGGCGTCGAGCTGCTCGACCAGGTACTTGAACTGCTGCAGGTACCAGCGGCGGATGATGGCGATCTTCTCCCAGCTGGTCGTGTCGCTGTCCGGCATGTGGCCCATCTGATGCTCGTCACCCATGATGGGCGCGCCGTTGTACGTGAGGAACGGGTAGGGCCGGTTGTTGGTCGCGGCGGACCACTGCAACGTTGCGACGCGCGTCAGATCGCAGGCGAGCGCCATCACCAAGAGATCCGTTTGCAGGCGACCGACGACGCCGAAGTTCGCCGGGTCGTTCACGTCGAGCGGATTGCCGACCTCGGGCTTCTGGCAGGCCCCGCCGATGACGCCGCCGGGGCTGTCGAGGCGCCGCTCGACCTCACGCACCGACTCGAGGTGCTGACCGATCTTCTGCCGATCCTCGGAGGAGATCTTGCCGTAGAGCGTCTCGTAGCGGCGGTCGACCATGTCGAGCACGCTCTTGCGACGGCGCCTGAGCTTCGACGCCGCCACCGGATCGATCTCGAGGTTCGAGAAGAGCTCGGAGTACACGGTGTACGGGTCGGTCTCGTTCGCGACGGGCGTGTTGCTCGCGAGGTACGAGAGGATGGTGCGCACCTCGGTCCCGCCGTACGCGGTCGATTGGATGCCGAGGTTCAGCGTCCGGCGCTTGGTCATCGTGCCGATGTGGCTCGCGATCTCTTGATCGACAGAGATGCCGCTCGCCCAGCCGGCGTGGGAACCGTCGCCGCCGATGAAGTCGCCCTCGTTGAGCGCGCGCCCGGTGAGCTGCGCCATGCCTTGTTGGTGGGGCTCGCCGGGCGGAAGCTCCTGAGCGGCGAGGTCGAGACCGGTAAGGAGCGTGATCTTGTCTTTGATCGGGAGGAGCTCGCTCCAGTAGTTCGGGAACGTCGCGTCGGGCGTCGTGTAGTTCCCGTTGGGCGTGTACATGAAGATGAAGCGCTTCGGGTGCAGGCCGTCTTCCGCAAACTGCTGCGCGCGGCCGACCTTCTCGATCACCTTCTGCTCTTCGGGCGAGCAGCCCAGGCTCGAGAGGAGCGGCAGAGCGAGCGACACGCCGCCCGCCCCGCGGAGGAAGTTGCGCCTGGGAATGATGATGCGGCGGCTCATGATCCACCTGGAGTAGGCATCTCGAGCGTCGGGCCGCCCGTGCGGTACATGAACGAGTCGGTCTGCGTGAGCGCGACGAGCAGCTCCTTGATGTTGCCGCCGGCGTCCACGAAAGCCGTCTCGAGCTTGTCGAGCGTGCACGCGTCTTCTTCGGTCTCGCCGCGGCCCTGGCTCCACCGGAACCACATGCGCGCGTAGCAGGCTTTGACGTCTTCGCTCTCGACGAGCTTGCTCGTCAGCTCGGTCACGCCGTTGAACGGGCCCTCGATGTCGGTGCCGGTGATCTCGCCGCTGACGTCGATGGGCTTGCCGGCCTCTTGCGAGCGGAAGCGGCCGGTGGAGTCGAACGCCTCGAAGCCGAACCCGATCGGATCCATGAGCTTGTGGCACCCGGCGCAGGTGCCGCTCGCGTGCGCCTTGAAGCGCTCGCGTGCGGTCGTCGTCGGGTCCGGCATCGGCAGATCGAAGCTCACGTTCGGCGGAGGCGGCGCGATGGTTCCGCAGAGGATCGCCTCGCGCACCAGCTTGCCGCGATGCACCGGCGACGTCTGGTTCGAGTGCGCGTAGTAGGCCATCAGCGCGCCCATCGTGAGGAGGCCGGCGTGCTGGCCTTGCGGGAACTCGACTTGGTAGAGACCGTCCCCCGACGCGCCCTTTACTCCGTAGAACGCCGCCAGATCGCCGGGCGCGATCGTGTACGGCGCCGTGAGGAGCGTCGACAGGTTGCCGTCGCCTTGGAAGATGACGTGATCGATGAAGGCTCGCGCCTCTTCTTGCATCATCGCGCCGATGGCGCTGGACCAATCCGGGAAGAGCGCCGCGTCCTTCGTCACGTTGGCGATGCGGTCGTAGTCGAGCCACTGCCGATGGAACGTCGCGACAGCCTCGCGCGCCTTGTCGCTCTCGAGCATGCGTCGCGCTTGGGCCGCGACCTGCTCCTTGGTTCGCAGCTCGCCGGACTCGGCGGCGAGGAAGAGCTCCTGGTCCGGCATCGAGCCCCAGAGGAAGAAGGACAACCGTGACGCCATCTCCCAATCGTTGAGAGGGACGACGTCGCCGCCGGCGGTGAGGGGCAGGACACCCTCGCCGAGCTCGACGCGATACAGAAATTGCGGAGACTGAAGCAGCGCTTCGATCACCATCTCGGCGCCGGTCTCGTAGCCGGCGGCGCTGGCCGGAAGGTCTTCGGGCTTGGCCCGTACGTCTTTTTCGAGCTCGACGCCCGCGCGGAAGACCTGGAAGAGGTCCGCCTTCTCGTCCTCGGTGAGCGGCCGGCGGTAGGCCTTCTTGCCGAAGACGTCGATGAAGGTGCGAACGCACGCGTTCACGTCTTCTTCGGTCGAATCCAGCCCGTAGAACTCCGCCGAGCAACCGGTGAAGTCGTGCTGCTTCAGCGCGCGCTCGGCGATGCCCTCGGCCACGAGCATGTATTTCTCGGCAGCCGTCGGCGTCACGACCAGTGCGTAGGCGTTGTTGTTGAAGCCCAGCGCCTCTTCTTCGGCGGAGAAGTCGTCGGCCGGGTTGGTCGTGTCACCGAGCAGATCGCGGACGGTGGCGTTGTACTCTGCCCGGGTCATCCGGCGCATGGGCGAGGGGCCGGGGCGGACCACGCCGTCGTCGACGCAGATCGGTGCTTCGGCCGTGCCGGGCGGCGTCTCGCCGATGTCCCCTTTGCAGCCGCCGAGGAGCGGGGAGGCTGCCGCCACTAGGGCGCAAGCGCCCAACAAGACAAGGGAAGATACACCGCGCATCCGGGCGGAAGGGTAGCAAACCGGCACTTACTCGTCCGCTCCTTTTGCAGGCAATGGCGCGGCGGCATCGGATCTGATCGGCTTTTGTTGCAAAAGGCTGCGGACGGCTGATCGGGCGGTGGGATCGATCCCCCTGGTCGTATGGACCGCCGCGAGGAGCATCGAGAGCGTGCGCTGGTCGAGCACACAATCGGCGTCGACCGTGGAGAGATCGCGCTCGCGGAAGTTCTTCGGGCAGGTGTCGAGGATCGGCAACGAGGTCTTGTCCTTCGGCGGGACGCGGAGCACGACCCCATGGGAACGACAGACGAGCGGGCGCACCGGATAGATCGAGCAGCGTCCGGCGCCGTCGAGGGCTGCGCATCGAGAGCCGTCGCTCGTGGTGGCGCGATCCGCGACGCTCGCGCGCGCGTCGGGCTCGAGCGCTTCGAGGAACGCCTCGATCGCTTCGGCCTCGGCCGGCGTCACGGTGAGATCCGGTGCGCAGCAGTCGTGACACCCCGCCTTGCACGCGAGGTCCGACGTGTAGCGGGCCTCTACCCGCTCGAAGAAGGCGTCCACCTTGGCGAACACCTTCTCGAGGTCGGGAAGGTGGCTCACTTGAGCTTCGGCGAGGCTTCTTCGACGAGGAGCTTCTCGATCTCGCCTTGGCCCGTCGCAGCACCGAGGCGGCGCAGGCTCTCGAAGTGGTGGAGGAGCGTCGCGCGGCTGTCGGCGATCGACAGATTCTGCACCTCGAGAGCGCCGATGCGGTCCTCGGGATTGAACGCCGGCTCCTCGACGCGCTCCATCGAGAGCTTCTCGGGGGCGTAGGCCATGTGCTCGGCACGCGTCGCGATGAGGGTGTAGTCGTCGCCGCGGCGCAGCTCGATCTCGACCTCGCCGGTGACGCTCGTCGAGATCCACTTGGTGAGCGCTTCCTTCAGCATCATCGCTTCGGGCTCGAACCAGCGACCCTCGTAGAGGAGGCGACCGAGGCGGCGGCCCAGCGTGAAGTAGAGGTCGATCGTGCTCTCGTTGTGGATGGCGCTGAGGAGCCGCTCGTACGCGAGGTGAAGGAGCGCCATTCCGGGCGCCTCG
>JBGTSH010000312.1:0-12769 GCA_041940405.1 Polyangiaceae bacterium
GAGACCAAGAAGAGCCTCGAGTCGGTGAACGTCGGCTACTTCGGCCTCGGCACGATCGACACCCGCACCGTCAAAGGCATCGAGGTCAAGAACCTCGGGTATCTCGGCGGAAGGCTCGAGGTCAAAGACGAGATGATGCGTGCGGTCACGTCGTCGAAGCGCCCTGACAACCTGGTCATCGTTTCCTTCCACTGGGGCATCGAGGGCTCGCATGAGGTCACCGACATCCAGCAGAAGCTCGGCCACGCCGCCATCGACGCCGGCGCCGACCTGGTCCTCGGCCACCACCCGCACGTGCTCCAGGGGATCGAGACCTACAAGGACAAGAAGATCGTCTACAGCCTGGGCAACTTCGTCTTCGGCGGGAACGCGCAGCCGGACGATCTCGCGTCGATGATCTACCAGGCTCGCTTCACCAAGAAGGACGGCGTGGTCGCCTTCGTCGGGGATGAGGTAATCCCCGTGCATTTCTCGGGTAACGCGGTGCAGAACGACTTCGTCCCCATCCTCCTCGAGGGGCCGGCCAAGGCGCGCGTCCTCGACGACATGAAGGCTTGGGCCAAGCTCGTCCCCGGACAATAGCGTTGCTATAGAGGCGGGATGTCTCAACCCGCCCTGCCCCAGCGCGCCCGCGTGGTCGTCGTCGGGGGCGGAATCATCGGCTGCTCGGTCGCGTACCACCTCGCCCACATGGGGTGGAAAGACGTCGTGCTCCTCGAGCGCGACCGCCTGACCTCGGGCACGACCTGGCACGCGGCGGGCCTCATCGTGACGTTCGGCTCGACGAGCGAGACGTCGACCGAGATGCGAAAGTATACGCGCGATCTCTACGGCCGGCTCGAGGCAGAGACAGGCCTCGAGTCGGGGTTCAAGCCCGTCGGGTTCATCGAGGTCGCCACCGAGAAGGATCGGCTCGAAGAGTACCGGCGCGTGTCGGCCTTCAATCGCTACTGCGGCGTCGACGTGCACGAGATCTCGCCGGGCCAGGTCAAGGAGCTCTTCCCGCTCGCCAAGGTCGACGACATCCTCGCCGGGTTCTACGTGAAGGAGGACGGCCAAGCGAACCCGGTCGACATCACGATGGCGCTCGCGAAGGGCGCGCGTATGCAAGGCGTCACGATCCTCGAGGGCGTGGCCGCCACCGGCGTCACCAAGAAGAACGGTGCCGTCAGCGGCGTCGTCACCGCACAAGGGACGATCGAATGCGAGTACGTCGTCAATTGCGCCGGCATGTGGGCCCGCCAGCTCGGCGCCAAATCGGGCGTGAACATACCGCTCCAGGCCGCAGAGCACTACTACCTCATCACCGACAAGATCCCCGGCCTCGACGCGTCCTTCCCGGTGCTCGAGGATCCCGGCTCGTACGGCTACTTCCGGGAAGAGGTGGGCGGCCTGATGGTCGGTCTCTTCGAGCCGATCTGCGCTCCATGGAAGGTCGGCGGCATCCCCGAGGACTTCTCGTTCGGCGAGCTGTCACCCGATTGGGATCGCATGGGCCCATACGTCGAGAAGGCGATGCAGCGCGTCCCGATCTCGCTCGAGGTCGGCGTGCGCAAGTTCTTCTGCGGGCCCGAGAGCTTCACGCCGGACCTCGCGCCGGTCGTGGGTGAGGCGCCCGAGCTCAAGAACTACTTCGTCGCCGCGGGCCTCAACTCGATAGGCATCCTCACCGGCGGCGGCCTGGGCCGCGTGCTCGCGCATTGGATCATCAACGGCCGAGCCGACGTCGACATCACGTACATGAACATCGACAGGCTCCACACCTACCAAGCGAACCCGGAGTACCGCCGGACGCGAACGGTCGAGTCGCTCGGCATGGTCTACCAATGCCACTACCCCACGCGGTCGATGACGACCGCGCGCGGCGCGAAGCGTTCGGCGATTCACGATCGGCTCGCCGCACAAGGGGCCTACTTCAGGGACGTGAGCGGCTGGGAAGGCGCGGATTGGTATTCGCCCGACGGCCCGAATCCGGATCCGGGCCCGCTGTCCTGGGGCCGGCAGAAATGGTTTCCCCAATGGGAGGCGGAGCACAAAGCGACGCGTGAAGGCGTGATCCTGATGGACATGTCCTTCATGTCGAAGTTCTTGGTCGAGGGACGCGACGCCGGGAGGTGGCTCAATCACATTTCGGCCAACAACGTCGACGGCGAGAACGGCGTCATCACCTATACGCAATGGCTCAACCCGGACGGCAAGCTCGAAGCCGACCTCACCGTCACCAAGCTCGCCGAAGATCGCTATTGGGTCGTCGCCAGCGACACCGCGCATCGCCACGTCCTCACCTGGATGCGCCGCCACATCCCCGAAGACGCTCGCGCGCACGTCTCGGATCAGACGTCGGGGTACTGCCAGATCAACATCCAGGGCCCACGCTCACGCGAGCTCATGCAATCGCTGACGACCGAAGACCTCTCGAACGAGACGTTCCCGTTCCGAAGCGCGCGCGAGATCGACATCGGCTTCGCGCGGGTGCTCTGCGTGCGCATCACCTACCTCGGTGAGCTCGGCTACGAGCTCTACATCCCGGCCGAGCAGGCAGTCCACGTCTACGAGCGCATCGTAGAAGCCGGCAAGGCCGTCGACCTGAAGCACGCGGGTCTCAAAGCGCTCGCCAGCCTTCGCATGGAGAAGGGGTACCGCGACTACGGCCACGACATCGACAACACCGACTCGGTGCTCGAGGCAGGCCTCGGCTTCGCCGTCGATCTCAAGAAGCCCGGCGGCTTCATCGGCAGAGAGGCCGTCGTCGCCAAGAAGGCAGAGGGTCCGCTCAAGCGCCGCATCGTCCAGGTGCTCGTCAAAGACCCCGAGCCCTTGATGTTCCACGCAGAGGTCGTCCGTCGCGACGAGAAGCCGGTCGGCTACGTGCGCGCCGCGTCCTACGGTCACACGCTGGGCGGCGCCGTCGGCCTCGTCATGGTCGAGGCCGGTGTGCCGGTCGACGCCGCGTACTTCGAGAAGGCGACCTGGGACGTCGAGATCGCCGGAAAGCGCTACCCGGCGATCGCGTCGATGAAGCCGCTCTACGATCCGGCGAACGAGAAGATCAAAGCGTAGGCGTCAGGTGTTCGGGTTCGGGTTCTTGGCGGCGACGGTCTCGACGACCGCCTCACCCTGCTCGCAAGCCGCGGCGCACTCCTCACCGTTCGGGTAGCGCTCTACGTAGGCTGGGCTGAGCGCGCCTTCCCCGAGGACGGTTCCGTCTTCGTCCAGGAAGCGCACCGTCAGCTCTTCGGGCAGGTCATTGATGATGATCCCACCCGGGACACAGTCGACCGACAGCGTCCCGCCGGTGACGTTGCCGGGCATGCGCTCCACGTCGTCCGAGAGGTGGCACGCGACGGAGAGCGTCTCTCCGTCGATCGCGATCTCGACGCCGAAGCTCTCGCCCAGAGCCGAGCTCGCCTCTACCGAGAGCTGATCGTCGCACCCGATCAAGGTGCACACTTGCATCGGCTGGATGTTCTTCTCACAAGCGAACGCGAGCGAGGCGAGCGCGGCGATGCCCAGGATGTTTCGCATGGTTGTTCTTGGGTGTCCGCCTCTCCCCGAAGCCATTTCAATTCACTGCGATCGTCAGCGTGAAATCGGCTTCGTTACCGTCGGCGTAGGGCTGAACGACGATGTAGTACGTCGTTCCGGCAGTCACCGCCTCGGTCAGGATCTCATCGATGCCCCCGCCTACACTGTCGACGCATTGGAGCTCGTCCTCCTCGTGCGCGCAGCTCGGCGTACGAAGGCTGATCGTGTGATCGGTGGCCGACGCGAGCGTAAGCGTCATCGTTCCCGAGCTCGCCGGCGTGAACGAGTACACCTCTTCTGCGCCGCTCCCGAAGAAGACGGTGCAGCTCGCGTGCATGTCGTTCGGAGCGCCGATCGTCGTTCCGCTGGTGGCGCCGAGCGTGAGCGCGGTCGGGGCGACGCACTCGGTGGGGAGCGGGAGGCAATAGCCATAGGTCGGGCAGTAGTACCCCGTCCGGCAATCACCATCGTCGATACAACCATCCATGCAAAGGCCGTCGCCGAACGAAGTGCCGAGGCAGATCGCGTCGCCGGGGCAGTCGTTGGGAGATGTATCGCACCACTCCGAACAGTATCCGCCGGGAAAGCCCGGGGCCGGAAGGCACACCGGATCACCACCTGTCGCCGAACAATCGGTGCTCGCCGCGCAAGGGCTCCCCGTCGGCCCGGCGCCGGGCGCACACGCGGGTGTGCCCTGGCAGGAAGTCGCATCGGCGCAATCGGCGTGATCGTCGAGATCGTTGTCGAAGAAGTCCGAACAGCTGGTCTCGTCGCCAAAGCTGACGTCGAGGGTGTAGTCACCAATGCCCAAACCTGCAGACGAGTCGACAATCACGAAAGCCGTAAGCGGCGTCGCGCCGTTGTTCGCGTACGTGAGCGTCTCGAGCCCGGTCGAGAGACCGTGTGCGCCCTCCAAACAAGCGCCGAGCATCGTGCAGTCGGTCACGAGGTAGACCGATCCGTCGGCGTCTGCCGCACCGAGGATGGCGTGTAGCTCCTGACCGGCGGGGATCGTCACTCGGTAGGCGATGTCGGGGCCGGCCTCGTCGTATCCGGTGCAGCCCGCATCGGTCGGGTCGTAGTCGTTGGAGAAGCCGTTGTAGGTCCCGACGTAGGTTCCCTCACCGGCGATGATTGCTTCGCCGCACGTCTCGCCGTTGCCCGAGATGCCGCCGCCCTGACCCGTGCCGCCGCCGCCGTCCGCCATGCCGCCTTGACCGGCGCCACCGCCGCCCTCGGGCATGCCGCCCATGCCCGTCGTGGTCGCGATGGTCGTCGTGGTCGTCGTGCCGGTCGTGGTCGTCGATCCTGAAGTCTTTGTCGATCCCGCTGTCGCGGTCGAAACGGTCCGATCGCTCGAGCCACCGGCACCGCCGGTCCCGGTGTCGTCGCCGCAGGCGGAGAGGAGCGATGCGAGGCTCACGAAGCCAAGAAGCTTGTTCATTCGGAGCCCCAAGTATCTCAGCCGACGAACGCCGCCTCAATCGCCGCGACGACCTCGGCGATGACGCTCTTCCTATCCCTCCCCGAACGTTTCGGAACCACGAGCGAATGGTCTGCGTCGCCGATCACGAGGAGCGTGGCCACCTTGCCCATCTTCTTCACGCGCGGTTTCAGGAGCGCGAGATCGCAGAGCGGATCGCGCGTCCCCTGAACGAACAACGTCGGAACGCGGATATCCTTCAGGTGAGCGTCGCGCAGCTTCTCGGGCTGCTTCGGTGGATGGAGCGGGTAGCCGAGGAGCAAGAGGCCATCGAGCGGGTCGCCCTGCGCGGCGAGGTGCGACGCCATGCGTCCGCCCATCGACTTCCCTCCGATGACCAGCTTTCGATGCGGCACGTCGCTTCGCACTCGCTCGATGACCTCCCGATAGGTGGCTTCGAGCTTCGGCGCGCGGTCGGGCAGCTTCCTGCCCTCGTCGCGGTACGCGAAGTTGAAGCGCGCGACGCCGTGCCGGCGAGCGTGAAGTGCCTTCGCCAGATCGACGAGCAACGGATCCGTCATACTCCCTCCGGCGCCATGCGCGAGGACGAACAAGACACCTTGCTTCGACGCGGGAGGCTCGACCTTCAGCTGAACCACAGGCCCGTCACCGGTTCGCTGGTCGATCAGCGAAAGGAGTCGTGGTACGCGGCGTCCTCGATCCCGAGCGCGGCCGGCGTCGGCGAGAGCGGCTTGAGCGTGTCGAGCATCACCGCGAGCTCGCTCGTGGACTTCGAGCCGATGCTGCCCTCGTACGCGCCGGGGTGGGGGCCGTGGGCGATGCCCATCGGGTGGTGCGAGATGCTGCCCGGCCCGACGCCGCGTCGCGAGGTGAAGTTGCCGTCGCAGTAGAAGAGGAACTCATCCATGTCGACCGACGCGTGCGGGTACGGGCACGGGATGGCCTCGGGATGGAAGTCGGTCATGCGTGGCACGAAGCTGCAGATGAGCGCGCCACGCGCGCCGAAGGTCCCGTGCCAGGTGGGGGGCAGGTGCACGAGGCCGGCGCGCGGTTGGAAGTTCAGGATCGGGAAGACCCACGGATAGACCGAGCCGTCCCACCCGACGACGTCGAGCGGGCTCTCGTCGTAGTCGAAGCCGTCGAAGCGGTTCTGCCTCTTCACCACGACGTGACGGATGCCCTCATCGGTCGGTCCGACGAACGTCGGCCGCCTGAAATCGCGATGGCAGTACGGCGCGTCCATCCGCAGCTGCCCGGTGGCGTTGCGCCACTGCTTGAGGAGGCCCATCCCGCCGAGGCACTCGATCGTCAAAAAGTACTGCGGCGTGCCCGCGTCGGGGATGAAGCGATGGATCGTCCCGCGCGGGATGTAGACGTAGTCGTTCTTTTCGTACCGAACGTCGCCGAGGATCGTTCGAACGACGCCCGAGCCACGAAAGACGAAATGGAGATCGTCGGCGTCGCCGTTCGAGAAGTAGACCGCATCGGCGGCCACCGGCTTGCCGACCGACAGCACGACATCGTCGTTGAAGAGCAGCGGCTTGCGCGACTCGAGCACGGTGCCCGCCGCGTCCAGCCTGGTCGAGTCGTAGTGGCGACGTCGCACCTCGCGCGCCGGCGCGGCGACCGGTGTCGTGAAGAAGCGCTGCGCGGCGACGCCGCGCGCCATGTGCGGCCGGCGAAGGTGGTAGCTGATCGTGTACGGGCCGTCGAAGCCGTCACGCGTGACGCATTGCTCGTGGCGCAGCGCGCCTCCCTCGCCGCGGAGCGCGATGTGGTGCTTCGCCGGAAGCTCCCCTACGGCCAGACGATCGAGCATCAGATCTTTCCTTCGGACTTCTGCTGGCGCTCGATGCTCTCGAAGAGCGCGCGGAAGTTGCCGGCGCCGAAGCCCCGGTCGCCCTTGCGCTGGATGATCTCGTAAAAGAACGGCCCCGCCTCGCGCTTGTTGTAGAGCCCCGCGGCGTCCTTCAAGAAGATTTGAAGCATGTACTCGTGCTTCTTCTCGCCATCGACGAGGATCTCGAGATCGCGAAGAACCGAGATGTCTTCGTCGATCTTGCCCACGCCCATCTGCTCGAGGCGAGCGGGGAGCGCGTCGTAGTAGGTGCCCGGCGTGGGCATGAACCCGACCCCGCGCTTTCGCATCCCGCGCACCGCAGTGACGATGTCCCTCACCGTGAGCGCCACGTGCTGGACGCCGTCGCCGCGATGATCCTCGTTGAAGACGTTGATCTGCGACGCCTTGAAGAACGGGCGCCACGGCTCGTTGTTGGCGAACTTCGCACCCGAGTGCGGGTCGTGCATCACGATGCTGCGAAGGCCGGAGCCCGTGGCGCGCTCGGGCGAGACGTCCTCGGTGTGGAACTTGACGTCCCAGTAGGTCTCGAAGCCCATCACGTGCTCCATCCAAAGGAGCGCGGGCTTCATCGTCTGGAAGTTCGAGGTGACGTGATCGAAGACCTCGATCTCGAACACATTCTTGCCGCCACGCGGCTTGTCGTACGCCTGGTACCCCGGAAAGAAGGGCTTGTATCCGTCGCGCTGGATGAACCGGAACGTGGTGTCGCCGAACGGCGTCGTGATCGAGAACGTCGCGAGCTTGCCCGTCTCGTCCTCGAAGCGCTGGATGTCTTCGATCGGGGTGCCGCCGCGCTCGTCGAGCAGCCGGAAGGTCTTCTCGATGTCCTCGACCTCGAACGCGATCGTCCCGATCCCGTCGGGGTGCTTGCGCAGATAGCGCCAGGCGCGACCGCCCTCGCCCACCGGCATCGACACGATGATGCTGCAACCGCCGGCCTGGAAGAGCACGCTCTTCTGCTTGCCGTGCGCCGTCAGATCGGCGTTCGACTCGCCTACCTCGGCGAAGTCCAGGTAATCGACGTACAGCTTGCGGCTGCGATCGAGGTCGCCGACGTAGTAGTGGATGGATTCGAGACGACGGATTCCGAGAGATTCCAGCTTTTTCATGACGATTCTGTACTGACTTCGGTTCGGTGCTTCAGGCGGGCTCGGCGTCTACCTGTTTGTCCGGGTGGGCCGCCGCGATCGCGGGGATGGCCGCGAGCGCCTCATCGATCGCGACGAGCCGGGGATACGGGGCGAGGTCGACGCCGAACCGGCGGGCGCTGTACATCTGTGGGACCAAGAAGGCGTCGGCGACCGTGGTGGTCTTGCCGATGAGGCGATCGCCGCCGTGATCGGTCGCGATCTTCTCGAGCGCGGTGAGCCCGCGAACATTCGCGGCGCGTGCGAAGACGATCGGATCGCCGCCGAGGCGCTTCACCTCGTTCATCACGGTGAGGTTCTGGAGCGGCTGGATGCCGGAGTTCACGACCTCGACCGCGCGGCGGACGTGCGCGCGCGCCGCGGCGTCCTTCGGGAGGAGGGCAGGCTCGGGGTGGCACTCCTCCAGGTACTCGATGATGGCGACCGACTGCGTGAGCTCGAGCCCGTCGACCTCGAGCAGCGGCACCTGCTGCATCGGGTTCTTCTCGGCGTAGGCGGGGGCGTGCTGCTCGCCGCCGTCCTTGATGAGGTGCACCGGGACGTACTCGTACTCGAGGCCTTTGAGCCCGAGCACGATGCGCACGCGGTACGAGGCGCTCGAGCGGTAGTAGCCATAGAGCTTCACGTCACGGCCCTCACCTTCTGATCGATCCTTCCGAAGATGCTCCGACCCGAAGCGTCGTGCATCTCGACCGCGATGGTGTCGCCCGCCTTCATGAACGGCGTGGTGGGCTTGCCGCCCTCGATGATCTCGATCATGCGGCGCTCGGCGAGGCACGAGATGCCGCGGGCGCGATCCTGGTTGGACACCGTGCCGCTCCCCAAGATCGTCCCGGCGGCGAAGCGCCGCGTCTTGGTGATGTGCGAGACGAGGTCGTGAAAGGAAAAGTGCATCTCGGGACCCGCTTCGGGATCGCCGGCGAGCTCGCCGTTGTAGGTCGATTTGAGCCGGAGGTGCACGCGGCCATCCTTCAGCGCGTCGCCCAGCTCGTCCGGCGTGACGGCGAACGGAGCGAACGCGGTCGCCGGCTTGGAGCAAAAGAACCCGAAGCCCTTCTCGAGCTCGCCCGGGACGAGGTTGCGCAGCGTGACGTCGTTCAGGATCACGAAGAGACGGATGTGCTTCGCTGCGGCCGCGGCCGTGGTGCCGCGCGGGACGTCACCGAGGATGACGCCAATCTCCGCCTCGAAGTCGAGACCCCACTCGACGTTGGGCAGATCGATCGGCTCACGGCAGCCGAGCATGTCGCTCGACCCACCTTGGTAGACGAGCGGATCGGTGAGCAGCGTCTTCGGCGGCTCGACGCCGCGCGCCTTGCGAACGAGGACGATGTGGTTGATGTACGCGCTGCCGTCGACCCACTCGTAAGCGCGGGGGAGCGGAGCCATCACCCGATCGAAGTCGATCGGCTCGGCCGTGACCTTACCGGCAACCAGCGCGGACGACAGGCTCGCGAGCTCGGGGAGGGCGCGATCCCAGTCATCGAGGGCTGCCTGGAGGTTCGGAGCGATGGCCCGCGCGCTCGCGCATCGGGTGCCGTCAGGGTGCACGACGGCGAGCTCGCCGTCGCGCGTGCCGTTCTTCAGCGTGCAGAGCCGCATCGCGAGCGATTCTTAGTCCCTGACCTCGCCTGTGTCGACCTCGCAAACCGCGCCGAAGGCATGGCAAGGCGCGTCAATGCTCGTCATTTCCGCGCGCGATCGGCGCGGGCCTCGGAGGGCGACCGCCCGGTCCAGCGCTTGTACGCGCGACTGAACGCTGTCGCGTCCGAGAATCCGAGGGCAAAGGCGATGTCGCGGAGCGGGGTGTCACCCGACAAGAGCTGGATCGCCTGCTCTTTCTGCACGCTCGTCACCAGCGCATCGAAGGTCTGACCTTCGGCGGAGAGGCGCCGCCGCGCCGTCCGTTCCGTGGTTCCGAGCGAGCGCGCCACCCGCTCCAAGGTCGGGATGCCCGAGCCGAGCGAGGCCGAGATGACGCGAGCCACCTGCGCGGTCCACGAGCCGGCCTTCGCGAGGCGCTCGAGCGCTTGGTCTGCCTGGCTCGCGAAGTACGCCGAGACGACGTCGTTTGCGCCGATGGGCTTCATGTCGAGCGCGTCGCGCGGAAGGACGACCGCGTCGACGTCCGCGGCCCAGATCGGAGCGACACCGAAATGCCGTACGTGGGCCTGATCGCTCCGAGGCTTTGCGTGCCGGAACGAGACGCGGAGGATCTCCAGCCGTTCGGTGAGGTGCTGAACCGCGAGGGTCGCGAAGGAAGAGAGCACCTGCTCGTTTGCGACACGCATGCCGAGGCGGCGGTCACCATCGCGAAGCCAGGTGATCGTGCTCTCACCCTCGTCGCTCTCGATCGACCAGCGGCCCGAGTCGTTCACCAGATCGTGGTAGCGCGCCAGCGCATCGAGCGAACCGGCGAGCGTAGGCCGCGTGTAGAGCACGTAGCCGAAGAGACCGAACGCGGCGATCGACGAGAGCCTACCCACCTCGACGGGAAGCCCGTCGTCTCGGCACGTTCGCATCGCGACCTCCCACGCGTCGAAGACCTTCTCGACCGGGACGCGCGCCTCTTGGTTCGAGAGAGCCGCCTCGTCGATCCCGAGCGCCTCGAGCAAACGGGCTCGCGGAACACCCTTTTGCGCCGCTACGCCGATCAGGCCGAGAAGCCGCGGCGCGAGGAGCGTGGGGACGGCGACCGTATTCATTCGACCAGTGGAGCTGGCCCGTCAGAGCCACCCCTTCTCGACGTACCACGCCGCCGTCTTCTTGGCGCCGTCCGGAAAGGCGGTCTTGGGCGACCAGCCGAGGTCGCGGCGCGCCGCGGCGGAGTCGACCGCGAAGTGCTCCATCAAGAGCTCGGGCAGCTTGTCGCGCGTGAAGATCATCACCTTGCCGGTCGCTTTGCCGAAGAGCTCGGAGGTCATCGCGGCCGCGCGAACGATGCCTTCGGGGAGCGCGGGCGTGCCGAGCAACGTGATCCCGAAGCCCGCGGCGATCGCGTGCGCCATGTCCTCGAACGTGTAGGTCGCGCCGTCTTCGACGAAGTACTTCGAGCCCGACGGGACGTCGGCTTCGATGGCCCGGAGGCACGCGTCCGCGCAATCCTCGGCGTAGACCAGCGACATCGTTTTCATCGCGCCGCCGAAGCGGATCGCCATCTTGGTCCATTTGACCATCTGGAAGAACGCGAAGATCTCGCGGTCGCGCGGGCCGTAGATCGCCGGCGGCCGGATCACCGTGATCGGAAGCTCGCCCGAGAGCTCGAGCAGCGCGCGTTCTCCGGCGAGCTTGCTCCTGGAGTACGACGTAGCTGGGTTCGGATCGTTGGTCTCGACGTGGCGCTGGCCCTTCGACGCTCCGCCCATGACGCCGGCGGTCGATACGTGCACGAAGCGCCGGAGGTTCTTGGCGTGCGCCTTCGCCGCGCGGGCGAGCGCGACCGTGCCGCCGGCATGAACGCGCTCGAAGTCCTCGTAGGTTCGCGCCTTGACCACGCCGGCGCAGTGCACGATGGCGTCGACGCCGTCGACGGCGGCGGCGAGCGTCTCCGGAGCGTCGACGGCACCCTCGCGAAGCTCGACCCCACGCTCCTTCAGAAAGCTCGTGTCGCTCGTCTTGCGAACGAGACAGATCGCTTCGTGCCCTTGTCGGCCGAGCGCCTCGACGACATGCGAGCCGAGAAAGCCGGAGCCGCCGGTTACGAGAACGCGCATGCGGGCGGATGTACCACGGCTTTACTCCGTGCCGCAGCGGAAGAGGCCGACCTCACGCCACGCAATCCACGAAGGGCTCCTCTTCGTGGTGACGCGCACGAAGCGCGCGCGCTCGGGCTTCGGCAACACCAGCTCGACCTGGGCACCGGAGCGCATCGGCGCTTCGACGCGGTGCCCCACCTGAAAGCTCCGCCCGTCGTCCGAGAACGCGATCTCGTGAGACACCTGACCGTCCGGCGTCATCTCGGGCAAAAGCGCGATGACGTCGATCCGCGTGGGCGTACCGAGGTCGAGCGTGACCTCTTGCGGCGCACCGCCGCCCGAATTCCAGATCGTGCAGACGCTACCGTCACCCGCGCTCGACGCTTCGGTCTGCGCCGCGCTCGCCCGCACGGTGAGCGCGAAGATCTCGTTGCAGCCGGCGCGTGGCGGTCGGGCGAGGCGGATGGTGCAGTCCGGTCCCGCCGGCGCGACGGGCGTCGGGTCCGGAGGCTGCGATGTCGCCATGACGAGCGGTCCCGCGGGCAAGAGGAGGGGCTCCTCCGTCGGCCGAGGAGGAGGCGGCGGCGTTGCAGGCGCCGGAGGGACGTCGGCACAAGCCATCAGCGTCGCGCACGTCGTTGCGACTGTAGCGATTCGTAGACCCACGAGCGCATGGTACGCTCCTCGGCCCTCGCATGCGTTGCCTCGTCACCGGTGTCGCCGGCTTCGTCGGATCCACGCTGGCCGAACGTCTCGTCGCGCTCGGGCACGACGTCCTCGGCGCCGACTGTTTCACCGACTACTACGCGCGCTCGAACAAGGAAGCGAACCTCGCGGGCCTCCGCGCCGGGCCGAGGTTCGGCTTCGAGGAGCTCGATCTGGCGACGGCCGACCTCGCTCCCATCGTCCGCGGCGTCGACGCGATCTTCCATCAAGCGGCGCAGGCCGGCGTACGGGCGAGCTGGGGCAAGACCTTCGAGACGTACACGAGCTGCAACGTCCTCGCGACGCAGCGGCTCCTCGAGGCGTGTACCGCGGAGCGGCCTCGCTTCGTGTACTCGTCCTCCTCGTCGGTGTACGGCGACGCCCCGGACTT
>JBGTSH010000313.1:0-12680 GCA_041940405.1 Polyangiaceae bacterium
CCGAGCTCCACGCCGAGCCCCCGGCCCGACCGGGCGGCTCGTTCGAAGAGGACGACGCCCCCTACGCCGAGCTCTTCCTCGGCGTGGGCCGGCGTGACGGCGCACGCGCGCAGGACGTCCTCCGCGCGCTCGTCGAGCAGGCGGGCCTGGACAAGGATCACGTCCGCCGGATCCGCGTACGCGACCGGCACACGTTCGCCGGCGTCCGCAAGGACGACGCAGAGCGAGCGATCGCGGCGCTCAACGGCAACGCCATCGCCGGCAAGTCCGCGGTCACGGTCGAGCTGGCGCGCGAGCGACCGACCGACGACTCGCTGTCCGCCTGACTGTTTGGCTGCCTGACTGTTCGGCCGCGTGACTGTTCGGCCGCGTGACTGTTCGGCCGCCTGAAGCTACTTCGCTGCCTCGGCCTCGAGGAAACGGAGCAGCTCGGCTTGATCCCGCGTCGCGCCGTTGGTGAGCGCGCCACGCAGCACCTCGAGGGCTCGCTCGACCTGCCCGGTCCGCGCGAGTGCGTGCGCGTAGCTCGCGGCGACGTCGCTCGAGCGCGGCTCGGCCTCGTACGCGGCCGCGAGGAGCGGGAGCGACCGAGCCGGATCGTCGAGGACGACGTCGTAGAGGTGACCGAGGTTGTGCGCGTAGCGCGGCTGGCCCGGAGCGATCTTGAGGGCGCGCTCGTAGCAGCGGATCGCGTAGCGGTGGTTGTGGATGATCGACTGCGCCAGACCGAGGGCTGCCCAGGCTGCGTGATCCGTCGGATCGACGGCGAGGAGATCGCGCGCCCGCAGCGACGCGCGCCACGGGCGGATGGGCGCCCAGGCGAGCGCCAGATGCCGCTGGGCGAAGCACCAAGGCTCGCTCGCGGGCTCGGCGGACCCGGCGAGACGCAAGAGCTGGGGAACGAGCCGCTCCGGCGACTCCCCGGCCCACAGCGCACGCGAGATCGCGCGTACGGTGGCGTCGGAGTCGTGGGCCGGCTTGGACATGGGTGCTCCCATTTCAGCGCCGTCAGGCGCTGAATCAAGAAATAAATTCCCCGGCGCCTTTTTAGGGACAGCGCGCGAAGCGCACCTTCGGCGCGAGCCATCGCGCCGGGGAATTTCTAACGGACGGCTGTCGCCCAGGCCAAGGGTAGAAACTGCTTTAACAGCCGATGATTGATCCTTGCGGCTTTGCGGTTGACAGCGCGCCGGACCTCTCTCTCGAAACACGGACGTGCAAGCAAACGTTGCGCGCGGGCCCCGGCCGCTCCAAAGCACGGGGCATGCGAGCACGCTCTCTTCTCTGCATGGCTTCTCTGCTCGCGGCCGCTGCAGTCTTCGCGCCGCCCGGAGTGTCGCAGGCCCAGCCGAACCCCGACCCTGCTCCTGCACCACCGGCAGCTCCTCCCGCCGCACCGCCGACCACGACCGAGGAGGACGATCCGATGCTCAAGGACATCCCTCCGGCACCGCGGATGCTCAAGGACTGGCGGCAAGCGCTCGCGCTCGCATCGGCCGAGGACCCCGACTACTCGATCGCCCTCTTCGAGATCGAGCGGTCCGAAGGCGAAGAGCGGCAGGCGCTCGCGGGTACGCTGCCGACCCTCACCGGAACGGGCAGCATCACGTTCCACATCGTTCGCTCCGACATCGAGGTGATCGATCAGGACAGCGGCGGTCTCACGACGACGACGATCCCGCCTTCGCCTGTCGCGACGGCGGCGCTGACCCTCCGCCAGCCGCTGATCGCGCCGCGGGTCTGGTACGCGATCGGAACCGCCGAGGTGGCGACCGACGCGGCGCGCGTCTCGGCCGAAGATCAGAAGCGACGCCTCGTCGGCAACGTCTCCGAGGCGATCGTCTCGGTCGTGACCGCCGAGCGGATCGCAGAGACCAACCGGGTGGGCCTGCGCGCCGCGCTCGATCGCCTCAAGCTGCAGAAGCGGCGGCTCGAGCTCGGATCGGGGACGGCCCTCGACGTCGTTCGCTTCGAGCAGGACGTCGTCGCGTCGCGCGCGACGCTCGTCGCCGGCGACGAGGATCTGAGGCGGGCGCGCGAGGCACTCGGCCTCGGCCTGGGATCGATCGAGGCGTACGGCGTGTCGCCGGACATCTCGCTCGACGAGATCCAGGCGACGGTGAAGCGGATCTGCAAGGGCGAGTCGCTCGATCAGCGCGCCGACATCCGGGCGCTCCGCCTCCAGAAAGAGATCTCCGAGCGCGCCGTCACCGACGCCGATCTCCGGTATGCGCCGACGGCGGATTTGAGCTCGACCGCGCAGTATTCGAGCGAGGACCTCATCGGCGAGAAGAACTACTCGTGGAGCGTCCAGGGTCTGCTCACCGTCCCGATCTGGGACGGCGGCGAGCGCTATGGCGCGCGCCGGAGCGCCGCCGCCGTCGTGCGCCAGCAAGAGGAGCGCCTCTCGGCCCTCGAGCGCGTGGCCAAGGTCGAGGTCATGCAAGCCGACCGCGCCGTCGTCGTCGCGACGCAGTCGCTCGCGATCGCCAAGCAGGCGCGCGACCTCGCGGCGGAGACCGATCGCCTCGCACAGAAGGCTTTCGAGAACGGAGCCGGCACGAGCTTCGACCTCGTCGATTCGGCGCGTCGGCTGCGCGAAGCCGAGCTCTCGCTCGCGGTCCGCGAGCTCGAGCTGGTCCGCGCGAAGATCGCCTCGGTCCTGGCCAAGGCCACCTGCACCGAGTGATGACACCCGAAGACTGAAGGGCTAGAACGCGGAGCATGCAGGTCCTCTCGAGCTACGTCCGCGGCGCGTGGAAAAAGGGCGAAGGCAAGGCCCAGGTCCTGGTCAACCCGGCGACCGAAGAGCCGCTGGCCGAGACGAGCACCCAGGGCATCGATCTCGCCGCCGCGCTCGATCACGCGCGCGACGTCGGCGGGCCTGCGCTCCGCGCCCTCACGTTCGCAGAGCGCGGCGAGATCCTGCGCGCCATGAGCCGGGTCATCCACCAGCACCGCGACCACCTCCTCGACGTCGCGATGGAGAGCGGCGGCGTCACCCGCAGCGATGCGAAGTTCGACGTCGACGGCGCCTCGGGCACGCTCGCGTACTACGCCGATCTCGGCAAAGAGCTCGGCGACAAGCGGCACCTCGCCGATGGCGAGGCGGTGCAGCTGGGCCGCAGCCCGCGCTTCGTCGGCCAGCACCTCCTTCTTCCGCGGCGCGGCGTCGCCGTTCACGTCAACGCGTTCAACTTCCCCGCGTGGGGCTTCGGCGAGAAAGCGGCGTGCGCCCTCCTCGCCGGCATGCCGGTGTTCGTGAAGCCGGCGACCTCGACCGCGATCCTCGCGCACCGCATCTTCGAGCTCCTCGTCGAGGCGAAGCTCTGCCCCGAAGGCACCGTGTCGCTTCTTACCGGTCCCGCCGGCGATCTGGTCAAGCACCTCCGCGGTGAGGACGTGCTCGCGTTCACCGGCGGCGGCTCGACGGCCACGGAGCTCCGCGGGATCGAGCCGGTCGTGCGCGACTCGGTCCGCGTGAACGTCGAGGCCGATAGCCTCAACGCCGCAATCCTCGGCGCCGACGTCGAAGAGGGCTCGGACACCTACAACGCCTTCCTCCGCGACGTGACGCGCGACATCACCCAGAAGACCGGACAGAAGTGCACCGCCATCCGCCGCGTCTTCGTCCCACGCGAGCGCACCGCCGCGGTCGTCGCCGAGCTCGTCGAGCGCCTCCGCGCCGTCGTCATCGGCAACCCCAAGGCGGACAAGGTGACGATGGGGCCGGTCGCCACTGCATCGCAGCTGCGCGACGTCCGCGCCGGCCTCGACAAGCTCCGCGCCGAGTCGAAGCTCGTGCTCGGCGACGGCCCGCTGTCGCCCGTCGGCGCGCCGGCAGGCAAGGGCTTCTACGTCCCGCCGACGCTCTTCTTGCAGGAGTCGCCCGACAAGGCCGACGTCGCCCACCGGCACGAGGTGTTCGGCCCTGCCGCGACGGTCTTCGCCTACGACGACACGGCATCGGTCATCCGCGACGTGCGGCGCGGCGGCGGGGGCCTCGTCTCGAGCGTCTACGCGGACGACCGCGCGATCGCCGGCGAGCTCGTCCTCGGGATCGGCTCGTCCCACGGCCGTGTCGTCGCGCTCAGCGCGAAAATCGTCGATCAGACGCCGGGCCCCGGGACGGTGCTCCCGCAGTCCGTCCACGGCGGCCCGGGCCGGGCCGGCGGCGGCGAGGAGCTCGGCGGTCTGCGCGGCCTCGGCTTCTACTCGCAGCGCGTCGCCGTCCAAGGCGACCGGCCGTTCATCGAAGGCCTGCTCGGGAAGTAGGGGTTTGCCACGGGGCTCCCCCCCGAAATAGGCGCCTTGCCCCGAATTCATCTAAGGTAGCGGGGCGATGAGCATGGGCCAGCCCCTTTTGGGCCGAACTCTCGGCGGGCGGTTCAAGATCGTCAGCCACATCGGCGAAGGGGCGATGGCCAGCGTGTTCCGCGGGGTCGACACGTCGCGTCAGTCGGCGGACGTCGCCATCAAGGTGATGCACCCGCACCTCGCGCAGGATCGAACGTTCTCGGCTCGCTTCAAGCGCGAGGCGCAGGCCGCCTCGATGATCAAGCACCCGAACAGCGTCGCCATCTACGACATCGGCGAAGAGCAGGGCGTCCACTTCATCGTGATGGAGCTCTGTCCCGGCCGCGATCTCCGCGAGACGTTGCGCGTCGACAAGCGGCTCGCCGAGCCCCGCGCCGTCCGCGTCGTCGCGACGATCTGCGACGCCCTTCACGCGGCCCATCAGCTCGGGGTCATCCATCGCGATCTGAAGCCGGAGAACGTGATGGTCCAGTTCGACCCGACGACCAAGCGCGACGCGGTCAAGGTCCTCGACTTCGGGATCGCCAAGCTCGTCGACGCGCAGCCCAAGGTGCGTGTCGGCTCGAACCCCGACAGCGAGCCGCCCCCCGCGCTCACCCAGTTCGGCGTCGTCGTCGGGACGCCCGCGTACATGAGCCCCGAGCAGTGCCGCGGTCAGCCGCTCGACGGCCGCAGCGACCTCTACACGTGCGGCATCCTGCTCTACCAGCTCGTCACCGGGCAGGTGCCCTTCGACTCGCCGAGCCCGCTCGAGACAGCGGGTAAGCAGGCGTTCGAGCCGCCGCCGACCCCGAGCTCGATCCTGCCTTCGATCGATCGCGAGCTCGAGGGCATCATCCTCAATACGCTCGCGAAGAACCCCGCCGAAAGGCCGCAGACGGCCCTCGAGCTGAAAGAGACGCTCCTGTCATGGCTCGACAACCGCGGTGAGATCGACCGCGCCGCGGGCAGCAACGTCGACCTTCGCGCGCTCGGCAAGACGATGCCGATGAAGGCCATGGCCGCATCGGTCGAGGACTACCTCAAGCAGAAGGGCATCCAGGGACCGTTTGCGCCGCAGGGCCAGCAAGCGCAGGGACAAGCGCCCATGGCGCCGCCCGCCGGTGCGCACGCGCTGGCCGGCACACAGATCACCGGAGAGACGACGCCCGGCGGAACGCCGCGTGGACCGATGGGTACGAACATCGCGATCGAGCCGGCGCAGCCTGCGGGACCGGCGCCCGCGATGCCGCCGCAGACGAGCGGCCTCTACACGCTCGACGCGTCCGGACAGATTGGGCCGGGCCCCGCCTTCCCCGCTCCGGTCGAGCCTGCACCCGTTTCCGAGAAGAAGAGCGGCTGGGGCTTCCTCGGCTTCCTGCTCATCCTCATCTCGCTCGGCGCCGGCGTTGGCATCGGTGTGGCGGTCTACCGCTACGTCCCGCTGCCCTGAGGCGCCTCGCTCCGGACGGAACGCGCACCCAGCGCCGACGCGAGCGCGCCGAGCCGCTTGGCCGCGCCCGAGCTCTCGCGCTCCGGGAGCGCCGCTTCGGCCTCCAGCGAGAGGGCGCGTGACACCGCGCGGATCGCAGCCACGAGGGCGCGGCGCAGCCCGGCGCCGAGGAGCTCCTCCGGGCTCGCCACCGCGAGCGCGACGCCCTCGAGCGCCGACGCAACCATCGCCACCGCGTCAGGAGGCGCGGTCACCTCGAGCCGTTCGGCGAGGCGCAGCGTGATGACCCCGGCGAGGCGTGCAACGAGACGCTCGGCAGCGAAGGTTCGCGCGCCGATCTCGACGCGGACGCCTTCGCCGAGCTGCGCGAGCGGCCGCAGATCGGCGTCGAGCGCGCGGCGCTCGACCTCGGTCGCCGCCTCGAGCCAGGCCGCCGCCTCTTCAGCCTCACGCGCAAGCGTCGCGGCAGCTTTGCGGAGCGCATCGGCGCGAGCGCGCTCCTCGGCGCTTCGCTGGGCGTCGGCATCGACCTGCTCGCGGACGATCGCCCGGAGCTCCTCGACGATGCGCCCGGCCTTGCGCCGCATCGAGCGCTCACGCAGCTCGTCTGCACGATCGACGACCACCGCCGAGAGCATTGCCTCGACCGCTGCCCACCGCGAGCTCTCGAGAGCGGCCGCGTCGCCCAGGCGCCCCGCGAGCGCTCGCTTCGCGCTGAACGCGAGGATGTCGGCGTGCGGCACGAGCCCGATCTCGGCCAGCCCCGACTTCGTGTGGGCCGATACGCGCTCGAGATCTGCCTCGGAGAGCCGATCGACTTTGTTGAGCAGCACGAGCACGGGGATCTCGAGCGCTGCCACCTCATTCAGGATCGCCGCTTCGCTCGCCTTCATCGCGCCCGTGGCGTCGAGGAGCCACACGACGAGGTCGGCCTCGTCGAACGCGCCCTTGGCTGCCTTTGCATGCTCGGGATCGGGCGCATTGAAGCCGGGCGTGTCGAGGATCTCGACCCAGCGGAGGCGCTCGATCGGCGCATAGATCTGCACGCGCTCGACGTGCGCGCCCTCGGCCTGGAGCTTCGACAGGGTTCCTTTGAGCCCTTCGTGCGGCACGACGCGATCGGCCGCGCTCCGAACGATGACGCGGACGAAGGGATCCGGCGCGAACGCGACGCGGTGGAGCGTCGCGGTCGTCGGAAGGATCCCGGTCGGGGCGACGTCGACGCCGAGCAGCGCGTTGATGAACGTGCTCTTGCCTGCGTTGAACTCGCCGACGACCGCCGCGACGATGGGCTTGCCGCGCTCGGCGGCGACCGCCTCGATCTTCACGAGGTCCTCGACCTTGCCGAAGGCTCGCGCCTCTCGGAGGAGCATCTCGATGAGGGCCGGCCAGCCGCCGGGCCCTTCGAAGAGCGTTCGCGCCGCCTGGTCGCGCAGCGCGTCGGCCCACGGCTCCACCTCGGCCGCGCCACCATCGAAGGGCGCGCCGTCGAGCAGGTCGAACACCTTCGCAGGCTCGCCCGCGTTCAGCGCGCGGCTCGCCTCGAGCAGGCGCTTGGGGCCCTCGGGGAGAGCGGCAGGTCTTCGATCGGCGAGCGCAGCGAGCGCAGGGACGTCGCGGGCGTCGAGCGCGAGCCGGAGGAGCGCACGCTCGGCGCCGTGGTCCCCCGCCCCGAGCGCGCGCACGAGCGCGGCGCGCGCGTCGTCGAGGCGGCCCTCGGCGAGCGCGAACGCGGCCGTGAACGCGGGATCGTCGACGAGCCCGGCACCTGCGACGAGGGCGCGCAGGTCGGCGAGGACCGGTGCGTCGGTCGTCGCCGCGACGATGGTCGCAAGGAGCTCCCGCGATCCCGGCGCCTCGAGGACGAAGGCGCGCACCGCGAGCTCGATCGCGCGTGCGCGCGCCATCGGATCGCCTTCGGCCGAAGGCCAGAGAGCGCGCGCCAGCGCGGCGGCGCGCCGGCCCGGCTCTCGTTCGTCGAGCGGTCCTTCTTCGCCGAGCGCTTCGCCGAGCGTCGTCGCGATCTCGGCTGCCTCATCGATGGCGCCGCGCGCGAGGGCGCACTCGGCTCGACGGAGGAGCGCGGCTTCGTCGCGACCTCCGAGGGGCGGCGGCAGACGATCGAGCCAGCGCGCCGCGCGCGATGCGTCTCCGACGGCGAGGTCCATGTCGCAGAGATCGAGGAGCGCCCGCCGCGACGACGCCTTGTCGTCCTGCGCCGCCGCGGCCCGCTCGAGCGCTTCACGCGCCTGCGGATCGCCGACCCGCCATGCTGCACGCCCGAGGCGAAGCCACACGTCACCCCGCCAGGGTACGGCGCGCGCCAGCTCCGTGAGCGCTTGCACCGCCTCGTGATCCAGCCAGGCGGCCTCGGAAGCGTCGGCCCAGAGCGCCAGTCCGAGGGGCGATCCCGGCACCTTGGCCAGGATCGCTCGAGCGTGCTCCCGCGCATCGAGCGGACGACCGCGCTCGAGCATCAGCTCCGCGGCGCGCCGGTCGCCCTCGAGCCCGCGCGCTAGGATCTCGACGCGCTCGGCGAGACGGGACAGGGACTCGAAGAGGGGGACCATCGGACGGCTGGGAGTCTACGGCCCCTTCCTTCGGAGCACCACGTAACGAAGCCGCCCCTCGGTCACTCGGACGGGCTCGAACTTGTCTGCGACAAAGGGCGACAGCGCGAGCCACCTCTCCACGCCTCGGGAGAAGCGCGAGCGCGTCCAGTCGCCCTCCAGCTCGGCGCCGTCGGCGAGGAGCATGACGATGGTGTCGACCTCTCGCTCGGCGAGGAGCTCGTCCGGGATTGGCTTCGACGTGTGGCCTCCCGGGAGCGCCGCGACGATCGGATCGGTCACGCCGGCAAAGTCGACGACCTCGGCCTCCGGCGCGGCGACACCGACCCAGCCGATGTCGAGCGAGCCGATGACGTTCGAGCCGGCCAGCATCGGCCTCGCTTGTTCGATCACGCTCGAGCGATCCTCTTGGACGCGGCGCGCCCTGTATCCGGGGCCGGTCCAGACGAAGATCTCGGCCGCCACCGCCGCGGCGACGAACAGCCGCGCGATCCGCGAGCCGGTCGCCAGGATCTCGGCGGCGACGAGAGCGACCACGAGGATCGCCGGCACGGCCAACCGGCTGAGCGGCATCCAGTCGCCCCCGGCGAAACCGATGGCGATGAAGTGGATGCCGACGGCGGCGAGGAGCCAGCGGCTGTAGCGCCCAATTTTGGGCCACGTCCACGCAGCCAGGAGCGCCGGTGGCCCGGTCAACAGGAAGCAGGCCGCCGCGTAGGTCAGCCCGGCGGAGAGGCTCGAGGGCTTGGCGAGCGCCGCGAGCGGCGTGGGCCTGCCGAAGATCGCCATCCGCACGGTCGCCGCCGCAACGAACGGAGCCACGACGAGCGCGAGCCTGCCGAGGTGTCCCAAGTCCGGCGCAAACCTCGATGGCACGCCGAGACCGTCGTCCGCGGCGCCGGTCGCTGGGGACCTTGCTGCGGGAACGCCCGCAAGGACCGCGAACGGAAGGAGCTCGGGCCGCAGACCGGCCGCGACGGCCAAGAGCATCACACCCAACGGCTCGAGCACCGCGCCGTGACGAAGCGCGACCCCGAGCCCCACCAGCCCGGCAACGAAGCCTGTCTCGAGCCCTGCGCCGGCCCACGCCGCGAACGGCGCCGAGACCGCGATCACGAGCAGCCCCAGCCACTTCCAGGCCGACCCCTCGAGCCGACCGACGCGAAATCCGATCGCTATGGCGCCTGCGATCGACAGCGCTGCTCCCAACCAGCGCGCCGCTCCGAACGCCGCCATCGCGCTCTCGCTCGCAAGAGGCGACAAGAGGTGCGCGAAACCGAGCGGCGTCACGCCGTCGGTGCTCGGGCCGCCTGGGTTGAACACGTAGCCCCGTCCCGACGCGAGGTGATGCGCGTAGCGCGCCGGAATCAGCGCGTCGTCGACCGTGAATCCCCAGAGGATCGCCAGCCCGGGCGCGGCCGCGAGCGCGCCTGCGAGGGCCCCTGCCCAAGACCGAATCGCGCTAGCTCGCGGCTCCACCATCTGTCCACTCCGCGGCGAAACGGTCCGAAAAGTTAGAGGAAGGCCGCCACGCTTCTAGCATCTTGCTCGGATGATCGGAGAGTCCGTCGCGCCCCTTCGTCACAAGGGCGCCCCCGACCAGATCGAACGCTGGCTCGCGCTGCTCGACGAGGCTGCGCCCAGCGAACCGACCTCGGAGGCGCGTCCGCCCTGCCGGCTCCCTTCTGCGTCGTCGCTCTGCGACCTCGCCGAGGCCCTCTCGGACCTGGCCCGCGGGCCCCGGCCCAGGGCGAGCCTGCGCATCCGCGCCGCCGAGGACACCTTCGAGCTGGGGCTCGAGCGGTCCTCGGGGACGCTGCTCGCCAGCCTCTACTCGACCGGCGCCTCGGTGTCGGTGCACCTGTTCGAGCGGCGCATCGAGGCCGCGCGCCTCGCGGCGCTCGTCGGCACCGAGCTGCGTCGCCGCGCCCTCTCGGCACCGCCGCGCGAGGCCGATCGCATCCTCGCGGTCCTCACCGGCCTCGAAGCCGCGCGCTTCGAAGGAGCGGCGACGCCGGAAGAACACGAAAGCGTCATTGTCGAGCACAACGAGGAGCTGCCCTTCTCGTTGGGCGCCGAGCTCAACCTGCGTCCGCAGGCGACGACCGGCGCAAGCGCGAGCAGCGTGATGCGCGCCGAGGTCCTGCCCCTCCTCTTCCGCGGCAAGCTCCGGGTCTTCGCCGGCGATCAGGTGCGCGAGCTCTCGAACGTGCACGTCTTCCTGGTCGCCGAACGCCTCGCCGACCTTGCGCTCGAAGCGCTCGACGCGAGCCTTCGCCTCCGCCCTCTCTGGCGCAAGCTCGACGCCGGCGGCGCCGTCTGCGGCGTTCGCCTCGTCGGAGGCCGCGGTGGAGGAACGCGCGACGCCCTCGCGTTCAGCCTGGCGCCGACCCGCCGCGCCGGACCGCGCATCGAAGGCTGGACCTTCCCGTCGCTCGAGCTCGGTGCGTTCGCTCGCGCCGTCTGCGACTTCGGCCGCTCGCTCTCGCGCACGCTCGTCCGTTGGGATCGGTCCCAGACGCACAATCTCCGCATCGCCGAGCTGCGCTCGCGGCTCCGCGAGATCGCCGAGATGTGCCGCGAGATCGATCAAGACGACACGCTCGTGAACACCTCGCCCGAGAGCTACCGCGCGTACGCCGCGCCGCTCCCGGCGAGCCCCCGCCCCGATCTCTCGGCCGCTCGCCTCCGCTTCGCGCCGAAGTGGACCGCGGCCGTCCCCGCCATCGACCTTCGCTCGATCTTCCTCTGCGGCGACGCGTTCGTCGTCGGATCCGCGCGCGAGGTCTCCTGCATCCAGCGGAACGAGGGGACGATCAGCTGGACCCGCAGCGTCACGCGCGGCGTCAGCGTGATGACGCCCTCGGGCCTCGCCAGGCTCGACGAGCAGGGCCAGCTCGTCCTCATCGACGTCGCCACCGGCGAGACGCGCGCGTCGCTCCGCCTCGAGCCGCGGGTCGGCGGTCCGGTCACCGGCGCGGTCGTCGGCGCGCCCGGTCTGCCCCGCATGCTCATCGTCAGCGAAGGTCGCCGCAACCTGGCCGGCATCGATCTCGAGGCAGGCGAGGTCGTCTGGCGCATGGCGACCCGGCGCGGCGGCACCTTCCGCCTCAAGCGCGCCGGCCGCCTGGTCGTCGTCTCCGCAGGCGAGCAAGGCCTCTTCGCGATCGACGTCGTGACCGGCGAGGTCGTCTGGCGCTTCCGGGCGCGCCTCCGCTTCGCCACCGCTGCGAGCGTCTGCGACGACTCGCTCTTCGCGATCGCCGGCGACGCCGCGCTCTCGGGCGGAGGCGCGACGCGTCTGTTCCACCTCGATCCGTGGTCGGGCAAGCTTCGCTGGAGCGTCGACCTGCCCGGCCGCGCCAAGCCTGTCGGATGTCCCCACGTCGGCCACAGCGCCGTCCTCGTTCTGACGCTCGGCCCGCGCGGCTCGCGCCTCGTCTCCTTCGATCGCGCGACGGGCGCCGTTCTCTACGAGCGTGACGCGTGCGGCGGCGCGGCGGCGGCGCTGCTCGTCGACGACGTCGCTGTCGTGAACTCGGAGTCGGGCGAGCTCTCGGCCTTCGGCGTGACCGACGGCGAGCTTCGCTACCGTCACGTGTTCACCGATACGCCCGATGGCGACCGCCCTCGGCGACTCGAGCCGGTCCTGCGTTCGGGTGCGCTCTTCGTCCCCCAGAGCCGTGTTCACGTGGTCAGGCCGAGCGACGGCCGGCTCGTCGGCGCGATCGACAGCGATCTTCTCGCGGATCTGCTTCGGGTCGACGAACGCTGCGACGTGTACGTCGCCGAAGAGAGCGGGCACGTGGCGGCTTTCTCCACTGTGGCGCGCTTGTCACTCGTGAAGTAAGCGGCGCGTTTCGTCGTCCAGCGTCGTCCCGCCAGCGCGTCGTTGTGCTAAGCGGCGAGGATGCATCTTGCCATCGTCGGCACGGGTTACGTCGGTCTGGTCGCAGGGGCCGGCTTTTCGGATTTCGGTAACGACGTCGTCTGCGCGGACGTCGACGCGTCCAAGGTCGAGCGCCTCAACCGCGGCGAGATCCCGATCTACGAGCCGGGTCTCGACGACCTGATCCTCCGCAACGTCAAGGCGGGCCGCATCCGGTTCACGACCGACGTCGCCGAGGCGATGAAGGGGGCCGAGGTGGTGTTCACCGCCGTCGGTACGCCGCCCGCCGCCGACGGCTCGGCCGATCTCTCGGCCGTGTACAAAGTCGCCGAGACGTTCGGCAAGACGATCGACCGCTACAAGGTCATCGTGAACAAGAGCACGGTGCCCGTCGGAACGGCCGACAAGTGCCGCGAGATCATCTCGGGCCTGACCAAGGTCCCCTTCGGCGTGGTCTCGAACCCCGAGTTCT
>JBGTSH010000314.1:0-12567 GCA_041940405.1 Polyangiaceae bacterium
TCAGGCGGTGCGCGGGCAGGACGGCGGCGAGGTTCCGAACGGACTACCGCGTATGGCTCGGCCCGAAGAGGATCGCATTGGCGAGCAGGAGGTCGAGACCATTGAGATAGGCGCGCGTCACCGGGCTTTGCGTGAACCCGATCACCATGCCGGCGCCCTGTGGCTGGACCATCACAAAGGGCTTGTAGGCAAGCTGCGCGCGGTTCTCCTCCCAGAGATAACCGCTGGCAACGAGGTCATCAGCGCCCGCGAAGCGGAACACATTGGTGCCGTCTGCAGCGTTGAGCGGCTGGTAGATGCCGGACCCGGTGTAGAGGGCGACAGCCGCATCATAGCCTGAAGACAGCCAGTGATCAGTGTCTGCAACGACATTGGCGAGCACACCCGGCACGTCTTCATCGAGGTTGTCGATCAGGCGCTCGAGACGGCTCGCGTTCTTCACCGACTTCTCGATCTTGCTCGAGACCTTCGGGTCCCTCGCTTGAGGGCTCAGCTCGCCGTACGTCTTGGCCAGGCCGTCCAGCTGCAAGACGAGCGCCGACAGCGGCGTTCGCAGCTCGTGCGACGCGATCGCGAGGAACTCGTCGCGGGCGCGAATCGCGTGCTGCGCTTGGCGGTAGAGGCGTTCGTTCTCTCGCTCGACCTGGCGCCGAGCCGTGATGTCCCGGGTCACGTCGCCGAAGCCACGCAGGCGGCCGCGTTCGTCTCGCAGCGCGGTGATCACGACGTTCGCCCAAAAGCGAGAGCCGTCCTTTCGCAGGCGCCAGCCGTCGCTCTCGACACGCCCGGCGACAGCGGCCGCCTCGAGCTCCGCGCCCGGCCTGCCCGACTCCACGTGCACCGACGTATGAAACACCGACGCGTAGCGGCCCAAGATCTCTTCCGTCGAGTAACCGTAGATGCGCGCGGCGCCCGCGTTCCAAGACGCCACCCGGCCGGTCACGTCGATGATGAAGATGGCGTAGTCCTCGACCCCGTCGACGAAGAGCTTGTATTCCTCTGCCGCGACGCGACGCGCGCGCTCTTCGGCCAAGAGGCGATCGGTGGCGTGCTTGTAGAGCGCGATCTCGATCGCGGCACGAAGCTCGCGTTCGTTGAAGGGCTTGAGCAGGTACCCGAACGGACCGGTCAGCTTGGCACGCTTGATCGTCTCGTCGTCGGCGTACGCCGTGAGGTACACGATCGGAACGTCGAGGCGATCGCGGATCGCCATCGCGGCCTGAATGCCGTCCATGGGACCCCTGAGGCGAATGTCCATGAGGATGAGCTCGGGTCTCTGCTCGATCGCGGACACGACGGCCTCTTCGCCGGAGGCGAGGCTGGGCAGGACGTCGTAGCCCATCGCGCGCAGCGTCTGGCAGAGATCCGTCGCAATGAGCGGCTGATCCTCCACGACGAGCACGCGGCTCCGCGTCACGGTGCCGCCTCCTCGGCGCGCTGCGCGTCGAGAGAGCGTGTGGCGAATCGACTCGGCAGCTCGAGTGTCGAGGGCGCCACGCGAGGCCTTTCAGCAGCCTTTCGTTTCACGGTTGAGCCCCTACGTTGCGAACGCAAGCGTCGTGCCGCGCCGGGATCGCAGGCGGCGCATTCCTCGCAGCCTGGTGCCCTACGAATGGCTCACGGCACCGACAGCGCAGAGCGGCGTCCGATCGTCCTGCGCTGGGACGCCGCTTCGAGCACGACGCGCGACCTCGGCGTAGTGAGCATCGTCGCGGTCGTCTACGCGGTGCTCGGCTGTCTCACGCTGCTCTTGGCGGTCGCACCTTCGTACGCCACGGCGGTGTGGCCGGGCGCCGGTTTTGCGCTCGTCGCCGTGCTCCATTTCGGGACGCGCGCCGTGCCTGGCGTCGCGCTCGGAGCCTTCGCTCTCATCGTCGCCATCTCCTACGACGGGTCGACCTCCACGACGGTGCTCAAGTCGCTCTTCGGCGGCGCTGCCGTCGGCACCGGCGCCGCCCTGGAAGCTCTCCTCGGCGCGACGCTCGTACGGCGGTACGTCGGCTTCCCGACAGCGCTCGCGGTAGACCGCGACGTGACCTCGTTCGCGCTCCTCGCCGGGCCGGTGGCGTGCATGGTCGGCCCCACCTTCGGCACCGCGATGCTGTGGATCTCGCACGCACTGCCGCCGTCGAGCCTGCCCCTCGCGTGGTGCCGTTGGTGGGTCGCCGACGTGCTCGGCGTCCTGGTGTTCGCGCCGCTGACGCTGATCGTGATCGGCGGCCCCTCGCCGCTGTGGAAGCTGCGACGCCGGATCGTCGGCCTTCCGCTGCTCTTGGGGTTTGCGCTCGTGACCGCGCTCTTCTTGCGCGTCAGCTCCTGGGAGGAAGCTCGGCTGCGCGCCGAATTCGAACGTCGTGCCGCGCCGCTGTCCCGTGCTCTCGCGACTCGGCTCTCCGAATATGAAGCCGTCGTGACGTTGCTATCGAGCCTCTTTCACGCCTCGCGCCACGTCACGCCCGAAGAGTTTCGCGAGTACACGAGCCCGGCACTCAGGCTCTATCCAGGAATAAGGGGCCTCGGTTGGAGCCCCAGCGTCGAGGCCGATCTGCGCAACGAATACGAAGCTGCCGCGCGCTGGCGCGGCCTCACCGACTTCGAGTTCAAAGAGCGAGCTCTCGACGGTCGCATTGCTCGCGCCGGCGATCGGCCCCGCTACGCGCCGACGTATTTCGTCGAGCCCGAGGCTGACAACGCCGAGGTCCTCGGCTTTGACATCGCATCCGATTCGACGGTGCGCGAGGCCCTCGTGCGTGCGGAGCAATCAGGCGCGCCGAGCGCCGCCGTGCGCGTCGACCTGAGCGAGGAGGAGGACGGCGGACCGGACGTGCTCCTCGTCTCTCCGGTCTTCGATCATCGCGGGATCCGCGAGGCCGGCGATCCGAGCCCGCTGGGATACGCGCTTCTCTTGTTTCGAGCGGACGAGCTGGTAGACGTCGCCGTGGACGATCTCGACCGAGAGGGGCTGCACCTCTCGCTCGTGGACAGCGCCCTCGACGAGGGCGAAAGGTCCCTCTATCCCGCCGCCGGTGCGGCGCACGTCGCGCCGTCGATCGGCGAGCGAATGCCGGGGCGCAAATGGGTCGACGGCGTTTCGTTCGGCGGCAGGCTGTGGAACGTGATGATCACCTCGCCGCCGTCCCTCCTCGAGACGGGGAGGAGCTGGCAAGCGTGGCTCGTGCACGCGACCGGGCTCCTGCTGGTCGGCCTCTTGGGCGTCGTCATGCTCGTCACCACCGGTCGCACCGCGACGCTGCGCGAGAGCGTCGGTCGTTTCCGGGCTCTGGTCGAGGCTTCCGCCCAGATCGTCTGGGCGACCAACGCGCAGGGCGAGGTGGACGAGGACTCGCCTTCGTGGCGTGCCTTCACTGGACAGTCTTGGCAGGAGTACTGCGGCGCGGGATGGCTCGACGCCATCCACCCCGAGGATCGCACGCGCACCCGCACGGTGTTGGGCCAGGTTACCCGCGCGGGCGCGTCGTACGACATCGACTACCGGATGCGGCATGTCAGCGGCGAGTGGCGGTGGACCAACGCACGAGGCATCCCGATGATCGGCGATCGCGGAGAGGTCCGAGGCTGGATCGGCATGAACACCGACGTCACCGAGCGCGTGCGCGCCGAGCACGAACGCACGCAGCTCCTCGACGAGCTGCAAAGCCTGAACGCGATGCTCGAGCAGCGGGTCACCGAACGGACCGCGGCCCTCTCGAAGGCGCTCAAGGAGCGTGAGGTCCTCATCCAAGAGATCCATCACCGCGTGAAGAACAACCTCCAGATCATCTCCAGCCTGATGCACATGCAGGTGCGCACGCTGGAACCCGGCTCGGCGCGCGACGCGCTCGAGGAGTGCCGCACCCGCGTACGAGCGATTGCGCTCATCCACGAGCGGCTCTACCAATCCCGGGACTACGCGCGCGTTCCTTTCTCGGAGTACGCGCGCAGCCTCGCACGAGACGTGCTCAACGCGGCGTGTCCGTCTCCGGAAGCGGTCACGCTCGATCTGGAGATCGAGGCGATATCGCTCAACGTGGATCGGGCGATCCCCTGCGGGCTCATCCTCAACGAGCTCATCACCAATTCGCTGAAGCACGCGTTCGAAGGGTGCAGCGGCGGGACGATCCGGATCGAGCTGACGAAGGTTGCCGGCGGTGCGATCCGGCTCCTCGTCAGCGACGACGGCGTCGGTTTGCCGCCCGGCCTCGATCTCTCGAAGACCGAGACGTTGGGCCTTCAGCTGGTCCGAATGCTCACGGATCAGCTCGGCGGGAAGCTCGAGGTGGTGAGCTCGGGCGGCACCGAGGTCCGCATGACGTTCCCCGCGGAGGGCTGACGCTGCCGTCAGCGTCGCGGAACGCCGCGGGTTTGCCCGCGAGCTGGGACTCGGACGACGGGGCGGTTCACGAGCGACGCGATGCGCGCGCCGAGCTCGACGCTCGCCGGATCGCGAAAGCGAACGTGGAAGTGTGCGCCGTGTCCCGGAGCGTGGCGAATCACGCCCTCGAGCGGGCTCGTCGCGAAGAGCGAGGCGCCTGCGGGGTCTTCGGCGTCGACATGCTCCCGCAACAGCTTCTGGACCGATCGATCGATGAAGATCATCTCGACCGTGCCGCCTTCTACGAGCGCTCGAATGAGCGCCCACGTGCGCGGGCGATCCAGAGAGTCCTTGGTCGCCGGCTGAAACCAAGCGGGCCCGCCGAGGTAGTAGTAGCCGATGTCGGCATCGAGGCCGGATTGATGGCTGCGATGCGGCCGCAGCCAACCGCCCTGTTTGCGGCTGATGTCACCGACGTGCAGCTTCTGCGTGGCAGGGAAGCACCGCTGCACTTCGCGCACGGCGCGCTCGATGGAGCGCACAGCGGTCTCGGTTCCCCACAGGTGATCGCCCTCGGGTGCGATTCCGTCATTTGCCACGAGCTCGACCGCACCGAAGAGGCGTCCGCGCGTGGGCGTACCGATCGAAGCCGAGCCGAGCTTCTCGGGCGCTTCATAGAACAGCCGCGCGAGCTCGGTGGGGGGCCGCACTTCAGCGAGGCGGATCGGAAGGAGCGGCTCGGGAGGGCACCGCGGCGGCTTCTTCGGCTCCGCAGGTGCGGGCGGCGCTTCGGGGACGGTGATCTCGGGCGCGGAGAGCGACGCGGTCAGCTCGACAGGAGGCTCTGTCCGCGCGCTCCATCCGATCGCAATCGCCGCCGAGGAGACGACCGCGAGCGCGGCACAGCCGGTGACGAGCTTCCACCTCCGCACGCGCAGCAGCCTACCAGCATTCCCCCCCTCACGCAGTGAGGGGGGCCAGGGGGGTGAAACGACAGGAAGACCGTGACAGTCGAGTCGATGTCACCGGTCTCGTCGAAACGTCAGGCAGTGCCCCAGCGCGGGCGAACGTGGCCGCCGCCCGGCAGCGCGATGAGGACGATGGGCTTGTCGTCCTCGACGCGCACCTCGACGTGGCCCCCGCACGGAAGGGCAATGACCGTGATGTTCTTCGGCGTCTCGGTGGGGTTCGGGTTCATGGTGCTGCGCAGGGCCGATAGTACGCCATCTTTGGACATGTGCCAGGCGGGCACAGCGAGCGAAGCGCTCGGCCGGCGCGCAGATCGCGCCGGGGATTTCAATCGGGGCCTGGGTCGGCCTAGCCTGCCCTCGATGATCACCCGCCGGGCGCTCCTCATTCGCGGCTCGCTGGCGACGCTCGGGGCCGCCTGCGGAGCCGCCAACCTCCCTGAAGGACAGAAGGAAAGGCCGCCGCCCGATGCGCGACCGATCCCGGACGAGCTCCTCGCGGAGATCCTCGGACGGGCGCTCGATGAAGCGAAGGCGCTCGGCGCTACCTACGCGGATGCGCGGGTGCACCGGCGGCGTCACGAGAAGGTCGCGACGCGCGAGGACCACGTCATCGAGGTGGCCTCGCGCGAGACGTACGGCATCGGCGTTCGCGTCCTCGCGTTCGGCGCTTGGGGCTTCGCGTCGACAGGGCTCGTGAACGACGAAGCCTCGAAGGACGCCGCGCGCCGCGCGGTGCAGGTCGCGAAGGCCAACGCAGGCGCGCAGCTTCGCAAGATC
Organism: Polyangiaceae bacterium; assembly: GCA_041940405.1. GTDB lineage: Bacteria > Myxococcota_A > Polyangia > Polyangiales > Polyangiaceae > Xiheicaenibacterium. Next base: position 6,061 of record JBGTSH010000314.1, read on the forward strand.
GAGCTCGCACCTGTGTCTCGCTACATCGACGTCTACAAGACGCCGCTCGAGGTCGATCCGTTCGAGGTGTCGCTCGCCGAGAAGGCCGCGCTCCTTCTCTCCTTCTGGCCGGAGGCAAAGAAGGTCGCCGGGGTCTCGTTCCTCGAGGCCAAGTGCGAGGCGTTCGACGAGCACAAGGTCTTCGCGTCGAGCGAGGGCTCGGTCATCGAGCAGCGCATCGTGCGCGTCGGCGCGGGCTACGAGATCACCGCGCGCGACGACAAGCAAGGCGAGTTCGTCACGCGCGCGCACGAGCTTCCCCCGATGCAGGCAGGTTGGGAGCACGTGACCGGCTCGTCGCTCGCCGCGGACGTCCGCAAGATGGCCGACGACGCCGTCAAGAAGCTCAAGGCGCCGAGCGTCAACCCCGGCAAGCGCGATCTCATCCTCGCGCCGTCGAACCTCTGGCTCACGATCCACGAGTCGGTGGGCCATCCGACCGAGCTCGACCGCTCGCTCGGCTATGAAGCAAACCTCGCGGGGACCTCGTTCGCCACGGTCGACCAGACGGGCAAGCTCGTCTACGGCGCGCCCATCGTGACGCTCTACGCCGACAAGACGACGCCCGGCGGGCTGGCGAGCTGCGCCTACGATGACGACGGTGTCAGGACCCAGCGTTGGGACATCGTCACCAAGGGCCGGTTCGTCGGCTGGCAGACGACCCGCGATCAGGCTGCATGGATCGGAGAGAAGGCGTCGCGCGGCACGTCGTACGCCGAGGATCACCGCTCGCTCCCGTTCCAACGCATGCCGAACCTCTCTCTGGCGCCGGGAGCCGACGCGTACGACATCGACGATCTCGTCGCGGCGACGGATGACGGGATCCTGATCACCGGCGACGGCTCATGGAGCATCGATCAGCAGCGGTACAACTTTCAGTTCGGCGGTCAGATGTTCTACGAGGTCAAGGGCGGCAAGATCACCGGGGCGCTTCGTGACGTGGCCTACCAGTCCAACACGCTCGACTTCTGGCGGTCGTGCGATCTCCTCGGCGGGCCCGAGAGCTTCGAGCTTCACGGCTCGCTCTACGACGGCAAAGGTGAGCCGGTGCAGTCGAACGCTGTGAGCCACGGCTGTCCGCCGGCGCGCTTTCGCGGCGTGAACATCCTTCGTACCCGGGACCGAGCATGACCAGCGCGAAGCAGACGGCGCAGAATTTGATCGCGACGCTCAAGAAGGCGCACGCCGACGCCGAAGGCCTCGCACGGGTCACCGTCGGCAAGATGTCGCACACGCGCTTCGCGGTGAACGAGATCACCACGGCCGGAGACACCGACGACTCCGAGGTTTCGCTCACCGTCTCTTTCGGGAACCGGCACGCCACGGCGACGACCAGCCGTCTCGAGGAGGAGGCGCACGCCGACCTCGTCGAGCGCGCCGTCGCGATGGCCAAGCTCTCGCCCGAGGATCCCGAATGGATGGGCGTGCTCGGGCCCCAGACCTTCAAGCCTTCCGGACCGACGCACGACGCAGCCACGGAGAAGGCGACGCCCGAGCTCCGCGCCGAAGCGGCGAAGGCAGCGATCGCCATCGCCAAGGAAAAGGGTGTCCTCGGGGCGGGGTTCTTCTCGACCGGATCGGTCGACATCGCGCTCGCGAGCTCGCTCTCGCTCGTCGCGAGCCACTCGTCCACCCACGCCGTCATGACCTCGACCGCGCGCACCGCCGATGGCACCGGATCGGGGTGGGCGGCGGCCGAGTCGCAGCGCATCGGTGACGTCGACGCACGCGCCGTCGCCACGCGCGCCGTCGACAAGGCGCTCGCCAGCCAGAAGCCCCGCGAGCTCGACCCCGGAAAGTACACCGTCGTGCTCGAGCCCGCGGCCGTCGCGTCGCTGGTCAACTTCCTGCGCGAGGCGATGGACGCACGCAAGGCCGAAGAGGGGCGCAGCTACTTCGCGAAGGCCGGCGGCGGCACCCGCGTCGGCGAAGCCATCTTGGCGAAGGGCCTCTCGCTGAGGAGCGATCCTGCCGACCCGCTCACGCCGGGCGCGTCGTACGACTACGAGGGCTTTCCGCTCTCGCCCATCACCTGGTTCGAGTCGGGCACGCTCAAGACGCTCGCTCGCAGCCGATACTGGGCGAAAAGGAGCGGCATCGCTCCCACCGGACGCCACGCAACCGTCGGCCTCTACGGTGATGCAGGCCCGAACGCCGGCGTCGATCAGCTGGTCGCCAAGGTCGACCGCGGTCTCCTCGTCACGCGCTTTTGGTACACCCGTTGGCTCGAGCCCAAGACCATGGCGATCACGGGCCTCACGCGCGACGGCGTCTACCTGATCGAAAAGGGAAAGATCACCGCGCCCGTCGCCAACTTCCGCTTCAACGACTCGCCCGCGCGCGTCCTCGGCAGCGTCACCGCATGGAGCAACGAGACCTCGCGCTTCATGGGCTGGGGTCGCGGCGGGATCGTGCGCGCTCCCGCGATCGTCGCGCACGAGTTCAACATGGCGAGCAAGAGCGCGGCTGTTTGACCGAGCGCGCTCGTCGGTGCGCTCAGCTCAACTGATCGAGCCGCTTACCGAGCACGCCCTCGAGCTCGACGAGCGACTTGGTGAAGCCGTCGATGCCTTCTTGGAGCTTGAACGTCGCCATCTCGTCGGCGGCGTGCATCTTGCGGAAGGTCGCTTCGGTCATGTCGATGCGCTCGACCTTGGCGCGCTTGGCTGCTTCGGGATCGAGCTTGCGAGGGACTTCGCCTTCGGCGGCGTCGAGCTCGGCGAGGAGCTTGGGCGAGATCGTGAGGAGATCGCAGCCGGCAAGCTCGAGGATCTCGCCGACGTTGCGGAAGCTCGCGCCCATGACCTCGGTCTTGTAGCCGAAGTGTTTGAAGTACTCGTAGATGCGCGTGACGCTGACGACGCCGGGATCCTCGGCGGCGGGGTAGCTCTCTTTGCCGGTCTTCTTGAGATAGAAGTCGAGGATTCGCCCGACGAACGGCGAGATGAGGGTCGCCTTCGCCTCGGCGCAGGCGATCGCCTGATGGAGGCCGAACAGGAGGGTGAGGTTGCAGTGGATGCCCTCTTTCTCCAGGACCTCGGCGGCGCGCGCACCCTCCCACGTCGAAGCGATCTTGATGAGGATGCGCTCCTTGCCGATCCCGGCCGCCTGGTACATGCCGATGAGCTTGCGCGCGCGCGCGATCGTTCCCTCGGTGTCGAACGAGAGACGCGCGTCGACCTCGGTCGAGACGCGGCCGGGGACGATCTCGAGGATGCGCTTGCCGAAGGCCACCGAGAGGCGGTCGATGGCGTGCGCGATCACCTCGGCGCGGGGCGCCGACCCGAGGTCGGCTTTCGCGTCACGCAGCGAGGCGTCGACGATGTCCGCGTAGGCGGGCATGCCGGCCGCTGCGGCGAGCAGCGAGGGGTTGGTCGTCGTATCGCGCGGCGTGAATCGCTCGATCGAGTTGATGTCTCCCGTGTCGGCGACGACGACCGTGTGCTTCTTCAGCTCGCTCAGCTTGCTCATGGCTTCCCTCGTGGACTGGCTCGTTACTTGAGCTTGGCAGGAGCAGGTACCTCTCCGCCATTACGAACGAACGCGACGATCGCTTCACTCAGCTTGTCGACGAGCGCTACGCATTTCTTGGAGACCTCGCCGATCGAGGCACCTTTGCACTCGTCGCGGCGTTCTTTGTTCAGCTTGGCGATCGTCGGGTCGCCGAGGAGCGCTTCTTGCGCCGCGTCGGAGAAGTCTTTCCACAGGACCTTGGCGTTCTTGGGCTTCGGAGGCACGGACATCGTCAGCTCTTCGCTGCTGAGCGTGGCGCAGGTCCCGTCCCACCGGAGCACGTCGTAGCTGGCCGACGCACCGCTCACCTGGATCCCGGTCTCGTTCTTCCTTGCCAGAAGGACGATGACCTCTTCATCGAAGACGAGCTTGTCGGCGGAGCTGGCGCCGCCCGAGGCGTTCCAGGCGTCGACCGTCCCCTTGAGGTACCCCCGGGTGAAGGGCGTCCCTTTCCTGTGCATCGCCAGCGCGACGTCCGGGTTCATCCCGCCACAGAGCTTCTTCGTGAACTTGGGCGACGGCATGCAGAGGCTGTCCTTGGTCTCGCAGGTGGTGGGGACCGTGCTGCCGTCATCCGAAGGCGCGCTGGCGCTCTCTTTGGCCGGAGAGGAGGTCGCATCCGGCGACGTTTCCGCTTTCGCGGCGTCGGTCCCGGCGCCGTCCGAGGTCTTGGCCTCGGGCTGAGACGAGCCACAGGACACGAGGAGCGCGGAGGTGAGGAGAGGTGCGGCTAAACTGCGCATGAGGTCGCCCAAGGTAGCCGTGCGAAGGTGCGGGGTCGAGAGGCTCGGCCCCGCTTGACGTCGCTCTTCGCACGCACGCATCCTCGCGCGCCATGCAGTCCGAGGGGCCGGCGCGTGCCTTTGCCTTGTCCGTCGTTTGTGCGCTCGCCGCCGGCGGCGCCTGCTCCGAGGAGAGCGAGGTGCCCGAGGACGATGACTCCTACGTCACCACCGGCGTGACCGGCGCGCACACGGCGACCGGGACCGGTTCGTCGCCGTCGACCGGGGCTTGGGGCGCGGGTCATCAAGGCGGAGGCGGCGAGGGGCCCGTCAGCACAGGGCCGTATCCCATCGTGCTGGCGCACGGCTTCTTCGGATTCGAAGAGTTCGCCGGGCTCGACTTTGCGACCTACTTCTACGAGGTGAGAGAGGACCTCGCGCAGAAGGGCGAGACGCTCGTCTTCACGCCGGCGGTCGACCCGTTCAACGACTCCACCTTCCGTGGCGGGCAGCTCGTCCAGCGCATCGAGGCGATCCTGGCGGAGACTGGATATGACAAGGTCGTCATCATCGGTCACTCCCAAGGCGGGCTCGACGCGCGCGTCGTCGCGCACGATCGACCCGACCTGGTCGCGGCGGTCGTGACCGTGGCGACGCCGCACGGCGGGACCCCGGTCGCCGACGTGGCGCTCGGCCTGGTCGACGATCCGACGTTCGGCGGGATCGTCGACGACTTGGTCAACGCGATCGGATCCGCCCTCTACGATCAGGTGGGCAACGAAACCGCGGTCACCAAGCCGCTCCACCTCTTCTCACAACCGGGCATCACCGCCTTCAACGCGGCGTATCCGGACTCGCCCGGGGTCTTCTATGCGTCGATCACGGGGCGCACCGATCACGCATTGGGCGGCATGAGCTGCGTCGCCGATTTCGAGCTGCCGATCGTGACGTCGCTCAAGACCACCGACGATCCGACGGATCCCTTCTTCTACCTGACCGAGGCGCTCGCCGACGGCGACGGCAACGTTCCGAACGACGGCCTCGTTCGCGTCGAGGACGCGAAGCACGGCGAGTTCTGGGGTTGCGTGCCCGCCGACCACCTGGATGAGGTCGGCCACCTACTCGGCGACGGCCCCGGCCTCGGCAACGGTTTCGACCACAAGACCCTCTACCGCGAGATCATCGCGGAGCTACGGGCGCGGGGGTTCTGAGCCGCGACGTTCTGAGCAGCGGGCTCCCGAGCGCGGAGACGGACATGGCGAAGATCAACGGAGCGCACGCGATCATCTACACCACCGACGCAGAGGCCGACCGCGGCTTCTTCCGCGACGTCGTCGGCGCTCCCGTCGTCGACGTCGGCGGCGGATGGCTCATCTTCGGCCTCCCTCCGGCGGAGGTTGCGTTCCACCCCGGCACCAAGAACGACTCGCACGAGCTCTACTTGATGTGCGACGACGTCGAGGGCTTCGTCGCCGACATGGAGACGCGCGGCGTCACGTGCGCTCCCATCTCCGACCAAGGTTGGGGGCGGCTCACCCACGTGACGCTCCCCGGCGGAGGGAAGCTCGGCGTCTACGAGCCGCGGCACGCCCGCCCCGAGCCGATGGGAGGCAGCAGGAAGTCGAAGAAGTCGAAGGCCGCGAAGAAGGCGAAGTCGGCGCCGAAGAAGAAGGCGGCGAAGGCGAAGGGCGCCGCGAAGGTCGGCGAGAAGGCCGCCAAGAAGGCGAAGAAGGGCGGCAAGAAGAAGCGGTAGCGCGCGGGTCGCGGGCGAGGGCGCGAACGCGTGCGTGGGCGTGGGCGTGCGCGCGCGCGCGGGCGCGGGCGCGGGGGTGAGGGGGCGCGGGCGCGAGGGTGAGGGGGCGAGGGTGAGGCCGCAGGCGCCCGGGCGCGGGCGCGGGCGTGGGCGCGGGCGGGGGCGCGCCGGCTGCCGCGTGTGGGGGCGATCGAAGTGTGGGGGATAGAAACGATGGTGTGGGGTTGGATCGCGCGGAGAGGCGGCGCCGGTGGCGCGGCAGCCCGGCGGTGAGCCGCGCGACGAGCTGGGCGGGCTTACGGCGCTCGAAGTCGCCGGCATTGCAGCCAATGCCGACGGGTTTGATCGCGTTCGGCCGGCGGCGCGCCGGCTGCCGCGTGTGGGCGCGATCGAAGTGTGGGGGATAGAAACGATGGTGCGGGGTTGGATCGCGCGGAGAGGGGCGCAGGTCGCGCGGCAGCCCGGCGGTGAGCCGCGCGG
>JBGTSH010000315.1:0-12475 GCA_041940405.1 Polyangiaceae bacterium
TACGACACGTCGGACCGACTCTACTTCGAGCCGCTCACGCTCGAGGACGTGCTCGCGATCTGCGACGAGGAGCGCTCGACGGGCGAGCTGCTCGGCGTCGTCGTCCAACTCGGCGGCCAGACGCCGCTCAAGCTCTCGCAGGGCCTCGCCAAGGCCGGCGTGCCGATCCTCGGAACGAGCGCCGACGCGATCGACCGCGCCGAAGATCGCGGCCGGTTCGAAGAGCTGCTCGAGAAGCTCCGCCTCGAGCGGCCGCGCGGTGCCATCGCGCACGGCGTCGACGAAGCGTTCCGAGCCGCCCAGGAGATCGGCTACCCCGTCGTCGTGCGGCCTTCGTACGTCCTCGGCGGACGCGCGATGATGATCTGCCACGAAGAGGCGGACCTCAAATCGTACATCCACCTCGCCGTCGAGGCTGCGCGCGAAGCCGGCACCCAGACGATCCTCGTCGACAAGTTCCTCGATGACGCGATCGAGCTCGACGTCGACTCGGTCGGCGACGGCAAGACGATCGTGATCGGCGGCGTCATGCAGCACATCGAAGAGGCCGGCATCCACTCCGGCGACTCGGCGAGCGTGCTTCCTCCGCACTCGCTGCCCGCGAGCGTCGTCGCGCGAATCGAGGAGCAGACCAAGCGCCTCGGCCTCGAGCTCGGCGTCGTCGGACTGATGAACGTCCAGTACGCCGTCAAGGGCGACCAGGTCTACGTCATCGAGGTGAACCCTCGCGCATCGCGCACGGTGCCGTTCGTCTCCAAAGCGACCGGCCGCCCGCTCGCCAAGATCGCCCTCCGCGCGATGCTCGGTCGCTCGCTGGCAGAGCAAGGCGTCGCCGACGCTGCGCGACCCAAGCACGTCTCGGTGAAAGAGTCGGTGTTCCCCTTCGCCAAGTTCCCGGGCGTCGACACGCAGCTGGGTCCCGAGATGCGCTCTACCGGTGAGGTGATGGGCATCGCGCCGACCCTGGCCGAGGCTTTCGGCAAGGCGCAGATCGCCGCCGGGGTCACGCTCCCGCGCAGCGGCAACGTCTTCATCTCGGTGAAGGACAGCGACAAGGCAGGAGCGTGCGAGGTCGCGCGCCGCTTCACCAAGATGGGCTGGGGCATCGTCGCGACGCGCGGAACGGCAGAAGCCTTCCAGCGCGAGGGGATCCCGTCGACCGTCGTCAAGAAGGTGCGCGAAGGCTCGCCGCACATCGTCGACATGGTCCACGAAGGAAAGATCGCTCTGGTCGTCAACACGACCATCGGCGCCAAGTCGATCCGCGACAGCTACTCGATCCGACGGCAGACGCTGCTCTCGAACGTACCGATCTGCACGACCGTCGCCGGGGCGCTCGCCTACGCAGAAGCGATCGCGGCCGGAGCTGGGCTCGAGTCGAGCGTCCGCAGCCTCCAAGAGTGGCACGGCGGCGTCTGACGAATCGCTGCTTCGACGCGGCCGAGAGACTGGCTGCGCGCCGATAGCCCGCTACGCTGGGGATCGTGGAGGCGATCGGCCGGGTGAAGTGGCTCCTCATCGTGGAGCTCTCGCTCTTCGCAGCGGCGATCGTGATGGTGATCGGATCTCAGCCGAGCCCGCCGGCTTACCCCAACTCGATCTGGAAGGATCTGGTTCCGATCTTCTGGGTGGGCGGGTTCATCATCGGCCTTCAATCGCTGCTCCTCTTGCCGACGTGGCGCCCGAAGCCGAAGAAGAAGCGCGGCGTGCCGGTCTGGATCAGCCTCGGCGCGGGAGCGTTTATCTGCGCGTCGCTCGTCGGGATGTTCGCGATCGCGGTGATGGATGCGCTTCGCGAAAAGGGCGACCAGGGGACGTACATGCTCCCGGCCGCGCTCACCGTGACGGCCATCGCCTGGGTCGTCGGCACCGTCCTCTTCGTGGGCTTCGCGGCCGCGCACCGAGATCTGTCACGTGAGTGGCTCGTCGCGCGCATCTCGAAAGGCATCCTCAAAGGCACCGCGTTCGAAGCGCTCGCGATCGTTCCGCTCGACATCATGATCCGAAGGAAGACCGACTGCTACTGCGCGGCAGGCTCCGTGCTCGCGTGGGCGATGTGCTTCGCCGTCGGCGTCATCGTCTTCGGACCCGCTGCGCTCTTGCCTGCGCTCGCGCGCGATCGCGACGCTTGGTATCGCGAGCGCTGCGCTGCCTGCGGCGAGAAGCGAGACGCCGTCGACGCGACCGCTGACGGCTACCGAGGGCCGACGGAGGAGCGCTGTCGCAAGTGCGGAGAGCGACTCGTCACCGAAGCTTCGCCAACGACAGGTCAGCGATGACCTTTGCTCAGCCTCGGACGGCGATGCGGAGACAGACAAGTCGGCCTTTCAGGCTCGCTTGTGAAAGCCCCCAGATTTGCCGTTACGTCGGGGAACACTGAAGCGAATTCGAACAGCTCTGATTCCTCTTTTGAAAGACGAATTTCTCCTGTGCGACCCTGCCGAACCTTCGACGGGCGCGGAGTCCCGGCGGAACCAAGAGAAATTGAGTGGAACGGTCGTTGCTCCAATGCGCCTTTCTGTCTGACGACCCTTCCCTGCCATTAGTCCTCGCGGTGGCGCTTGGTTCGCGTTGGGTCGCGGTGCGCGCTGCCCACGTGCGTGAGGTCCTCGGCCGAGCAGCGGTCGTCCCGATCCCCGGGGGCAGAGAAGGCCTCGTCGGCGTGATGGCTTGGCGCGGGCGCGCCGTCGCGGTGCTGGATCTCGGCCCCGCCGTCGGCGAGGTCGGGCTCGCCGACGCTCGCGGTCGGACGCTGGTTCTGGAGGTCGGATCGGACACCATCGCCGTCCCGGTCGATCGGGTTCGCGAAGCCCGCGCACCGGACGCGTCGAAGCCGGCCCACGCGACGCGCACGAGCTTCTCTTCGGTCGAGCTCGAAGTCGGCGGTGAAGTGATGCCTCTCTTCGAGCCCTCCGAGTGGCTCGACGCTCTCGAGCGAGGTCAGGCGTGAACCGCGCCGGCCCGCTCTCGTTCCTCGAGGTACGGGCCGCCGGCGCATCGTTCGCGATACCGACGGCGCACGTCGAGCGCATCGTCGCGGCAGGCGAATGGGCGGGCGAGCCGCCGGCGCGGCTCGGCGCTCTGCTCGGGATCGACGATCCGCTCTCGCTGGAGGAAGAGCGCGGCCAGCGCGTCGTGCTGCTCGCACTCGAGAACGAAGAGCTCCCGCTCGTCATCGGCGAAGTGATCGGCGTAACGACGATCGCTTCGAGCGACATCCTTCCGCTACCGCCGCTCGTTCGGCGCATCGCACCCCGGCTCGGTGGGCTGGCGCTGCGAGAAGGAGCCGCACACCTTTTGGTCCTCGACACCGCCGCGCTGCTCGAGCGCGCTGGAACATGACAAGGAACTCATGAGCACGACCCCCGTCAGCACGCGCGCTCTGTACCGCATCCTTCCCCTCGACTTCGCGTTCACCCTGGTCGTTCCGGGCGTGCTCGCGCTCTCGCTCGGCGTGCCGAATCCGTGGACGACGACGACCGTCGGCCTGGTCGCGTGTCTCGCGCGGACGCTCCTCTGGATCTCGATCCTCCGGAGCTTGCTCGCGCCGATCGATGCCTGGGAAGCCACGCGGCGGAGGAGCGATGGGCAGTCCTTCCTCGAAGCGCTGAAGGCCGCTCGATCGGCGCATCCGCGCTTCGTCGCCGCGTACAGCGCGCTCTGGGCGGCGGCGATGGCCGCCGAGCTGATCCACGCCATGCATTTCGATCCCGACGCCGGGGCGCTGAGCCCGCGGTTTCCGATCGTTGCGCTCCTGACCGGCTCGTCGATCGTGATCGGCGCGGGCGTGCTCGCCTACACCGTCTCCGGAGCGATCCTGACCGAGCTCTGCGTGCCCGTCGCCGTGGAGTCGCGAAAGCGCGGCGCAGGCGCGCTGCGAACGAGCGGATCGATGCGATTCAGGATCGCCATGTTGGCGATGGGCTTTGCGGCCGCGCCCCTCGGCTGGCTCACCGGCATCGGGTACGTGGCGGTGGACGCGGCCGCAGGCGACAAGGCGGAGTCCGCCGCGCGAACCACGGTGATGGCGGAGCTCGCGTCCGCGACGCATTACGGGCGAGGCGCGGAGCACGACACCGAAGTCTTTCGCGTTACGTCCGGGACGCCGACGAACGCACCCCGCGACGTCGTCGAGTGGGCCGAGAGCGCTTCGAGCCAGGACCGCGTCGGGAGCCGTCTGGATCGCAGCCTCGATCGGGCCGTGGCGTTCGGGAGGATGACGGATGGAACCACCCTGATCGCGATCACCCGCGTCTCGACGGCACCGGCTACGGCGCTCCTGATCGCCGCGGCCTGCTTCTTCATCGCGATCCTTCTTTGGGCCCCGATGTCGTCTCTGTTCTACGGCCGTGACATGGCCGATGGCATCTTGCGCGTCACCCGCGCCGCGGGCCGCGTGGTCGAGGTCGGCGATCTCTCGAAGATGGAGCCGCTCCCCGAGCTCGCGTCCGACGAGCTCGGCGAGCTGACGGCGCACTTCAACACCCTCGTCGATCGACTGCGCGAGCTGGCGAGCGGCTCACTGAAGGTCGCCGACGGCGCGCTCGACGTCTCGATCGAAGGAGAAGGCGAGCTGCCGAGCGCGTTCCGCGGAATGCTCGCGAACCTGCGGGACTTGGTCGGGCAGATCCGCTCGACGGCCGTGCAGCTCGCGAGCGCGGCCGCCGAAATCTATTCGGCCTCGCAGGAGCAAGAGGCCGCGGCGAGCCAGCAGTCCGCGGGAATCGGCGAGGTCAGCCGCACCGTCGACTCGCTCTCGGAAGCGGCCGGGCACATCGCCGAGTCGGCAGGTGCGGTCCTCGGCGACGCGGAGCGCACCCGTGCCACCACCGATCAGATGATCGCTCGCATCGGGGATCTCAACGCCCACGCGGGGCGGATCGGCGAGCTCCTCGAGAGCATCCGAGAGGTCGCGGACCGGAGCGATCTCCTCGCGCTCAACGGATCGCTCGAAGCGACGCGCGCCGGCGAAGCAGGTCGCGGCTTCGCGCTCGTCGCCGGTGAGATGCGCCGCTTGGCCGAGCGCGTCACGGCGACGGTCGAAGACGTCCGCGGTCTCGTCGGCGACATCCGGTCGTCGGGCGCATCCACTGTGATGGCGACGGAGCACAGCCGAAAGCTGGCTGAGAGCACCACCGACGCGGCACGGCGGATCTCGCTCGTCACGCAGCAGCAACGCACGGCGATGGAGCAGGTGAGCGCGAGCGTTCGTGAGATCGCAGAGGTGCTCGCGCAAGCCGCCGCGGCGACCACCCAGACCCGCGTCTCGACCGAGGATCTCAAGGCGCAAGCCGACAAGCTGGACACGCTCCTGCGACGGTTCCAGCTCGACGACCGGACCGCCGCATGACCGACCGCCGGGCGGCCCTCGTCGATCGCTTCCGCACCGTCGCACGGCAGCGCATCGCCGCCGTCCGTGACGGCATTCGGAGCGACGACCGCCCGGAGCCCGACACCTGGGCCGAGTGGCTCGGCGGCCTGCACACGACGAAGGGCGAAGCGCGCATGCTGGGCATGCCGCAGCTCGCCGAGGTCGTGCACGCGCTCGAGGATCAGCTGCAGCGGCAGCTCGAGCCGTGGGCACCGATCCCGCGGCACGGCATCGCCCGAGCGCTCGATGTCGCGGTCCAGCTCCTCGAGCCCGGCATCGAAGCGGATGAGATCGCCGGCCTTCGCTCCGCGGCGCTCGTGGCGTTGCGGAACGTCGAGGACGCGACACCTCAGGCTCCGGCTGCGCCGACCCCGGTCGAGCCGAGACGCGCGCCGGCGATCAAGAGCGCCTTCGTTCAGGCCAACGTCGCGCAGCTCGACAGCGTCTGCGACGGGCTCGAGGAGCTTCGAGCCTCCATCGCCAAGCTCGTGGCGCGTCGCGACGCCTCGCGGGAGGACATCGAAGATCTGCTCGGCCACGTCGAGCAGCTATCGACCACCGCGTCCGAGCTGCGGCTGGGTCCGCTCGAGCCCCTCTTGTCGAGCCTCGCGAGGCACGCGCAGGATCTCGCTGCGCAACAGGGAAAGCGCCTCTCCGTTTCGGTGGACGCGGCCGGCACGTCGCTCGAGCGCACGATCATCGACACGCTCGCCGAGTCGCTGCTGCATCTCGCTCGGAACGCCGTCGATCACGGCGTACGCCCCGATCACGCCGGCCGCCTCACGTTGTCTGCGTCGGCCCGTTCTTCGTCGGTCACGGTCGTCGTCGAGGACGATGGCCCGGGGATCGATCCGGCGCGAATCCGGGACGCGGCGGTGATGCGTGGTCTTTTGGATCGGCAAGCCGCCGCTGCGATGTCGGATGAAGAGGCTCTCGATCTCGTGTTCCGGCCGCACTTTTCGACCAGGCTCGAAGCGGACGAGGTCGCCGGCCGTGGGCTCGGTCTCGACGTGGTGCGCCGTGTCGTCGAGTCGATAGGTGGACGGGTCGCGATCGAGCAGGCGCAGGGCGGCGGGACACGCTTCGTGCTCGACGTGCCGATGCGGCTGACGCGCGAAGCCACCCTGGTCGTCGAGCTGGGCGCGATGTTGGTCGGGCTCCCGTCGCGGCACGTCGCGCAGGTCGTGGACGCGACGACCGGCGTCCAAACCGTCGCGGGCGGCCGCGCGATCCGGGTCGACGGCGACCTGGTCCCACTCCGCGATCTCGGCGCCGCGATGGGGCTCGAGGCGGCGCCCGAGCCGCCCATCGCGCTGGTCATCGAGCTCGGAGACCGCCGCTGGGCGCTCGCGATCCCGAAGCTGGTCGGCGAGCTCGAGGTCCTACGGCGCCCCGCGGATCGACCGCTCGCCGCATTCGCGCTCACGGGAGCCAGCGCCGTGCTCGACGACGGCCGTCCCGTCCTGCTCCCGGCCGTGGCCGATCTCATTCGGCGGGCCGGGACCCGCGGCGCGATCGCGGCTCGGCCCGCGGCTGTGTCGAAGCGAATGCTTCGCGCGCTCGTGGTCGACGACTCGCCGATTGCACGAGAGGTCGTAGCCGAGCTCGTGGCCTCGACCGGCATGGAGGTAGTGCAAGCAGGCGACGGTCAAGCGGGGCTCGATCTCCTCGACGCTCGCGGCGCGGACCTCATCGTCACCGACGTGGAGATGCCCCGCGTCGACGGCTTCGAGCTCACCCGTCGGGTGCGCGCCAAAGGTCTGCGAACCCCCATCGTCGTCGTCACGACCCGCGGCTCGGTCGAAGACAAGCGACGCGCCGCGGAGTGCGGGGCCGATGCCTACGTCGTGAAGACCGAGTTTCGAGACTCGGATCTCCTGCAAACGGTGCGCGGGCTCGTGGTGGGGATCCGATGAAGCGCGCTCTCGTCGTCGACGACTCTGCGATCTGCCGCGAGCTGCTCCGGTCCATCCTCGAAGACGGCGGGCACATTCAAGTCGTGGGCGAAGCGGCGAACGGCGCAGACGCTCTCGTTGCGGCGGCGCAGCTGCGTCCCCACATCGTCACGCTCGACATCCGGATGCCCGGGATGGACGGCCTCGAAGTGCTCGCGCGTCTCATGTCCGAGGCTCCTTGCCCGGTCCTCGTGGTGACCGATCTCCCGACGGGCCCCGAGGCCAGCATCGTGTTCGAGGCGATCCGCCGTGGCGCGCTCGACGTCGCACGCAAGCCAGCCGACGGTGACGCCACGGGCGCGCGCAAGCTGCGCGACCTCGCGAGACTGCTCGCGACCGTTCCGGTCGTCCGCCACTTGAGCGCCGCCGATCGGCCCGCCGGATCGTCGCAACCGCCGCGGCCCGAGTCGCGACCACCTGCCTCCTCTCGCCGAATGCGCGCCGTCGGGATCGGCGCATCTGCCGGAGGCCCCGCCGCGCTGGCTGCATTGGTCGCGAACCTCGGTCCCGGCTTCGGTCCGACGCTCGCCGTCGTGCAGCACCTTCCGTCCGGGTTCGCGGCGTCCTTCGCGCGATTTTTGGGGGAGCGTGCGTCCGCGGACGTACGCATCGCCCACCGGCCGGTCCCCATCGGAGAGTCGGTCATCGTCCTTCCGCCGGACGATCGCCATCTCGCGTGCGTCGGCTCGTGCTTCGTTGCTTCGGACGCGCCGGCCGAGCACGGCTTGCGGCCTGCAGTCGACGTGCTCTTCCGAACGATGGCCGCCCACCTCGGTGCTGCCGCAGCCGGCGTGGTGCTGACCGGGATCGGACGCGACGGCGCCGAAGGCCTTTCGGCCATCCGCCGTGCAGGCGGGCTCACGATCGCGCAGGACCAAGCCACGTCGACGGTGTGGGGGATGCCTCGAGCCGCTGCCGCAGCCGGCGGTGCGGAGCGCGTCCTGCCGCTCGCACAGATCGCTCCCGCGCTGCGGCGCGCGGCCGAGTCGGAGAGGCGAGCATGAGCGACGCACGCGATCATCGGTTCGCCGCCTGCCACGCAGCAGCGAAGGCCTGGCTCGAGGACACGCTCGGCGTCGATCTGCGACGAGGTGGCGTCGCGCGCTCGGTCGAGCGTCACGTGATCGAGATCCTCGGCGCAGACTCGGAGCTCACCGCCGAGGCCTACGCGCGCGACCTCGCCGTTTCCGAGTCGGCTGCGGCGCGCGCGCTGCTGAAGGCCAGCACGGTCACGCATTCGTGGCTCTTCCGAGACGCCGAGCAGCTCGAGGCGTTGCGGCGGGCGCTCCTCGACCGGCCGCGGGGGCCCCTCGCCGTCTGGGTCGCCGGCTGCGCAGCCGGAGAAGAGGCCTACACCGTCGCGGCGATCGCGCTCTCGATCGGCCACGACATCCAGGTGCTCGCGACCGACGTCAACTCCGACGCGCTCCAGCGCGCGGCTCGGGGTGCCTACAACGCCTGGTCGGCGCGCGAGGTCCCCGGCTGGGCGCGCACCTACCTCCGCCCGCAGACAGGAGGTGGTGTCGTCGCGTCCGCCGAGCTGCGTGCGCGCGTTTCGTTCGACCACCGAAGTCTGATGGAAGCCCCGCCCGCATCACCGTCCGGAGCGCGAGGTTGGGACGTGGTGCTCTGCAGAAACGTCCTCATCTACTTCGCTCGAGAGCGCGCCCTGAGCATCGCGCAGAGGCTCGGACTCGCGCTCGCACCGCAGGGTCTTCTGGTGCTCGGGGCGAGCGACGTGCTGCCGGACACGCCGGCGTCGCTCACGCACGCCGGTGAAGCTTCGCGCCAGCTCCTGCGGCGGGGCGCGCTACCCGTCAGGGTCGGAGCCGCCCGCGTCGAGAAGCCCTACGAAGCACTACCGCCGCCGCAGAGCTCGTTCACCGTTGCAGCTCCCGCTCCACGACCCGAAGTCCCTCCCCAACCGGCGGCGACCGCGGCGCCTCCGCTCACCGTTGATGCTCTCCTCGCGGAAGCACAGGGTCGCGCCGAGACCGACCCGGCAGATCCCCACGCGCAGGCCGCCGTCGGCATGCTCCTGCACGCTCGCGGCGACCACGAGCGCGCGGTCGGCCATCTTCGAGCCGCCGCGTGCCTCGAGCCGGCGTCCTGGAGCATCTGGCTCTTTCTCGGGATCGCGAACGAGCGCCTCGGCAGGTGGCCCGAAGCGCACCGCGCATTTCGCCGCGCGCTCTCCGAGGAGACCCGAAACCTCACTCTCCCGTGCACACCGGAGACCATCGCCGGCGAGCTCCGAGTGTCGCGTCACGATCTTCTCGAGATGGCCGAGCGTCGCGTACGCGCGCTCGACCAGTTGCTACAAGGAGCGGTAGGCACATGACGAAACCCGTGGTCTTGGTCGTCGACGACAGCGAGATCTGTCTGGAGATCGCACGCGATGCCCTCGTCGCTGCCGGCTTCCGGGTGGTCACGTCGCAGTCCCCGCTCGGCGTCTCGCGCCTCCTTCGCCACTCCGAGGCTCGCGTCGTGGTCTTGGATGTCGGCATGCCCGCCCTGTCGGGCGACAAGCTCGTCCAGATCCTCCGCAAGGCCACGGCAGATGACCTTGCCGTCATTTTGCACTCCGACCGGCCGATGCAAGAGCTCGTGGCGATCGGCGAGCGGTGCGGGGCCACTTCGGTCGCGCGCAAAGATCCCGACTGCGCTTCCCTCGTCGCAGCCGTTCGGCGCGTGCTCGTGCGAAGGCCGTCGCACGCGGGGGATTGAGCCCGACCTCAGGGCCCGACGACGAGCCGCTGCGACAAAGCGTCATCCACCTTCTGACAGAAATCGCGGAAGGCCGCGTACTCGCCGGGGGTGATGCGGCTCTTGCTGAGCGCGAGCTTGCTCTTGATGACAACCTTGTTGCTCTCGTTCGAGACCTCGATCTCGGCGGAGCCGAAGTTGCTCGTGACCTTCGCCGCGGTGGGGAGGCGGCGGACCTTGGCGCCCGCAGGCAACCGGATGGTCCGCTCCTCTTCCGAGCTGGAGAGCGCGCCGACGACGACGTCGTTCTGGCGCGAAGAGAGCGAGGCGACGGACCTCACGAGGTCGAGCGAGTTGGCGACCGGGATGCTGAGGCCGTCGCCTTCGCGACGTGCCGCCGCCGGGGCGCGGCCTTTGACGCTGATCCGGATCGGTTTCTCGATGTCCTCGGCGTCGCGCACGGTGATGCCGTCTTTGGCCACCTCGACCGTGCCGAAGAAGGTGCCGAGGTCGCGCGCGGCGCGATCGCGCCGCGTGCCTTCGGCGTGGTACCGCGAGCGCCAGGCGGCGGCGTTCACCCCGGCGACCGTGGTCTCGAAGGTGAAAGTGGCGCTGCCGTCCTGCGCGAGCCCGAGGTCGATCTTGCGGACGTGCGGCGACGCGCCGGCTGGCGCGTTCGGCAGCCGCACCAGCTTGCCGCCGGTCTCCGACACGACGAGCGCGACGGCGTCGCGATCCATCTCCGGAAGCTCTCGTGAGCCCGAGCCTTCGGCCGTGCCGTCCAAGTAGAGATCGAGCGAGGGGACGTAGGCGATCGCGTGGTCGAACGCCGCGAGGCTCGGCGGGGCCCCCTTCGGAAGATCGCCGCGCTGCTGCGTGCGGACGAGGACCAGGTTCGCCGGAATGCCGAGCTCACGAAGCAGGGTGACGATGACCGTCGCCTTGTCTTTGCAATCGCCCCAGCCGCGAGCCATCGTCAGCGCGCATCGCCGCGGCTTGATCCCTTCAATACCGAGCTCGAGCGCGACGTACCGGAGCTCGGTCGCGAGCTTGTAGACGGCGCGGACCTTCGACGCGTCGTCCTTGGCGTTCGCCGCGATGTCCTTCGCGCGCTTTCGCACCTCGTCGTCGACGTCGAGCTGATCGCGCGCGAGGCCGTAGTACCACTTGGCGAGCTCGTCCCAGCTCTTGAACGTGGAGAGGTGCACCTGACCGAGCAGCTCACCGTCCGGCGGCATGTTCGGCTCGACCGAGAGACCGGCGACGTTCTCGGCGAGGAACCGGTAGGTGCGCTGATCGCCGCTCTCGGTCACCGTCTGCTTCACGCCGGGCAGGTTGTGAACGAACGTCGTGAGCGGACGGTTCTTGGGCGCGATCACGACGAGCTCGCTCGAGAGCGAGGTGCCGCGCGCCTGGAGGAACTCGATGTCGTAGAACGAGTCGGCGACCTCGTTGCGCGCGGCGACGTCGTCGATGCGGTAGCGAATCTCGACCACGTCACCCGGCGAGACGCGCGGGAACGTGACGGCGAACGCGCGGACCGACGTGTACATCGCCATCGCCGGGTTGTGCGCGGCGCTCTCTCCGCTCTCGACCGCTTCGGCCACGCTGCCGTCGGTGCGGTAGACCCGCGCGGCACGGAGCTCGATCGACTGCTTCGACCCCTCGTATTGGGTGAGGTACTGCCGCGCCTCGGCGGCCGCTTCGTCGGTGAGCGGCTGGTAAGCGACCTGGTAGAACCGGCTCGCGAGGCCGTTCGGGAAGACGGTGGTGACCGTCAAGCTGCGAAGGACGCGGGTCTTGTCTTTGCCGTGCGGCCGCTTCGCGAGCTCGAGCAGCTTGGCCTTGTCGAACGCGAGCGCTTCGTCCTCTCGCGGCTTCGCAGGAGCGAGGTACTCGACGTACGTCCGGACCGCCTTGTCCTGAGGAAAGAGCGTGAGGACGCGGCGCAGGTAGCGGAGCTGCAGATCGCGATCGGCGTCCTCGCCGGCGAGGTCGGCGAGCGCGCGGAGCGTGCCCTGATCCTCGGGAGCGATCTCGAGCGCCGCCTCGAGGGCGCGGCGCGCCTTGATCTTGTCGCCCAGCGACCGATGCGCGCGCGCCGCCGCCGTCTCGGCGAAGACCAGATCGGGCTCGGTGCGCGAGAGCCGGCCGATCCATCGCTCCGCGCCTTTCTTGTCGCGACGCGCGACCGCGCGATCGAGCTGCTTGGCTGCGAACGCGGCGTCATCCGATCGCAGCGCGTACCAGCGGGCGTCCACCTCGTCGGCCTCTGTATCGCGGCCGAACGCTCGCAGCTGCGCTGCGTACACCCTAAGGAGCGAGATCGATCGAGGCGAGAGCTCGATCGCGCGCTCGAGGACCGAGAGCGCGGTCCGGGGCAGGCCGGCTTGGATGAAGAGCTCGGTGCGGCCGAGCGTCGCGACCGCGTTCGCTGGGTCGA
>JBGTSH010000316.1:0-12289 GCA_041940405.1 Polyangiaceae bacterium
ATGCGCCGTTCGAGGCCCTTGAGCCCGACGCGCTCGAGCCCTGCGAGCGCTCGCTCGCTCGCCGCGCCGCGGTCTTCGCCGAGAACGCGGACGGGCGCTTCGGTGAGGTTCGTGAGCACGTCGAGGTGTGGAAAGAGGTGGAGCGCCTGAAAGACCATGCCCACCTTGCGTCGCAGGCTTCGCAGGAGGTCGGCGTGGATCCGCGGGTGCACGCTGGGCGGAACCTCGAGCGAGCCGACGCGGATGGTGCCGGCGTCGAACTTCTCCAGCCCGTTGATCGACCGGAGCAACGTCGACTTGCCGCAGCCGCTCGGTCCGATGAGCACCGCAACCTCGCCGGCGGGCACCTCGATCGTCACGTTGCGCAAGGCCGGCGTGGCGCCGAAGGACTTCGACACGGCCTCGATCGCGATCGTCGCGGCGGTCACGCGTTCACCTCGCGGAGGCCGAGCTTGGCCTCGAGCCGGCGCGAAAGCACGCCGAGGGGAAAGCTCATCAAGAGATAGAGAAGGCCCGTCATGATCGTCAGCTCGATCGTGGCCTGTGTGCTCATGTTGAGGATCGAGTAGCGCTTGGTGAGCTCGACCACGGTGACCACCGAGCAGACGCTGGTGTCCTTGAAGAGTGCGATGAAGTCGTTGACCACCGGCGGGATCACGATGCGCGTGGCCTGCGGCACGATGACGTGGCGGAGCGCCTGGGTGCGGCTCATCCCGAGCGCCAGCGCCGCCTCCATCTGTCCCTGCGGGATCGCCTGCAGCCCCGCGCGGTAGATCTCGCTCTCGTACGCCGAGTAGTTCACCGCCAGACCGATGATCGCGGTCGCAAATGCCGGCAGCCGAACGCCGAGCTCGGGCAGGAAGAAGAAGAGGAAGTAGAGCTGCAGCATGAGCGGCGTGCCGCGCAGCACCTCGACGTACACCGCGAGGAGGCGGGCCAGCCACTTCGGCCCGTAGAGCCTGCCCAGCGCCACGAGCAGGCCGACCGCGACCGCGATGGGGAACGAGACGATGGACAAGAGAATGGTGATCGCCGCGGCCTCGGTGAGGATGCCCCCATAGCTCCAGACCACGCCGAGACCATGCGGCCGCTCGCCGGCGCGGACCGGCGGGGCGGTGATGGGCGCGGCCTCCGGCGGACCAGCGCCTGCAGCGGACGATGCGGACGAGGCGGGGGACGGCGCCGTTCGCGGTCCGAGGTGATCGTCGAGCTTCTTTTGCTGGGCGTTCCAGAGCCCGTACTTGGCGTAGAGCTTCTCGAGCTCGCCGGACGCGTGGAGCGAGACGAGCGCGGCGTCGATCGCCCGCGCGAGACGGGTCTCGCCCTTCTTCACGAACATCACGTAGTAGCCCTCGCCCTCGACGGGACCTGCGGCGACGAGGCCCGGAAAGCGTGGCGCGTAGAACGCGACGATGGGCGTGTCCTGCACGGTGGCGTCGAGCTTTCCCGTCTCGACCTCGCGCATCGCGTCGGTGTTGCCGTCGTACGAGGTGGCGCTGCCTTTGCCGAGCTTCGACTCGACGAGCCCCTCGGCCGCCGAGCCACCGAGCACGCCGACCTTCGGGCTCTTTCGTGCGGCGAGCGCGTCGAAGCCGTCGATCGGCGATCCCTTCTTCACGAGGAGCTGCAGGCCGTAGACGTAGTACGGCTTGGTCGCTTCGAGCACGGCCTCGCGCTCGGGCGTCAGCTCGTAGCCGTTCAGGATGACGTCGATCTGTCCGGTGCGTGCGAGGTCGGGCAGCTTGTCCCAGTTGCCCTGGAAGAACTTCGGCGAAACACCGAGCTCACGAGCGATCAGCGCCGCGAGCTCGACCTCGAAACCCGTGACTTGATCGGGGTCGTCGTCGCGAGGATAGACGTACGGGCCGCCTCCTTCTTGATCGGCGCCCCAGACGAGCACCTTCTTTGCGCGGACCTCGTCGAGGAGATCCGCTCGGGCGCGCGGCGCGAACAGGAGGGTGACGGCCAGCGCGAGGAGCGCCGGGACGAGCTTGGGCATCGCCGCCCGAGGATACGCGCCTCGGTCAGCCCAGCTCGAGGCTCTTGATGGCCTGGTCGACCTGCTTCTCGGTCTTCTCGTCGAAGAAGGCGCTGTCGCCGCCGGCCTCGACGACGACGACGTCGCGCGCCGTCACGAAGATCGTGATCCAGTACTCGCTGGTGCGCCCGCCGCGCTCGATCTCGTACTTGAGTCGGCGGCCCTGGATCCCGGCCGACGTCGTCACGAGGTCGGAGGCGACCTTCTTGTAGCCGCCCTTCTCGAGCTTGTTGGCGAGCGCCTGCGACCAGAAGTCGAGGTTGCCCTTGGGGTCGTTCTTCTCGGAACGCACGCCGACGACGACGCCCGAGGCGTTCGTCGCGCGGTAGGCGTGATGATCGCCGCCGTCGAGCTCGGCGAAGTCGTCGGGCGTGGCGATCGCCGGGTCGTGCGTGCAGCCGGTGAGGATCGCGAGGGGAGCCAGGAGGAGGAAAGCGAGCCTGTTCATGGGAATCTCTGTTTGGAAGAAGGGACGCCGGGGTTCAGAGACGGAGCAGCTCGTCGATGCCGAGGCCGCCGAGCCAGGAGACCGGAAGATCGATCGTGCGCGCCGCAGGCGGCGGCTGCTTCGGAGGCGTGACGGGATCCTTGGCGACGACCGGCTTCGGTTTGGCGACGGCGCGGACGGTGATCACCGAGAACGAGGTGCTCTCGCGAAGGAACCGGAGGCGGCCCTGGATGACGTCGATCTCGGTCGTGACGCGCTCGAGCTCCTTCTCGACCACGAAGAGCTCGTTCAAGTTCTGCGCGCGACCCATGAACTCCTCGATGCGCTTGCGGGTGGCCTTGAGGTTCTCGAGCCTGACCTCGAGGTCTTTGAACTCTGCGGTGACGTCGTCGGCGGTGACCGAGCGGTTCGTGACCTCGCCGATCTTCTCCATCCGCGTCATCGACTCGCGGAAGCTGGCCGACGGGACCTTCACCTTCACGAAGTCGTTGCCGCGGCCGGCGAGGTGACCGCCAGCCTCTTCGGCGGCGAGGACGGCGGCGTCGAGCGCGCCGGCGACGCGGTCCTCTGCGACGCTCAGGCTGAGGTCGCCGGTGAACACGACGAGGGCTTGCGGCGTCTTCGCGCGCTCGCCGGGAGCGGTCTTCGCGTTGGCAGCCGGCGGCGACTGCGCATTGCCGGGCGCGGCGGGGGACGACCTCTCTCCGCCCGAGACGGGCATCGTCGGTGCCGCAGGCGCCTGAGCGATGCCGGCGACCTCGGCGATGTCGCCGGGAGCCGGCGGTGCGCCTGCCGGCATCGCGTCGGACATCTTTGGCGCGCCGCCGCAGGCGACGAGGATCGGAAGAAGGCAGAGCGCCGCGCCGACCCGGCGGGGCGAAAGAGACAGCTTGGGCACGGGAATCCTCCGGCAGGGTGGCGTCGCGAGCGATGCGCGACCCCGGAAGAACGGAAGTTTCCGGTCCTGCTTACACCGGGGCTTTCAGAGCGAGGCTTCGAGCCCGGCGATAGCCGCGAACGCCTTCTTCAGCTCGCTCATGCGGGCTTGGGCGCGCGCCTCTGCATCGACGAGCGGCTCGTCCTTCTTCATCGGCTCGCGTACGTCGAAGTAGATCTTGAGCTTGGGCTCGGTGCCGCTCGGCCGAGCGATGATGCGGCACTTCGCTTCGAGCTCGTAGAAGAGGACGTCGCTCGGCGGCAGCGGGATCTTCGTCGTCTCGCCCTTGGCCACGCGAATGCCCTTGGAGACGTCGGTCATCGAGAGGACCGCGAGCGGACCGACCTTGTCGATCGTCTTTTCGCGGAGGCTCTTCATCACCGACTGGATCTTGGCGATGCCGTCCACGCCCTTCATCGTGATCGCGAGCTGCCCGCTCGCGTAGTGGCCGTACTCGCGAGCGAGCCCGTCGAGCACGTCGAACATCGACTTTCGTTCCGAGCGGCGGCGCGCGTAGAGCTCGGCGAAGAGGAGCGCGGCGCCGATGCCGTCCTTGTCGCGCACGAGCGAGCCCACCGTGTAGCCGAGGGCCTCTTCGTAGCCGAACACGAAGCGGTACTGCTTCTCGTTCTCGAGCTCCATGGCGCGGTTGGCAATCCACTTGAAGCCGGTGAGCGTCTCTTCGTAGTGAACGCCGAGCTCGCGCGCGATGTCGCCGAGCTGCGGTGAGGACACGCACGAAGCGAGGACGAGGCGATCCTGTTCTTTGGGCCCCTCTGTGAGGAGGTAGTGGCCGAGCAAGACGCCGACCTGGTTGCCGGTCAGTTGCAAGAACTTGCCATTCTGCCGGCGGATCGCGACGGCGAGCCTGTCGACGTCGGGATCGCTCGCCAGGATGATGTCGGCGCCGACCTTCTCGGCGAGCGCGTACGACAAATCGAGCGCGCCCTTCTCTTCCGGGTTGGGGAACGCGACCGTGGGGAACTCGCCGTCGGGCTCGGCCTGCTCCGGCACGCTGTGCACGTTGGTGAAGCCGGCGCGCTCGAGCGTCGCGCGAATGAGCCGGTTACCGACACCGTGCAGAGGCGTGTAGACGATGGGGACCGTGCGGTCGCCCGCCGAGCCGATCGAGAGCGCCTGGACCTTGTCGAGGTAGCTCGGCTCCAGATCCTCGGGGAAGGATCGGATGAGGGCGCGCGCAGCAGCACCGCCCTTCTCTGCGAGCGGCACGGCGTCGGCTTCCGGCGCCTCGGCGATCTCTGCAGCGATCCCGGTGTCGTGGGGCGGAATGATCTGCGCGCCGTTCCCCCAGTAGACCTTGTACCCGTTGTACTCGGGAGGGTTGTGGCTCGCCGTGACCATGATGCCGGCCGCCGCGTCGAGCCGCGTCGTGGCGTAGGCGGCGACTGGCGTCGGACACACCCCGGGTGAGACGAAGGTCGGGATCTCGAGCGCGGCGAGGACGCGCGCCGCTTCTTCCGAGAACTCGCGGCTCATGCGACGGCCGTCGTAGCCGATGACGACGCCGCGATTCTTCACGTCGAGCTTCGGATCGGCGAGCAGATAGCGGCCGAGACCGAACGTCGTTCGCCGGACGACCGCGAGGTTCATCAGGCTCTCGCCCGCGCCGAGCACGCCGCGCAGGCCCGCCGTTCCAAACTCTAGCGGGCCGGCGAACCGGTCGGCGAGGGCCTTCTCTGCAGCGGCGTCGCCCGCCTTCGCCTTGTCGACGATGGCGCGGAGCTCGGCCTGGGTTTTGGGATCGGGGTCGTGGGAGATCCAACGCTCGGCGCGATCGACGGCTGACATGCGCCGGCGATGCTAACGCGGCCGAGAGGCGGCGCGAGCAGGTTTTGGGCGGCGGCTGTCGCGATCTGTCGCGCGATTGACGCCATCGGTCGCGCGCGATCGAGCGCCGAAACCTAGGGTCTACCAGCGCTCGGGAGGACCCATGTCGAAGACCATCTGCGCCGTCGCCGCCCTCGTGATGCTCGCCCCGACCGGATGCACGGAATCGGGCGCGGGCAGGGGAGGGGACGCGATCGAGGCCGCGGCCGCTGTCGTGGCGAGCAAGAACCCCTTCGCCGACGTCGACCCACCGCGGGAGGGCGACGAGAAGCTGCACGGCCGGATCGTCGAGGTCCTGCGCGCCGGGTCGTACACGTACGCCTCGATTCAGCCCGACGAGGGCGACGCGCGATGGGTCGTCACGATGCGTCGCGGCCTGTCGGCCGGCCAGGAAGTGGATGTGAAGAACATGGGAACGCAGCGCGCGTTCCGATCGAAGCGGCTGGGGCGGACCTTCGACGAGCTGATCTTCGGCATCGTCAGGCCCGTCACGGCGAACCACAGCGAGGGATAGAGCATGAAGCGACTCTCAATCATGACAGTATTGTTGGTTATTGCTGCGGGCTGCGAGGATTCCGCGTCGGACTCCGAAGGCGAAGGCGCCGCTGGGCCGTCCGGCGAAGGAGGCGGCTCCGGCGAACAGGTCGATCCGTACGAGCACCTCTATGCCTGTGAAGACTCGGCCTTCGCCGAAGCCAAGCCGCTCTCGGGGCCGGGCTACGATCCGATGACCGGGTTCACCGGGACGCCGCAGGCGACCTACGTCGTCAGCGCCACGCAGATCTTCGTGAAGCCCGAGAAGCAGGACGCGTTCTTCGCGCAGGCGGGCAAGGTGGTGGCGCAGCTCGGCGAGACCCCGGGTCTCGTGGCCTTCGCGCTGGGAGGCGACGCGAGCTGCGGCGACTCGAGGACCATCGGCGTCTGGGAGAGCGAGGATGCGCTCTACGAGTTCGTCGGATCGGGGGCGCACCTGACCGCGATGCAGCAGGCAAACGATCTCGGGTTCACGGGCAGGACCACGCACTGGAACGCTACGCCCGACGAGGTCGAGGCGCTCACCTGGAAGGGCGCTCGAGAGAAGCTCGCCGCCGTCGAGAGCGGTTACTGAGCGCTCTTCCGGGTCTCGCCGTGGCGGCGCGCTCGAACCGGGCTCTTGCCCGTCCAGCGACGATAGGCGCGCGCGAAGGAGCTCGCCTCGGCGTACCCGAGGAGGAACGCGACCTCGGTGACGCTGAGGCCCTCGACTTCGAGGTAGCGGTCGGCGAGGCTTGCCCGCAGCTCGTCGAGCACGGTCTGGTAGCTGGCGCCTTCGTCGCTGAGGCGCCGCTGCAGGGTGCGAGGGGTCATCTTCAGCTTCTTGGCGACGCATTGGATCGATGGGTCGCCTCCGCGAAGCTCCTCCATCGCCGCTCTGCGCACGCGCAGGCGCGTCTCTGCATTCTCGGCCATCGATTCGTGCAAGAGGCGCTCGGCGTGCGCCTCGAGGCTCTGGCGCATCGGCTCGTTGCTGAGGATGAGCGGGGCGTTCCACACGTCGATGCCGACGCTGAAGCCGCCGACCTTGGCGCCGAGCACGGGATCGCACCCGAGGAACGCGCGCGCCTTGCTCGTGTCAGCGCCTTTCGGGGCCGAGCGAAAGCGGGCCTCGCGGACGTCGAAGGGGATTCCGGTCGAAGCGCGGAAGCGCTGCACCGTGACGCCGATGGTCCATTCGTCGAAGAACGTGTCGTCGGCCCGCTCGTCGAGGAAGTCGATTCGCGCTTCGGTCGTGCCGGCGCGGATGTCGAACGAGATCCCATTGCGAATGATCCGCAAGTACCGGCCGAGCCGCTCGATCCCCTCGGCCATCGAAGCGCAGCTTGCGGCGAGGTAGTCGACGACGGCGAACGCTCCGAGGGGGACGGCCGCGCCGGCGAGCAGCGTCGAGAAGGGGGGAAAGGTCGCGACTGCTTCGGGCCAAACGTCGGGGAGCTGCCCCGAGCTCATCAGCTCGTCGAGCGATCCCAACCCGCGCGCCGTCATCGCGCGT
The DNA here is from genome assembly GCA_041940405.1 of Polyangiaceae bacterium. GTDB lineage: Bacteria > Myxococcota_A > Polyangia > Polyangiales > Polyangiaceae > Xiheicaenibacterium. Next base: position 7,301 of record JBGTSH010000316.1, read on the forward strand.
ACGAGGGCCTGCCACACCGTCCTCTCGGAGACCCCTATCGCCTGAAAGCCGAGCACGAACGGACGAAACCGCTCCGCAAGCTCGGGAGGGATCACGTCGGGGGAGGCGGCGGGACACACGTGGACTGCCCTGCTCCGACGATCGTGAAGCCGACGTTTTGGTCGCGCACCGTCGAGACGTCCATTGCCGGATCGTATTCAGTGGTCGTCGACGGAATGCCCGCGCCGGGCGACGTGAACATGTAGAACTTCCCCGCGTAGCGCGAGAACGCCCACGCCGCGGTTCCGGCGAGCTCGTTGAAGGTGTGGATCGGCATGAGGCCGAACCCGGAGGTCAGCTCGACCTCACCCAGCTGCGCGTTCGCCGCGGCGAAATGAAAGAGCTTCGCGTCGGGGCCGCCGGTGAGCTCGGCCGCGCCGACGAGCGTTCCCGTCTGCGACACCTCGTAGGAGGGAAGCGAGACCGTCGCGAGGCCGAACGCGGGGCTCACGATGTAGAGCACCTCGTTCGGCGACTCGGGAGCCGTCGCGGTGAATCCCATTCCGAGCTGGTTGAAGCCTTGTTGGACCGGGTGGACGTAGCTCGTCGCCTGGCACGACGCGTCGGTCGTCGAAACGCGAAACAGCTCGCCCGAGTCGTAAAAGACGTAGGCGGTCCCGTCTCTGCTCACCGCCATCGATTGGGGCGCTGCGGCGGAGGGGCATGAGAGCGGACCGACGGGGTTGTAGGCGGCGAGGCCGGGCGTCTCCGGATTGAAGGAGTAGAGGACGTCGTCGACCGAGACCACGTAGATGAGCTTCGCTTGCGCGATGCAGTCGTCGGTCATGCCCGTCGCCGTCGAGCCGTTCTGGAAGCCGCTCGACGTCGAGCCGGAGGGCCCCGACGTGCCCGCCCCCTCGCCGCCGCCGCCGTCCTCGTCGTCGCTCCCGGCCGAGCAATCGGAGCAAGCCGGTGCGAAGGCCATCGAGAGCGCGAGGAGGCCGGTTCGGTAGAGCCGCGATCGCATCGGCACAGCATATACGACCCTGTCTCTCTGGCCCCTGCTTCAAGCGGGCTCCCCCCTCGCGCAGCGAGGGGGGCTGGGGGGTGAAAGTGCAGCACCGGCGTCATCGAGCACCCCGACGTCGCCTTCTTCAGCAAACTGTTAGACTCGAAGGCGGTGCCGTCAGGGGTGCACAAGAAGCCGGGGCGGAAGCTCACGCCACCGATCGCGCGGGGTGCGACGCCCATGCCCACGGGGATCACCACGCGGCCTCCGCCTCCCGACGAGGCGACGGTGGCGCACGGCGCGCGCAACGTCGTCGTGCGCTGCTTGGGCGTGTTGCCACGCGAGACGGTGCACATCCTCTTGTACCGCGCGAGCGCCGTCGCGCCGATCTTGGCTCGCGCCGTCGAAGAGGCGGGTGCCAAGCCGATCCTGATCGACGTCGAGCCGCTCGAAGCCGAGTCGGCGTCGATCGGCGAGTACGGCGCGAAGCTGACGCCGCTCTTACAAGGCGCCACAGCGACGATGCTCCTGGCTCCCGTCCGCCCGCCCGCTGCCATGTCCGTTGCCGTCGCAAAGACGGCGGAAGCGCAGCGGGCGCGTCATCTCCATCTGTTGCAAGTCGACGAGCGCCTGCTCGTGACGAGCGTGCGAGCCGATCCGGATCTCCTCGCGGTGGTGAACGCGCGCGTCACCTCGGCGCTCGCGGCGCCGAGCGTGGTCCGGGTCACGAGCGAGGCGGGGACTGCGCTCGAGATCCATCTCGATCCGCGGCACCCGATCCTCTCCTCAGCCGGCCGGCCAAGCCCCGGCACGTCGGAGAACCTCCCCGCTGGTCACGTCTACCTGCACCCGTACCGCGTGTCCGGGACCTTGGTCTGCGACCGCGCGATCTTCGGTCCGAAGGTCGAGATCGAGAGGCAGCGGCTGCGGCGCGCGCCGCTGCGCGCCGTCTTCAGCGGGGGCCGCATGGGCACGTTCGAGACCACAGACGCCGAAGTACGCGCCGTGGTCGACGCCTACCTCGCCAGCCATGTGAACGCGAACCGCGTTGGTCTCGCCGTTTTCCCCACCAACTACTTGGTCCGCTCGGAGATCGGATCCGACCGGCAGGACATGCTGCTCCCCGGCCTGGCGATCTCGATGGGCTACGCGAGCGCCGAGGTGACCCGCGCTCCGTATGAAGCGCCGGTGCAGATGGTGATGCTCGGACGCAGGCAGACCGTCGAGGTAGGTGGTCGTCGCATCATCGACGCAGGTCGCTTCGACGGTGCGTTGGTCGACGGCATCGACCCCTTCCGCTGAGGAGCCTGTCGACATCGTTCTTGAGGCGCAAGCCTCCGGCCTGGTACGAGTGAGAGTAAGGCCCAGTGGAGAAGCGCCCATTACGTAGCGCGATTGCAGATCGTACGCCGGGGACGTCGGCAAAGCCTCTCACCCCCAGCGAGCTCGAAGAAAAGCTCTTCCGCCTCCTCGCCGCGGAGGTCCCGGACGTCCTCGCGACGTCGATCCTCCGGCGGGCGAAGGGGAGCGCGATGGGCTCGGGCGATCCGTCCCGGCTCCTCGAGGAGACGCGAACCGGCGTACGCCTCTTCGTCGAGCGAGAGAAGCAAGCGAGGATTTACGAGCAGATCGACGCGCTCGCGGGGCCGCAAATCACCGCGGCTCCGGAACGCATCACGGTCTCTGGAGTCCCCGACGTCGCGAAGGCGCGCCTGCGAGCGCGGGAGATCGCCAAGGAGCATGGCAGCAGCGCGTTCGCGATCCAGCGCGCCTCGACGGTCGTCAGCGAGCTGGCGCGCAACATCGCCCTGTACGCCGGCGAGGGATCCGTCGAGCTCTCGGTGCGCAAAAATGGCAGCTTGGTCATGCACGTGCGGGCCGTCGATCGCGGCCCCGGCATCGCCGACGTCGACGCCGTGCTCGCCGGGCGCTTCCAGAGCAAGACCGGACTCGGTCGCGGGCTCTTGGTCGTGAAGCGAACCAGCGGGCGCTTCTCGATCCAATCGAACAAAGGCGGGACGATCGTCGACGCCGACATTCCGCTGTGAGGCGGGGGGTCAGTTCGGCACGTCCACCCGGGCGACGAAGACGCTCTTCGACGCCTCCACCCCGAGCGACCCCTGCCCGAAGTCCAGGCCGGGCCCCTCGAACGTGCCGGTCAGCATGACCGCTCCGTCATTCACGGGATGGATGTCCTCCGTGCGGTGGAAGATCGAGCCGTCGAAGGTGCGGCCCCAGGCATACCCGCCGTCATCGAGCCCGAGGCCGAGGACGAAGAGCGAGTTGGCCTTGGTGACCTCGGTCCCGAGCACCGATGCGTCTTCGAACGTCCAAGCGCCGTGCAAGCTTCCGCCGATGAGCGCCGTCTCTGACGATTCATCGAGCACGATCGTCCGCGGCATGCCGAAGTCCGGGCCGAACGGTCGTGCCCAGACGACCTGTGCCAGCGGGCCGATCCTCGCTGCGAAGCCGTTCCAGCCGTCGGCTGCCGTGGGGAGCGCGACGGGTCCCAGCCAGAGCGACGTGGTGTAGCCGCCGACGGCCAAGCAGTCGTCGTCGATGGTCGCCATGGCATAGGTCTCTGCCTCGGGCGTCGCGATGGCCGATCGAATCTCGCCTGTCTCGCCCGACAGCTGGACGATCGCCGCGGAGCTCGGGTTCGAGTCCATCGTCCACTGGATGAAACCGCTGCCGCGCGTGCCCAGACAGAGGTTCCCGGTGGCTCCGACGGCGACGGCAGCCCCCTGCTCGTCGGCCACGCTCCCGGGAGTCTGGACCCAATCGACGCCGCCGCCGTCGTCCAAGCGGGCGACGAAGATGTCGCTGCCACCGATCGCCGTTCGTACCTCGGTGCCGAAGACGACCGTGCCCGAGAAGCCGCCGGTTATGTAGACGTATCCGTCATGTTCGGCGAGCGCCTCGATGGTGGCTCCCTCGAACGAGCGGGCCCACAGCGGATCGCCGTCGGGCTCGAACGCGGCGACCACGCCTTCCCCGCCGAAGACGACCCGACCGGCAGCGAAGACGCCGCCGACCGCGGTCCCCGGTCGCGCGTCCGGCATCGCGCGCGAGAAGAGGACGTTGCCGCAGGGATCGATCTTGCGGAGCACCATGCCGTGCTCGGCCGGCGCTTCGTACGCCGCGAACAAGAAGAGGTTCTGTTCGTCATCGATCGCCGAGGCCGGATCGAAGACGTGGCCGAGCTCCTCGACGTACTGGCTCCATGCGGCGATCGGAGGCTCGCACGCGGGAGGCGCTCCGCCGGTCCCGGTCGAGGACGTGACGCCGGTCGCGGTCGTCGGCGAGATGCCCGTCGAAGTGCTGCCGCCGTCGCCGCTCGAGCCGCCTTCGCTCGCCGAGCCTCCGCTGCCGGACAGGAGCGTCGAGAGAGGATCGAGATCGCTTCGTCCTCCGCACGCTGCTGCCAGAGCGAGCGGGGTAGCGAGCGCGAGCCGTATCCTCGACGGGCGCATGAGCCCTCGAAGAATACGGCGAAGGTTCAGCGTCGAACCAGATCTCCGGTGCTAGGCGCCGGATTTCAAGCTCTTCGCCAGCTTCTCTGCGAAGGCCGTGTCGAAGGCGCCGCCCGCGACCTCATCCGAGGCGAGGAGCTTCTGCAAGAAGTCGAGGTTCGTCGCTGCCGGCCCGGCCGGGCCGACGAGCTCGAGCTCGGTCGCGGCGAGCGCGGCGTTGAGGCGTGCGATCGAGGCTTCGCGCGTCTCGGCCCAGGCGACGACCTTCGCGATCATCGGATCGTAGAACGGAGTCACCTCGCCGCCTTCTTCGACACCTGTCTCGATGCGAAGGTCTTCGGCGTGGTCGGGCCAGCGGAGCTTTTGGATCTTTCCCGGCTGCGGCGCGAACATCTTCAGCGGATTCTCGGCGTAGACGCGCGCCTCGACGCTGTGGCCGCGGCGCTTCGGTGACAGGACCTCGGGCGCGAGCTTCTCGCCGGCGGCGACACGGATCTGCTGCTGGATCAGGTCGATCCCGGCGCCATC
>JBGTSH010000317.1:0-12288 GCA_041940405.1 Polyangiaceae bacterium
GGGAGATCTGGTGACAAGCGTGCTCCCCCCACAACGAAGTTGAGGGGGGTTGGGGGGGTGAAACTGCAGGGGTGGACGTCCCCCAGCACCCCGAGGTCACCAGCAAAAGGTGACGTTGGGGAAGCGGCAACTTGCCGCGCCCGCGGCACGCTGCCGCTCCAGGCGGCAAGTTGCCATCTTGCTCCGAGTCCCCGTTTCGCCCCATATCCGCCGGCGCATCGCTGGGATCGGAGCCTAAAGCGCGCATGAGCCGTTTCTTCTTCCCCAAGTGGGCGAACAAGGCGCTCCCCATCGGCGTCCTCTTCGGCCTCGGGCCGTTCGGAACCGCCGTAGCAGGAGGCCTCTGGTACTACGGAACCGACAAGCATCTGTCGGTCGGTTACGCGCCGGAGCAGCCCGTTCCGTTCAGTCACAAGCTGCACGCCGGCGACCTGGGCATGGACTGCCGCTACTGCCACTCGACCGTCGAGAAGGCCGCAGTCGCATCCGTCCCGCCGACGCAGACGTGCATGAACTGCCACGCGTCGATCAGGACGACGAGTGAGGCGCTCGAGCCGGTTCGAAAGAGCTGGGCCGAGGACAAGCCGATCGAATGGCGACGGGTCCACAACCTCCCGGATTTCGCCTTCTTCGATCACTCCGTCCACCTCTCCGCCGGCGTCGGTTGCGAGAGCTGCCACGGCCGCATCGATCAGATGCCGGTCGTGACGCAGTCCGAGCCTCTGACGATGGGCTGGTGCCTCGAGTGCCACCGCGATCCGTCGCAGCACCTGCGCGATCCCAAGGACGTCACGAAGATGGGCCTGCTCGAAGAGTCGAAGCGGTCCGGTAAGCCCATGCCCGGCGAACGCGCTGGCCAACTGGCTGGCACAGGGGCGCCGATCCCCCCCCAGCACTGCTCGGGGTGCCACCGATGAAACGCCTTCCCATTCAAGGGTCCAACGCAAGCCAGAAGCCCGCTCCGGGCGAGTCCGTCTGGGTCCAGTCGCCCGACGAGCTCACGAACCCCGAAGCGTTCGATGACAAGCGTGTCAGCGAGTTCGAGCCGCGCGGCTTCGAGCCGCCGCCCGGCGTCGACCGCCGCACCTTCATGACGCTGATGGGCGCATCGATGGCGCTCGGCGGGCTCGCCGCCGGCTGCCGCCGCCCCGACGAGCGGATCCTCCCCTACACCAAGCGACCCGAGGACCTCGTCGACGGCAAGCCTGTCTACTACGCGACCAGCATGCCGATCTTCGGCTCGGCGATCGGCCTGCTCGTGAAGAGCACCGACGGCCGCCCGACGAAGGTCGAGGGCAACCCCGCGCACCCGTCGTCGCTCGGCGGCACCACCGCGTACGAGCAGGCGAGCGTGCTCGACGTCTACGATCCGGACCGCTCCAGGTCGCCGAAGCGTCGCGCGACGCCGGGCGCCGGCAATGCTTCCGGTTCGTCCCCTGACGGGGGCTCCCATGCCGACGCGACCGCCGAAGAGGCGTGGGCGTACCTGGGCGATCTCGGTCGCAGCCTGCGCTCGCGCAAGGGCAAGGGCTTCGCGCTCTTGATCGAAGAGCATCGCTCTCCGACCACCGCGAACGCGATCGCCGCGCTGGTGCGCGACATGCCGCAAGCGCGGCTCTATCGCTTCGAGCCGTTCGGTCGCGAGCTCGCGCGCCAGGCGCACGAGGACGTCCTCGGCCGCCCGGCGGACGTCTCGCTCGAGCTCACGAAGGCCGACGTCGTCGTCGTTCTGGACGCCGACATCCTCGGCGTCGAGAACGACCCGGTCAAAAACTCCAAGGCGTTCGCCAAGCGCCGCCGCCCCGAGTCCGAGGTTGCGATGCTCGGCGGCGTCGCGATGCCGATGGCCCGATGGTACGTCGCGGAGCCGAGCCCGACGACGACGGGCATGGGCGCCGATCATCGACTCCGCATCCAAGGCCGCCGCGTCATCGATCTGGCCAAGGCGCTGGCTGCTGCGCTCGCCGGTGCCGGCGTCGGCGTCGCCCCCGAGGCGGCGGCCGGACCGGAAGCCAAGCTCTCCGAGAAGGAGCAGAAGTGGGTTGCGGCTGCCGCCAAGGATCTCGCTGCGTCGAACGGCGCGGGTGCGATCGTCGCGGGTCAGCGCCAGCCGATGGCCGTGCACGCGATCGTCGCTGCGATGAACGCGGCGCTCGGCTTCGTGGGCAACGCGGTAAGCTACGTGCCGCCGCTCGACATCGTCGCCGAGGGACTCGGCTCGCTCAACGAGCTGACGCAAGAGCTCAATTCGGGCGGCATCGACGCCGTCCTCATCCTCGGCGGCAACCCGGCGTTCTCGGCGCCTGCCGACATCCCGTTCGAGGCGGCGCTCGCCAAAGCCAAGGACTCGGTCCACCTCTCCTCGCACTTCGACGAGACGAGCCGCGTCTGCACCTGGCACGTCCCGCGCGCTCACTACCTCGAGAGCTGGTCGGACACCGCTGCCGTCGACGGCACGCTCGCCATCGTTCAGCCGCTCATCGCGCCGATCTGGGGCGGCCGCACCGATGCCGAGGTTCTCGAGCGCCTCGTCGGCGGCATGCGAACCCCGTACGAGCTCGTCCAAGCGACGTGGGGCGCCATCCTGGGCCCCACCAACTTCGACAAGTCGTTCCGCACGGTGCTGCACGACGGGCTGCTGACGCCCGACGAAGAGGCCGCTCATCCGAGCGCGCTCAAGATCAAGCAACAGATGGATCTGCCCGAGGGCGCGCCGCCTACGGGCTTGCTCCCGCCTCCCGACGCGCCCGATCAAGATCTCGAGGAACGCGTCGACGCGCTTCGCCAGCCGGCAGAGGACGCCGCCAAGAAGGCGGACAATCCCTTCGAAGCAAAGAAGCTCGGCGGCGCCTTCAACGGCGGCAACGCGGCGAAGGTCATCGCGGGATACCAGGCGCCGGCCGGCGAGTTCGAGGTGCTCTTCGCGCCCGATCCGCACGCCTACGACGGCCGCTTCGCGAACAACGGCTGGCTGATGGAGCTGCCGGATCCGATCCACAAGACGACGTGGGGCAGCTACGCGTCGATCTCGGCGGGGACCGCCAAGAAGCTCGGCGTCGCGAGCGGTGACCACCTCGAGGTCGCGATCGGCACTCGCTCGGTGCAGATCCCGGCGATCATCTCGTACGGCCACGCTGACGATTCCGTCACGCTGCCGGTCGGCCTCGGACGCAAGCTCGAGGGTCGCATCTGCAAGGGCGTCGGCGTCAGCACCTCGGGCATCCGCTCGGGCACGGGCTGGTACATCGCCGGCGGCACCGTGAAGAAGATCGGCGGCCACACCAGGCCGGCGGTCACGCAGGGCCACTTCATGATGGAGGGCCGTCCGCTCATCCGCACGCAGACGGTCACCCAGCTCAAGGAAGACCCGAAGTGGGCGAGCGAGCTCGTTCAATATCCCGGCAAGGGCAAGCCCGAGGGCGAGAACAACCAGCTCTTCGAGGAGTGGAAGTACGACGGGCACAAGTGGGCGATGATGATCGACCTCACGCTGTGCACGGGGTGCTCGGCCTGCGTGACGGCGTGCCAGTCGGAGAACAACATTCCGATCCTCGGCGTCGACGCGGTGCTCCGCTCGCGCGAGATGCACTGGCTCCGGATCGACAGGTACTTCGAGGGCAAGCACGACATCGTCGCCGACGGCGACGAGGCCGACGCGGCCAACATGCCGATGACCTGCCAGCACTGCGAGAACGCGCCGTGCGAGCAGGTCTGCCCGGTGGCTGCGACGACGCACAGCCCGGAAGGCATCAACGAGATGACCTACAACCGGTGCATCGGGACGAAGTACTGCGGCAACAACTGCCCGTTCAAGGTCCGCCGGTTCAACTACTTCAACTACACCAAGGACATCCCCGACGTTCAGAAGCTGGTTCTGAACCCGGACGTCACGGTGCGCTCGCGCGGCGTGATGGAGAAATGCACGTACTGCGTGCAGCGCGTGAACCAGGCGAAGATCTCCGCCAAGAAAGTGAAGCCTGTCGCCACCGCGAACGACGCCGACAAGAAGGCGGCGATGGTCGAGGCGAACGAGGAGAAGCTTCGCATCATCCGCTCGTTCACGAGCGCGTGCGCGCAGGCCTGCCCGACCGAGGCGATCACCTTCGGAGATCTCAACGACAAGGCGGAGCGCGACCCCGCAGAGCACGGCCACCGCATGACGGTCGCGCAGCTCTCGGGCCTCGGCCGCGCCTACAAGATGCTCGAAGAGATCAACGTCCGGCCGCGGACCACCTACCTGGCTCGCATCCGTAACCCGAACCCGGAGCTCGAGCCTCCCGCTCCGCCTGATCCGAACAGGGCCGACACGAAGAAGGCGGCTGCGCCTGCCGAGTCGAAGGGAGGCCACTGATGGCTACTAGCTCTCCGAACGTCGTCCCCGGCGAGACGCCCGGTACGCGCGCGCCCCTCGTCCTCGGCAAGCCGACCTTCAACACGGTCACCGAGGACGTCTCCCTCATCGCCGAGTCGAAGCCGACGCCGAAGTACCTGCTGGGCCTGATGCTCGCCGCGAGCATCCTGCTCGTCATGGTCGGCTCGCTGGCCAAGCTGGTCACGACAGGCGTCGGCGTCTGGGGTCTCGACAACACCGTCTTCTGGGCCTGGGACATCACCGGCTTCGTCTTCTGGATCGGTATCGGTCACGCCGGCACGCTCATCAGCGCCATCCTCTTCCTCTTCCGGCAGAAGTGGCGCACGAGCATCAACCGCGCGGCCGAAGCCATGACGATCTTCGCCGTCATGGCCGCGGGCATATACCCCGCGTTCCACGTCGGACGCGTCTGGTTCCTCTACTGGGTCTTCCCGGTGCCGAACCAGATGAGCATGTGGCCCAACTTCAAGAGCCCGCTCTTGTGGGACGTGTTCGCCGTCTCGACGTACGCGACGGTGTCGATCCTCTTCTGGTTCGTCGGCCTCGTCCCCGACCTGGCGACGCTGCGTGACCGCGCCAAAACGCGCCTCTCGCACACGCTCTACGGCATCTTCTCGCTCGGCTGGCGCGGCTCACACCGGCACTGGCTGCACTACGAGAAGGCGTACCTGATCCTCGCCGGCATCTCGACGCCGCTGGTGCTCTCCGTGCACACCGTCGTCTCGTTCGACTTCGCGACCAGCGTCGTCCCCGGCTGGCACACGACGATCTTCCCGCCGTACTTCGTCGCCGGCGCCATCTTCTCCGGTTTCGCGATGGTCATCACGCTGATGGTCATCGCGCGCAAGGTGCTCGGGCTCGAGCACCTCGTGACGATGCGGCACATGGAAAACATGTGCAAGATCATCCTCGCGACGGGATCGATGGTCGGCTACGCGTACGGCATCGAGTTTTTCATCGCGTGGTACGGCGGCGTCGAGTACGAAAAGTTCGTCTTCTTCGAGAACCGCGCGTTCGGCCCGTACAAGTGGGCCTACTGGAGCATGGTGACCTGCAACGTCATCATCCCGCAGGCCTTCTGGTTCAAGAAGGTGCGGACCAGCATCCCCGCGATGTTCGCGATCAGCATCGTGGTGAACATCGGCATGTGGTTCGAGCGCTTCGTCATCATCGTGACGAGCCTCCACCGCGAATACATTCCGTCCGGCTGGACCTACTTCTATCCGACGATTTGGGACATCTCGCTGTTCCTCGGAACGTTCGGGCTGTTCCTCACGATGTTCCTCCTCTTCTGCAAGTTCTTGCCGGTCATCGCGACGAGCGAGGTCAAGGGCGTGATGCCGCAGGCAAACCCGCACCCCGACCACCACGGTCCCGAGGACGACCACGACGAAGAAGCGTCGTCCGGCAAGCTCGCCCCGGCGGGAGGCCACTGAGATGAGCGACGCACACGATACGCACGGCTCGGGCCATGACGAGAGTGGCCCGCCGCCCGGCACCACGCCGCCCGATCAGGGCGAGCTCTGGGGCATGACCGGCCTCTTCGAAACGCCCGAGGCGCTGTACACCGCGTGCGAGGGCCTGCGCGACGCGGGCTACAAAGCCATCGACGCGCTGACGCCGTTCCCCGTGCACGGGCTGGAGAAGGCGCTCGGCATCAAGCCGACGAAGCTGCCGTGGATCGTCCTCATGGGCAGCATCACCGGTCTGTCGAGCGGCGTGCTCCTCACCTGGTACGTGAACTGGGACTACCCGCTCAACATCAGCGGCAAGCGCCCCTTCTCCTGGCAGGTCTACATCCCTGTCTACTTCGAGCTGACCATCCTCTTGTCGGCGCTCTTCTGCTTCTTCGGGCTGTGGGCGCTCTGCCGGCTGCCCACGTACTTCCACGCCATGAACCGTCACAAGAGCTTCCCGCGCGCGACCGACGACGGCTTCTTCGTCACCATCGAGGCGGTCGATCCCAAGTACGACGCGAGCAAGACGCGCGCTCTGCTCGAGAAGCTCGGCGCCAAGGAGATCGAGGAGGTGCACTCGTGAGCGCCCTTCGGTTCTCTGCAAGCACGCTCGGCTTGGTTGCCGCGGTCTCGGTCGCTGCGGCGCTCTCGGGTTGCCGCGGCGGCACGAGCTCGGACCCGCCTCTCCACCTCGCGCCCGACATGGACTGGCAGCCCCACCGCCGGGCCCAGTCGCACTCGCCGATCTTCGCCGATCACCGCGCAATGCGGCCGATCGACAAGCACACCGTCGCCCACGGCTTCACCGAGGAAGAGCGCGCCAAGAACCTCAAAGAGGACGATCGCTTCTTCCGCGGCATGGGCAAAGATGGCAGGCCCATCGCCCACGTCCCGATTTGCACGGACAAGCAACGGGAAGACGGGTCTTCGGCCTGCTTCGAGAAGGTGGATGCAGCACTGCTCGCCCGCGGCGAAGAGCGCTTCAACATCTTCTGCGCGCCCTGTCACGACCAGGCGGGCAGCGGCAACGGGCTCGTTCCTCGCCGGAGCGGCGGCGCCTTCGCGGGCATCCCGCCGTTTACCAAGGACCTGCTCCGCACGGCGCCCGACGGTGAGCTCTTCCAGACGATCACCAACGGCAAGGGCCGCATGCCTGCGTACGCGTCGCAGATCTCGGAGCACGATCGCTGGGCGATCGTCGCGTGGGTCCGCGTGCTTCAGGTGAGCCAGGGCGGTCAGGTCGACCAGCTCACCGACGAAGAGAAACGCAAGCTGAAGCCCGCGGACGCAGTGCCCAACGCCCCCGGATCAGGAGGTGCGAAGTGAGCGCGCACGTAAAGAAGGCGCCCAAGGGCGACGGCCTCCTGCCGAAGGACCTGTCGGAGGGCTGGACCAAGATCGCGTACGGCCTCGGCGCGCTCGGCCTCATCGCGTTCCTCGCCGGTTATTTCGGCGGGCCGGTGGACGAGCACGGCGGTCACGGCCGCTTCGGCGCGGCGTACCTCGTGGGCTTCATGTTCACGACGACGATCTGCCTCGGCGCGCTCTTCATGACCGTCATCCAGCACCTCACCAAGGCCGGCTGGTCGGTCGCGCCGCGGCGGCTGATGGAGTGGCTGGCGCAGGGGCTCATCGCGAGCGGCTTCCTCTTCATCCCGCTCTTCATCATGTCGCACGACGTCTGGCACCACTGGATGGACGAGGCGCTCGTCGCCAAGGACAAGATCCTCCAGGGTAAGCAGAGCTACCTCAACCCGACGTTCTTCTACATCCGCGCGGTCGTCTTCCTCCTGACGTGGGGCGTGCTCGCTTGGTGGTTCTACAAGCAGAGCCGCGACCAGGATTCGTCGGGCGACCGAAAGCTCTCGGAGAAGATGCAGTCGGCGGCGGCGCCGGCGACCTTCGCCCTCGGCATCACGACGACCTTCGCCGGGTTCGACTGGATCATGAGCCTCGACCCGCACTGGTACTCGACGATCTTCGGCGTCTACATCTTCGCTGGCGCGCTCGTCTCGTCGATGGCGGCGCTCTCACTCATGATCGTGCGACTTCGTCGCGACAACGTCGGCGGCGACCTCCTCACGGTCGAGCACCAGCATGACGTCGGCAAGTTCCTGAAGAGCTTCATCGTCTTCTGGGCCTACATCGGCTTCTCGCAGTTCATCCTGATCTATTACGCGGCCATCCCGGAAGAGACCGTCTTCTACAAGGAGCGCTGGCAGGGCGGCTGGGAGCCGGTGAGCCTCACGATCTTCATCGGCCACTTCGTGATTCCGTTCCTGCTCCTCCTGTCGAGGCACGCAAAGCGGAACAACTCGGTGCTCGCGTTCGGAGCCGTCTGGATCCTCGTGATGCACTACATCGACATCTACTGGCTCGTGATGCCGAACTTCGATCACCACCTCAGCTTCAGCTGGGTGGACATCGCGGGTCTGCTCACGCCTCTCGGCGTCACCGCCGCGTGGATCGCCAAGCGCTGCTTCGCGGATCCGGCCTACCCGCTGCGTGATCCGTACATCCCCGAGGCCCTCAAGGCGGAGAACTTGTAGCCGTGTCCGACGAGAAGGATCCGAAAGAGGACGAGACGTCCGAGTCGAAGGACGAAAAGGCGGAATCCTCCGAGAAGGAGGAGGCCAAGGCCGAAGCGTCCGACGAGAAGGCGTCCGAAGCGAAGGGCGACGCCAAGGCCGAGGCGGACGCCAAGGCCGAGGAGCGCGCCGTCGAGGAAGCGGCTGCGAAGCAGAGCGACGACCCCGACGAAGAGGAGATGGAGGCCGAGGGCGTTCAGGCCAAGCCGACCGAGACCGAGACCGAGGCCGCGCCGGAGCGTGCTCACACCGAGCCGCAGGAAGAGCCGGAAGGCCCGCTCGAGCGGGACAGCCCCAAGCTCAAGCTCATCACCGGCGCGTACGTCGCGACGGTCGTGCTCGTCGTCATCTGCGTGATCGCGACGCGGCAAGTCTTCTTGCAGACCATCGGTGCCGAGCTGAAGCGCAAGGTCTCCGAGCCGGTCTCGCAGGATCTCACGGATCTGAGGGCCTCCGAGCAGGAGCGGCTCTCGAGCTACCAGTGGATCGATCAGCAGCGCGGCGTCGTGCGCATGCCGGCCGATCGCGCGAAGGCGATCGTCCTCACACACTACTCGCAGATCCCGATCGAGCCCGCGGTCGAAGAGAACCCGGAGATCGACGACGAGCCCCCGCCGCCCCCCGAGCCCAACGGCGAGGGCGGCGGAGCGGGCGCCGGCGGAGGCGACGGCGCCGGCGAAGAAGGCGACAAGCCGGGCGACGACAAGAAGGACGAGAAGGGCGACGAGAAGAAGCCCGAAGAGAAGAAGGGCGAAGAGAAGAAGGGCGAAGAGAAGAAGCCCGAAGAGAAGAAGCCCGAGAAGAAGAAGGCGCCCACCGGCGGCGGCGGCGCGCCCCCGCCCGACGCGCCCTATCCCTGATCCGTATCCCCGACCCGAGAAGAGACGTCTGTCCGATGACGCTGCGCACGCTCTTGAGCCTGATCCTGACGGTGGCCTTGGTGGCCGTGGTCGGGGTGCGCTCTGCGTACGCGGCCGGTGGACCTCCGCGCTCGCACGGTCCGGTCATCCCGACGGGCCAGGTGCCCGAGGAGCTCGAGGGCATCGGCATCGTCGACAAGCCGGGCGCCGACGTTCCGCGCGACGTCGCGCTCACCGGCTCGGACGGGCGCGAGCTGATCCTCGGTGAGTATCTCGACGACGAGCGGCCGCTCATCCTGGTCTTCGCCTACTACGGCTGCCCGATGCTCTGCTCCCTCGTGCTCAACGGCACGATGGACGTGCTCAAGGCGATGCCCGAGAACGCGGGCAACCAGTACCGCGTGCTCGTCGTGACCTTCGACCCGCGCGACAAGGTCGAGGTCGCCAAGGCGAAGCGCCAGGCCTACGTGGAGGCGTACGGCAGGCCGGTCGACGAGCGCGCGTTCGAGTTCGCGCTCGGCTCCGAGGCCGAGGTCGCGCGCCTCGCCGACGCGGTCGGCTTCCGGTACCGCTGGAGCGAGGCCGAGAAGCAGTACGCGCACGCTGCAGGCATCTTCGTCATCACGCCGAAGGGCAAGCTCTCGCAGGCGCTCACCGGCATCCGCTTCGAGGCGACCGACGTCTCGGGTGCGATCGCCGAAGCGAAGAAGGGCGTCTGGCACTCGCCCCTCAAGAGCGCGCTCCTCTACTGTTTTCAGTTCAATCCGCGAACCGGAAAGTACGTGCTCGCCGCCGGACGCGCGATGCAGGTCGGCGCCGCCCTCACGGTCGTCGGTCTGTCGTTTCTCTTGTTCCGCCTATTGCGCGGTGGCCGATCCCAGAAGGCTGCCGGCGAGACAGGTCACTCATGAGCCAGCAGCCGCAGACGAATCAGCCGCCCCCGGGCGAACCGCACATCGAGATCAAGGTGGGGGACGACGGCATGCCCGTCGCCAGCTCGACGTTCGCCGAGAGCATCGACGGCGTCTATTGGACGTGGATCTGGATCGCGATCCCGTTCTTCGTCGTCGTCGTCGGGCCGATGTTCTACTTCGCCTTCAAGTACAAGCGGAAGAGCGAGGACGAGAAGACCCATCCGCTCGACCACCACCTGAAGCTCGAGGTCTTCTGGACCTTCGTCCCGACGGTGGTGCTCATCTACATGTTCTGGGTCGGGTTCAAGGCCTACGCCGACGCCTCGGTCGCCCCCCACGGGTCGTACGAGATCAAGGTGACCGGCCAGATGTTCAACTGGACCTTCGAGTATCCTGACGGAACTGTCACGACGGATCTGGGCATCCCGAAGGATCGTCCGGTCAAGCTCATCATGAGCTCGAAGGACGTCATCCACTCCTTCTTCGTCCCGGAGTTCCGCGCGAAGCAGGACGTCGTGCCCGGCCTCTACACCACGCTGTGGTTCCAGGCCACGCGCGAGGGGTCGACGGCGGTCGAGTGCGCCGAGTACTGCGGCGACGGCCACTCGCGCATGCTGACCCAGGTGCACGTGATGCCGTCCGGCCCCGACGACAAGCAGGGCACGTTCGAGAACTGGTTGGTCAACGGCGGGCTCCTCACTCCGCTCCCGCCCGTGCAGCTCGGCAAGAAGCGCTTCGACTCGCTGTGCTCGAGCTGCCATTCGCTCGACGGCTCGCGCATCCAAGGTCCCAGCTTCAAGGGCCTTTGGGGCCGTTCCGAGAAGCTCACCGACGGCACCACGGTCACGGTCGACGAGAACTACGTGAAGAGCAGTCTCTTGAACCCGCAGGCCCAGATCGTCGAGGGCTACCCCGCGACGATGCCGACGTTCAGCTACCTGAAGGACAAGGACATCGAAGGCATCATCGCCTTCCTCAAGGAGCAGAAGTAACCATGTCGCGAGCAGCTACCGCGGAAGAGCTCCACGTTCCTGCCGGCGGGAAGAACTACATCAACGCCGAGGCCGGCATCTGGTCCTGGCTGACGACCGTCGACCACAAGCGCATCGGGCTGATGTACCTCGTCAGCACGTTCACCGCGTTCCTGATCGGCGGCATCTTCGCCCTCTTGCTCCGGTTCGAGCTCCTGAACCCGAAGCAGGACATCATGACGGCGCCTCAATACAACCAGGCGTTCACGCTTCACGGCGCGATCATGGTGTTCCTCTTCATCATCCCGAGCATCCCGGGCGGGCTCGGCAACTTCGTCATCCCGATCGCCATCGGCGCAAAAGACGTCGCCTTCCCGAAGCTCAACCTGCTGAGCCTCTACCTCTACTGGATCGGTGCGATCTTCACCGTGTCGTGCCTCGTCACGACGGGCCTCGACACCGGCTGGACGTTCTACATCCCGTACTCGTGCGGGACGCGACATCAGTGTCTCGCACGATGGTCTGGGTGCTGTGAGAGTGATGCGAACCTGCGGCATGATGGGAGAAATCGTCGGCATGGCGGCCTCCCTCTGTAAGAAGTACGACTGTTCACCGCGAGGTGTCTACCAACATTACCTCGAGGACTTGAAAGACCTCATGCGAAAAGGTGCAGGCAATTCTACTATTACGCCAATTGATCAAAGATCCAATGATACCACCAACTGAGAAGATATTATATGGAATGTTACTTTGGCTTGCAGTATTCGTCTGCAACCTGATTTACCATGGAACTACGGCAGCAGCCGATTCTAACTATCGCAACGTGAACTTCATCGAGGCGGTCCAATATTTTCCACGTGAAGAGAAGAATCTGCGTAAATGGGACGCTCCCGTTGTGGCAGATTTGGATCAGGACGGGCACCTCGATCTTATCCTAAATGATCACGGTTTTGGGGTGAGGATTTGCTGGAACAACAAGGGACATTACACCAAACCTTATGACCTGATTATGGGGGACATGCACGGTATTTCCGTTGGAGATTACGACCAAGACGGAAACCTGGAGATGATAATTTCGCCAGGAGGTGGATCCGGCAGCAATGCTAGAAATGCCAGAATATTTCGG
>JBGTSH010000318.1:0-12262 GCA_041940405.1 Polyangiaceae bacterium
GGGAGAGGAGGGGCAGTGATGGCGGGGATGGCCCGGGCGGCAGGGCGGTGGCGCGGCAACGCTGCTACCGCACCACAAGCGCCCCGAGCGCACAAAGAGTGCCCGTCGTGGTGCGGACGCGCGTCCGCGACCTCGACGTCGGCCGCGCCGAGCGCTCGGTCGCGTTCCTCGAGCGGTGGTGGAACGACCTCGAGCCGAGGCCCCTCGACGAGTGCGTCGACGCCGGCGCCTTCCGTGTCTTCTGGGACGACGCGGCGCTCGCGCGCATCGCCATGGAGGCGCGCCTGATAGAAGAGCTCTTGCCGTCGGCCGGCGAGGCGGCACGCGCGGTTCGGTCCAAGGTCGAGGTGCTCGCCGAGCGCGTCCGCAAGCGCGGCGTCACCCTGCTCGAGGAGCGCGCCGACGCGACCTGGCGCGACGCGATGGGCAGCGCGTGAACGAGGAGCTCGAGGCGCGCCTCGATCGGCTCCGCGCGCGTCTCGATGCGATGACCGAGCGGCCCGAGATCAAGGCCGGCCTCTGGTCGCGGATGGTTACGCCGCTCTTGCGGCTCGTCGGTTGGCAGGCCCGCTTCGAGACGAAAAAGCTCGTCAGTTTGCTCGACGGTGCCGCAGGCGACGAGGCCGAGGAGCGGATCGATGCCGCGCTCGACGAGCTCGAAGACAACGTCGACAAGGCCGAGCGCACCTGTGCGGTCCACGGCTACGCGCCGACGGCGCATGCGTCGTGGCTCTACCGGTGCGAATCGGTGGTAAGGCGGGTCGCGAAGCTCGCTGCCTCCTCGAACGAACAAGCGCGTCGAGCGCTCGAGGGGCTCGACAGGACGCGGGTCATCGCGCCGCTTCGTCTCGTCACGCCGGAGCGTCCGGCCGAGGTTCCCGCGGCGCAGGCGGAGCCCCGCGACGCGCACCGGATCGTCGAGCTCGAGCTCGCCGCCATCGATCACATCATCGACGCGGCGCGCTCCGAGACGCGCGTGATCGAGCGCCGTCGCCGCTTGCTCGAGGGGGCGCGCCGGCTGCTCCTCGACGCGAGCGCCGCGCTTCCGCTCGACACCTCCGGCGTCGTGGAGCGCCAGAAGCATCTCGTGCGCGAAATCACCAAGCTCGACCGGCTCCAGGCTGCGGGCCTCTCGCCTACGGTGGCGATCGCGTACCAGGCGAAGCAGGCGATCCGCCGGGGCGATCGCGATCGCCTGTACGCCGCGCTGGTCGCGCTCGATTCGTTCGCGCTGGCCATGGGGGATTCGGATGCGCTGGCCCACACGAGCGCCGCGCTCGAGCGCTTCGCGGCCGGCGCTTCGGCAGGCACGCCGGGCGAGTCCGGGCTCGCGCGGTCGGCCGAGCAGGCTTTTGGAGCGAACGTCGTGGACACCATCCGCGCGCAGTATGCCTCGGCCCGCGAGCGCCACAGCGGGATCGAGGCCGATCCCGAGCTCTCGCGCCTCGCGCTCACCTACCTCGCGCCGGGGACCGAGGACGCTGCGCTCTCCGCGCTTCTTTCGGTGGACGGCTGCTTCGAGGTCGGCGCTTCGCTCTCGCCTGTCAGGGTCCGCGAAATGCACGAGGTAGCGCGGCTCGTCTCGGAACCGACCTCGGAGATGCTCCTCGTGCAAGCGCGCGACGCGACCGACATCTCGGCGGCCGTGATCTCGGACCCCCGCACGGTCCTCCTCGATCTCGCGGCCGGCCGGCTCCTCGCGCGAAAGTACGTGCGGCGCGAGCGGCGCATGACGACGCGAACGAGGCTCATGGGTGAGGTCCGCGTCTATGTGCTCGATGGCTCGACGTCGATGATCGAGGACGGCAAGGACGGGTCCCGCGCGCGCGTGCGTGACGCGGTGCTGCTCGGCGAGCTCGCGACGTTGATGCGACGCCTGGACGATCCGACGCGCGACGTGCGGCTCAGCCTCTTCTACCGATTCTTCACCAAGCGCCTCGGCGATCTCAGGCGCGTCGCGACGCCCTCCGAAGCGCTCGCGGCGATGGCCGATGTCGTGGGCACGACCCGCAAGGGCGGAACCAATATCGAAGGGGCGCTCGTCTCCAGCCTGGAGCTCATCCGGGACAAAAAGAAAGAGGACCCCGACCTGGCCCGCGCAGGCGTCGTCCTCGTCACCGACGGCAACGCTCCCGTCGATCCCGAGGTCGTGCGCGCCGCGCGAGAAGACGCCGGTGACGTCGCCATCACCATCAGCGTGATCGCGCTGGGCGAAGAGAACCCCGTCCTCCGCGATCTGGTGGCGCGGCAGCGCGCCCGCGGCGAGCGCGCCTTCTACCACCACGTCGGCGACGACGAGCTCGCCGCGCTCTGCCGGGGGGAGGCGCTCGGCCCCCGCGTGCACGTGCCCGCGTCGGCCGCCCCCCTCGAAAAGGGCGATCTCGACGCGCTCGTTCTCGAGCTCGAAGACCTCGAAGCTGTTCGAAGGCCGGAGACGGGCGCGCATGGCCCCGCGGCGCTCGAGGAGGCGACGGCCCGCGATAGAGCGTCGCTCGATCGGCGGTACGCGCGGTGGTTTCCTGCCGCCTCGCCGGCGGCAGCCGCCAGCGCGACGAAAGATGACGACGATGTCATGGCTGCGCGGGTCGTCCTGGCCACCGTGGCCGAGGTCGTCGGCGAGCTCGGTGGAGACGGCCTCCGTCGCAAAGCGGACGCCATCGATCTCGTCGAACGCCTGCTCCCCGACGCGCGGCTCTCGCCGGCGCGCTTCGCCGAGATCGTCGCGCGCGGCACCCTGGGCACCGAGCTCGGTCACGTTCATCGGGCCGTCGCGAGCGCCGCCGAGTCGTTCGATGACCGCCTGGGTCGCTCCGGGCGAGCGAGGCTTCGGGTACCATGAAACCGGAGGGAGCGGAATGATCGTCGACA
This sequence comes from Polyangiaceae bacterium, assembly GCA_041940405.1. Classification (GTDB taxonomy): domain Bacteria; phylum Myxococcota_A; class Polyangia; order Polyangiales; family Polyangiaceae; genus Xiheicaenibacterium. The sequence continues at coordinate 2,869 of JBGTSH010000318.1, forward strand.
GCCACGCGCACTACGATCCGCGCATCCTGGACGCGCGCCGGATGATCGCGAAGCTCGACGCGGCCGGCGTCGACCGTGTCGTCATGATCCCGTGCATGAACGACCCGCTGCCGAGCACACCCGAGAAGCTGCTCGCCCTCGCGCGCCGGCTCTCACGCTCGCGCGCTACGCGCCCGGTGGTCGAGGCGATTCACCGCTCGCTCCTCACCGCCGAGGGCGATCTGAAGCTCTCGGGGAAGGTGATCTCGATCTACGCCAGACCCGACAACGACGCGGTCGCAGCGCTGTGCGCCGAGCACCCCGATCGCTTCTCGGGGTGGATGTTCCTCAACCCGCGGAACAACCCGCGCGTGCTCGACGAGCTCGACGCCCTCCGCGCGCGCCCCGGCATGATCGGCATCAAGCTTCACCCGCACTGGCACGACTACCGAACCGGGGTCGCGATGCCTCTCCTCCGCCGGGCCGAGGAGCTCGGCCTGCCGGCGCTCATTCACCTCGGCTTCGGTCCACGCGGCGATTACCGCGCGATCTGCTCCACGTTCCCCAAGCTCAAGATGATCGCCGCGCACGCCGGCGTCCCGTTCTACGACGACCTCTGGAAGCACGCGCGCGATCTGCCGAACCTCTACGTCGATCTTTCCAGCCCGTACATCGATGAACCACTGGCCCGCGCCGCCGTCCGTGAGATGGGCCCGAGCCGATGCCTCTACGGGACCGACGCACCGTACGGGTTTCACGAGGGCGACGGTTCGTACGACTACGGCGAGATCCGCGGCTGGGTGGAGCGCATGCCGATCTCGAGCGCCGATCAAGAGCGCGTGCTCGCTGACAACGCCGTCGAGGTCTTGCGTCTCGGGTAGCCTGTGGCTGCGCGCCACGTCTCGTTGCGATTTTGCCACCTTCGGCGGGGTAGCGCGCCGTGCGTCCGCGACACATGTGTCACGCTGCCACAATATTGTTCAATGGTATCAAATAGATAGCCATGGTACGGTCGCACTTCCATGCGCTCCCTTGGAACGATCCTCGCCGATGCTCGCTTCGACAATCACTTTCACGCTTGCGCGTTCGTGACGGGACCTGCCGAGGAGCAATCGGTCATCGATCCGTTCCTCGTCGGAGGCATGCGTCACGGGGAGAAGGCGGTTTACATCGTCGATCCGGGTCACCGCGCAGCGCACGAGGCGCGCCTCGCGAAGTCCGCTCCCGCAGCCGACCTTCTCGAGGTGACGACCTGGCACGACGCGCACCTGAAGGGCGGCACTTTCGATCAAGAGCGCATGATGGGCGATCTCGACCTCATGATCCGCGAGCACGCGGCGACGGGACGGCCGCCGATGCGCCTCGTCGGCCAAATGGGATGGATCTTTTCGAGCCCGCCGGGGATCGAGCAGCTCGTCGCCTATGAGGCGAGCGTGAATGAGGTGTTGAACCGCGGCAGAACGCCGACCGTATGCGTCTATGACGTGCGCCGGCTCAGCGGCTCGATGATGATGGATCTGCTGCGCGCGCATCCATTGACGATCATCAATGGCGTATTGCACGAAAATCCGTTCTACACGCCTGCCGACGAGATGCTCCGCGACATCCAGCGCCGCCGCACAACCAATTAAGTAAGCCGCCCTGCATGTCCGAATCATCGCGAAGCGCTCCTCCTGGCGACGGCCGGCTGGAGCGGTGCATTCGCGACCTCGCAGCGTTGAACGCGCTGCCCTCGATGTGCATCGGGTGCTCCCCTGACGAGACGCTCGATGTCGTCTGCGACGCCCTGCCGACCGCCCTCTCGTGCGAGCTGGTCATGCTCTACGTCCCCGGCCCCCCAACGCGAGCGCGCGGCTCGTCGAACGGCGCGCCGCTCGAGCCATCGCGGCTGCAGGAGCTCGGGGCGGAGCTGGCCGCGGTCGAGTCCGGCGGTCCGTTCACCACGAGGCTCTTTCCCGGGCTCGACTGCTATCGAGCCGAGATTCCGGCGAGCGCGGCGGCGGCTGCTCACCAGGCCTGGCTCGTCGTCGGTCGCCGGGCGCCCTTCGATCGCGAGACGGATCGCGTCCTCGTCCGGAGCGCTGCGAACCTCGTGGGCGCGGCCTATCAGAGCGCCGTGGTGCTCGAAGCGGCTCGCCGAAAGGACGAATTTCTCGCCATGCTCGGTCACGAGCTTCGCAATCCCCTCGCGCCGATTCAGACCGCGGTCGAGCTGCTCGCGCGCCATCCCGATGTCGCGAGGGAGCAGCACGTGATCGAGCGGAACACGCGTCACCTCGCCCGTCTGGTCGATGACCTTCTCGATATCTCACGGGTGACCCGCGGGCACATCGAGCTCAAGAAGGAGCACGTCGCCCTCTCTGCGGTGCTGGAGCGCGCCATAGAGCTGGCGGCGTCGCTCATCTCCCGGCAGAAGCATCGACTACGCGTCGACAGCGCGGAAGGCATCACCTTGCAAGGCGACCCGGTGCGCCTCGCCCAGGTCTTCGGCAATCTGCTGACGAACGCGGCGAAGTTCACGCCAGCCTGCGGTGCGATCGACGTATCCGTCGTGGCTGCCGGCGATCGCGTTCGGGTCATCGTGCGGGACAGCGGCCGAGGCATCGCGAAAGAGAAGCTCTCGCGGATCTTCGAGCCGTTCGTACAAGTCGATCGTCACGTCGACGCGCTCCGAGGGGGCCTCGGTCTCGGGCTCGCCATCGTGCACGACCTGGTTCAACGGCATGGCGGCGGTGTCGAGGTCCAGAGCGACGGCCCCGGAACAGGGGCCACGTTCACGGTCGAGCTACCGACAGTCGCTGCCGCCGCCGCTGTGGCGAAGCCCGCTGCACCTAAGCCCGCCCCTCGGCGCGGGTCCGTTCGTGTGCTCGTCGTCGATGACAACACCGACCTGGCCGATCTCCTCTCCGAAGCCCTCCGCATCGAGGGCTTCGAGACGGAGGTCGCGTTCAACGCGTACGAGGCGCTCGATCGCTGGCGAAGCTTCACGCCGCACGCCGCAGTGCTCGACGTCGGCCTTCCGGAGCTCGACGGCTACGAGCTCGCCAAGTTGATACGCGCGGAGCACGGCTCCACGCCCACGCTCATTGCGGCGACGGGGTACGGTGAAAGAAAGGACCGACTCCGCGCGGCGGACGCGGGGTTCGACTGTCATTTCGTGAAGCCCGTGAGCGTCCGGGATCTCGCCAGCGAGCTGGATGAGCGCGTCGTGCGAGCGCTGCGCAATTGAGGAACGAGAGAGGCTTCGGCCCCACGCAGCCCTACGAGCAGGAAATGCCGCTTACAGGATACCCACGAGATCCGCCGTCCAGTTGGTCCCGATCAAGCTGCCTTCTTCGAGCTTCGCGGGCAGATATTCGTTCACGAGCTCGTCTTGCGGAGTCTCTTCGGGAACGACGTCGAACCCAGCTACGGGGTGATCGCCGAACAAATCCATGAAGCCGAGCTTACGTGGAGCGACGTCGAGCGTCGCCCTACGAGATCTTGCCAACTGCGAGGGCCCCCAACGACATGGAGCTGCGATCGATCGCATCGCAGCGACAATTCGGGGACGCGCGCACGTGCCGCCGTTACTCTGCGATCGAGAGAGGAGCGATGACGATGAAGCGTGTCATCAGTGGCCTGCGCAGAGTACCGACGCTCCTCTTGGTGGACGATCGCCGGACCAACCTCGTGTGCCTGAAGGTGCTGCTCGAGCCGCAAGGCTACCGGTTGCTGACCGCGTCGAGCGGCGCGGTCGCCCTCGGGATCGTGCGCACAGAACATGTCGATATCGTCATTCTCGATGTCATGATGCCGGGCCTCGACGGCATCGAGGTCGCGGAGCGGATGCGCTCTGCGCCACCCACGGCCGGCCTGCCGATCGTCTTCGTCACGGCCGCGCCCGACGAGGTGGCAAGATTCAGCCAACGCGAGCGGGACGACGTCGCCACGATCCCGAAGCCTGTCGACGGAGATCGTCTTCGCTCCACCGTCGCGCGGCTCCTCGTCCTGGGCGAAGCTCGCGGTGAGGCGGCGCGCGGCAAAATGGGGTCGGGATTACGTTGAAACGGTCGGCGGTGCGCCGCTACTTCTTGTTGTTCCCCGACCACTCGCTCTTCTGCACGACCGGGAGCTGCAGCGCGCGCTCGCGATCGAGGTCCAGCGAGCCGACGTGCAACGAGAGCGGCGCCTGCACCCATTTGTAGATCGATCGGGTGAAGAGCTTGGCGAACTTGTCGGCATACCCGCGGAGGACCTGGCGATCGACGCTCGGGAAGAGGCTTGGCAACGCGTCGCCGAGCTCGTCGGCGGCGAGCTTTTCGGCGCCGTAGAGGTAGAGGCAGGCGTCGAGGATCTCGAACGGCATGAGCTCCGCCTCACCCGATTGGTTCGCGGCGAGCTCGGGGCCGGCGGTCGTGGCGAGGGTCGCCGCGATCCCCGGAAAGCCGAATCGTTCGCCGAGGCGCTCGAGCATGGCGATGACCACGGTCTTGGGAAGGTTGGCGACGATCGAGAGCGCGCCCTCGAGGTCGCCGCCGACGGTGGTGTAGCCGAGCGACTTCTCGCTCATGTTCCCTGTTTGAAGGAACAGGCCGCCGCTCGTGTTCGCCCAGTTCCACATGCGCTGCCCGCGGATGCGAGCTTGGATGTTCTGCTGGGTGATCTCGGTGGGCGCTTCACCACCGAGCATCGCGGTCGTCGCGTCGGCCTCGCGCGTGAACGCGTCCTCGATCGGCAAGACCATGAAGCGTGCGCCGAGGTCTTTGGCGATCGTCTCTGCCGCCTTCTGCGTTTCCGAGCTCGAGTAGCGGGTCGGCATGTAGAAGGTGAACAGGCGCTCGCCGGCGATCGCGCGAAGCTCTTCAGGCGACTTGCCGGGGTTCAATACGGCGAGCGCGCGCCACGCGATGAGAAGGGTGAGCAGCGAATCGCGACCGCCCGAGAGCGCGAGGCCGATGGAGCTGAACGCGCCTGTCTTCCGGTAGTAGTCGGCAAGGCCGAGGGCGAGCGCGTCGAAGAGATCGTCGAGCACCTCATCCCGCGGCGATGAAGACGGCACCGCGCGTGACGGAAGGAAGTAGGTCGCGCCGGCAGGTGGCGCCGGGTACGCGAGCGAGGAGCGGCGTGCCGTCGGGGCCGCGGAATGGATCGCCTCTACAGGGTCGGACGTGGCGCGAAAGGCCTCGTGATCGCTTCGCCAGGTGGTCGCCTCGCGCCGGCAGCGCGAAGTGCGGTCGAGATCGACGACCGCCGTAGAAATGCCCTCGCGGAATCGCGTCGCTTCGAGCATGGGCCGGCCGTTCTGGTTGACGTAGCCACCGCCGTCGAAGACGAGACCGTCATTGCCGCCGACGAGGTTCGCGTAGACGAGCGTCGCTTCATTGTCCGAAGCGCGCGTCGCGATCATTTCGCGGCGCGTCGAGACGACACCGGTCCGGAACGGAGACGCGCTGATGTTGCAGACGATCTCGGCGCCGCTGTAAGAACGCCTGCGCATCGGCCCGTCCGGCGACCAGATATCCTCACACACCTCGGTCGCGATGGTGCCGAAGTCGAACGAGAAGATGAAGTCGCCGAGCGGGATCCCTGCCGCGTCGAGCTCGAGTCCGGGCCCCCCGCGTGAGAAGGTGCGTGCCTCGTAGAAGACGTTGTAGGTCGGGAGCTTCTCTTTTGGGACAAGGCCCAGGATCTTGCCGCCATGAACGACGGCGGCGCAGTTGAAGAGATCGCCGCCCACGCCGACCGCGACGCCGAGCACGAACACCGTCCCGAGCTTCGCGGTCGCGGTCGCGAATCGCTCGAGCTCCGTGCGCTGCGTTTCGACGAAGCCGCGCCACTGCACGAGGTCCTCGGCCGCGTAGCCGCCGACGACCTGCTCGGGAAAGACGCCGACGGTCACGTCGGCAGTGGCCATCTCTTGGGCGAAGCGAACGCACGCATCCACATTGGAGCGCACCGCGCCGACCGTCGTGTCGACGTTCGCGATCCCCAGCTTGACCAGGCGCATGGCCGATCCTTACTTCGACCGCATGGCGGACGCGAGGGGGCTGACCTTGCGCGGGATGGAGCGAACCACCTCGCCCGCGATGCCCAAGAGCCGCTCGGGGGGCGCGAAGCCGAAGGGCTCCCGTGCGCCCCGCGTCAGCATCGCCCAGTAGTCTCGGCCGGCGGCGACGGCGCGCTCGCGCGCGGCGGCGCGAAGGCTTGCAGGCAGCGCCGCAGTGATCCCCTCGGTTCGGCGCACCAGCGATCGCACGATGGGAAACGCCCGCTTGTAGCGGTGGTCCGGCACGTCGAGCTGGTTGGCGAGGTCGTCGCCGAGGATGCCGCGGATCATGCCCTGGCCGATCTTCACGACCTTCTCCGGCGCCTGGCGCTGACCTTCGGGCGGATTTCTACCCGCCGCGAAGAGCGCCCGCGTCAGCCGGCGAGAATCGTCGTCGGGCTCGGCCTCGGTCGAGGCGATCATCTCCATGAGCCGGCGCGCTTCTCGCTCGCTCGTCGGCAAGACCTCCGAGTCGACGCCCATCAGATAGCCCGAGTAGCGCCACAGCTGCATGTAGAGATGAATCTCCTCCGCGGTGTGATCGAACCCAACCTTGCGGAGCGAATCGATCGGCACCGCCGAGAAGAGGAGCGCGGTGCCGCCCATGTCGTGTTGGTTCGCGGGAACGCCCCAATCGTCGGTCGACCATCGCTCGCTCTGGAGGAGGAGCCTTCGCACCTGCGCGTGCATGACGCGGACCTTGACGGTGATCGCGAAGCCTTCTGCGAAGCGGCACAAGCCGCCGGGCGCGCAGGTTGCCTCGACGAAGCGTGAAGTCTCCATCAGGCGCCGCGGCGCCTGCTCGGTCAGCCGGCCGCTGAACACGAGCGGCTTGTTGCCACCGGGTGACGCGTAGCCGTAGACGAGCGACGTCCCGAGCGCGAGACCACCGAACCAGCCGGCGCGAAACAAGAGCTCGCCGCCTCGCTCGATGGCGTCGCGATCGACCCAGGCGGGGACGTGATCGACCTCTGCGAAGAGAGCGCGGAGCGCGTCAGGCGCACCCGAGACCGAAGAGATCCCGTTGCGGAGGGCCTCTTCCAGCATCCGGCGACCGGTCCCCGCCGGCAGTCGCGAGAAGGCTTCGATGGTCGCGTCGGCCAGGGGGTCGCCCTTGTAAAGAAGCTCGCCGAGCCGATCGATGCTCGCCCCGAACCGCGACCGCGCTTCGGCAATGTGGAGGAAGCGGGTCGGAGGCCCGGAGGGCATGCACCATGGTCTAGGTCAAGGATGGGCCAGGTCAACCTGAACCGTGGCGATCTGTGCGTCGCAACCGCCTCAGCGAGGCGCAGCTACACAGGATCGCCGCGTTCGCAAGCTGTAGCGGGGCAAAGCGACTCGGTGAGCGGGATCGCTCGTCTTCCGGCGTCTGTCTGACCGTGCTTCCGTAAGGTTCGAGGTGATCCATGGGTGACGATCTCACGCAACGCACGCCGGCGGACATGAGCCGAATCAGTATGAAAGAGCCGTGGGAGGTCCAGTATTGGACGAAGGCGCTCGGGTGCACGAAGGCCGAGCTCGAATGCGCGGTGGACGCAGTGGGGAGCTCCGCGCTGGCGGTGAGGAAGCACCTCGCGAAGGCGTGATTGCCGATCAGGGCGGCAAGCACGACACGTCGCACTCCGCATCGAGCCCGCACTGGTAGAGCGCCTGGTAGGTCTCGAAGCCGTTCGGCGACGCGCTCTGACAATCGGCGGCGCACGCTACGTCCGACGATCGCACGCGTCGAGGCAGAGCATCGCGGTGATGCACTCGCCCTGACACGCTTCACCTTCCGGGCAGCAATTCTCCGACAGGCACACGGCACACGGCGTGTCGTCGCCGAACTGAGCGCAGTCCAGATCGCCTGTCGTGGTGTTGTTACCGCCCGTGGAGCCGGCTCCGGAGGCGGGGCCAGGACCTACGCTCGGTCCCGTGCCGTAGGAGCTAACGGAGGATCCGTAGCTGGTGACTGCGGGGCCCTTTTCGGGGGAGTCAGCCGCGCCCTCTCCGCCGCCGCCGGCGTAGCCGTCCCGATCCGACTCACCGCACGCAGCCGACATCGAGCCGAACGTCGCCGCGGCGCCGAGGCCCATCACCAACGCCACCCGCGTTGGAGCAAACCCTCGGTGGGTCTGGACGAGGGCCGAGCTGCAATGGGGGCAGACGGTGGTGCTCGGCAGGACGTGCCAACCGCACTCGGTGCACGCAAGAAGAAGGTGTTTTCGAAGCATAAGGAGGAACCAGCCTAACAGGATCGGCGCAACCGCGCGTCTCTGCGTCGACGCGCCCCCGGGAACGCGTTTAGCCGTTCGCGATGACGCCCCGCCGGGGACCGGGCGGCGCACGCGAGCCGCGTAATGGGTGCGGGGTATCGCGCGCTATTCCTTCTTCGGCGTAGCGTTCTGCGCGTCCTCGCCCGTCTCGGGCGCGGCGTCCGGCTCCGGCGCACGTTTGGGTGCGACCTCGGGCTCACGCGGGCGTTCGCGAGCGGCCCGGAAGGGGTCTGCGATCTCCTTCGTTCGGGCCGTGTTCCGACGGATCTCCTCGAAGAGATCGTCGAGGACCTTCTCGGCTGCCTTCAGCCGGTCCTTGGGTCGGTTCGGGCCGGCCACTTCCATGAAGTATCCGGTTTGGGCGGGGACGTCGACGCACGATAGGGTGCCGCATCAGCAGTGAAGCAAATCGCCGCCATGTCGATGCCGTAGGCAACTCGGCGGCGGCCGTGAAGCAGCACCTTGGGATCTCGATGCCGAAGCGCGGCGCGTAATCGTCAGGATTCCCGAGGGAGGCGGACGGCGAACGAGGCGCCGCCGCCGGCGACGTTCGTCGCGACGATGCTCCCGCCATGAGCCTCGACGATCTCACGTGCGACGTAGAGGCCCAGTCCCATCCCTCCGTAGCTCGCGCTGCTCGCTCGCTCGAACCGGCCGAACAAGCGTGACATCTCCCCTTCGGGGATGCCGGGCCCTCGGTCGCGGACTTCGAGGACCGCCCCGTCGGCATCCTCGACGACGCGCACCAGCACCGGCGCTCCGCCGGCATGACGGAACGCGTTGCCGAGGAGGTTCGTGACGACCTGCTCGATGCGCAGGCGATCCCAACGCCCGACGACCGGGCTCGGGCCGTGGAGCGACACTTCGCATCGGGCCTCTTCGGCCGCTTCGCGCATGCGCTCGATCACCTCTCGCGCGCACTCGACCAGATCGCAACGCTCCACGTCGAGCTTGAGCTTGCCCGCCGCAATGCGCGATACGTCGAGGAGCGACTGGATGAGGTCGCCCAGTCGATCTCCGGATCGGGCGGCTCGCTCGATCCTTCTCGCGAGCTTGGGATCGTCGGCGAGCCCCTGCTCCACGATGCCCTGAAGCTGCAGCTGCAACGCGGTCAGCGGCGTCTTCAGCTCGT
>JBGTSH010000319.1:0-12221 GCA_041940405.1 Polyangiaceae bacterium
GAACGGCTTGCGGATCCAAGTGACCGCAAGCCGTTCTGCCGTTACGCCCGGATCGGGGCTGCCCGAGATGAGGACGACGTACGACCGCGGGAAGTCGGCCTTGAGGGAGCGAAGGGTCGGCTCGAGGTTCACGCCGAGCGGTGAAGCGTCGACGAGCGCCACGTCGGCGCGCCGGGTCCCGAGCTCTTCGCGGAGCGCCTCGAGGTTCTTGGCTGCGACGACGGACGCGCCGCGCGCGCCCAGCACCGTCTCGAGCAGCTCGACGATCGCGTGATCGTCCTCGAGCACGGCGACACGCATGCCGTGAAGCTGAGCCGGTCGAAGCGTGCGAGGCGAGGTGTTCGGCGCTCCGTCGAAGAGCGGCCAGGCGAGCTCGAACCGCGCACCCCGATGAGGCTCGTAGGCAGCGAGGGAGAGGAGCCCACCTTCTTCGAGCGCGATGGCCTGCGCGTGGGCGAGGCCGATTCCGGCGCCACCAGGACGGCTCGAGGCCCCACGTTGAAACAGGTACGCCCGGTCGCTGCTCGGGATGCCGGGGCCGCCGTCGGAGATCGTGATGACCGCACCGGGGCTCGTGCCCGGCGCACCTTCGTCGTCACGCGCGAGCGTCGCGTCGATGCGGATCTCGCCTCCGGAGGGCGTTACCGAGAGCGCGTTCAACAGAAGGTTGGTGAGGACCTGGAGGAGCCGCTCGCCGGCGACGATCGTCGCCGCCGCCACCGACGTCCGCGCATCACAGACGAGCGCGACGTTCTTTCGCTTGGCCTCGTGGAGGAGCCCGCGGAGAGCCTCCTCGAGGATGGCGCCGAGCGGCTCCGGCTCCGAGCCGTCGCTCTCACCGAGAGCCGGAAGGGCGATCGCGCGGCGCGCGATGCGATGGGCTCGGCGAGCCCGAGCGAGCGCCGTCTTGATGGCCTCCGACGCATCGCGAAGAGCGGCGCCGGAGTCGCCGTCGCCCTCGGCCGCCGTCTGGGCGCCTGCGTCGGCGGCCTCGAGCCAGCCCAGCATGACCGTGAGCGCGTTCGCCACCTCGTGCAGCGTTGCGGCGAGGTCCCGATCGGTGTCGCGCGGCGGGGGCGATGCCACCAGCCCCTCAGGCTAGCACAGGCGCTCTCGATTCGAGGCTTTCGAGCTACTCCGACTTCGTGACCGTGGGGGGGAGCGGCAGGACGAAGTTGCCGGCGTCGTCGGCGATCGTCGAGCCGATCTGGACCAGCGGCGCCGACATCGGGTCGTCACTGGTCGGCTCGCCGGCAGGAACCCAGGCGCGAATCAGCGCAAGCGCCGTGGATCCGGAGAGGGAACGCACCGAGCCGACGACCACCGCCGGATACGCCACCTTGATGTCGCCGAGGTCCTGCGACGGTGCCGTGACGGCATCTTGCACCCCGAGTCGAGGACGGACGTACCAGGGAAACCCTGTCTCGGAGTCGATCTGAACCGAGAAGTCCAGCGTCCCCACGTCGACGGCCATCGAGAGTCTTCCGACCGCGTTGACGGCGCCGATGGCCTGACGCGGGAGCGGCGTGAAAGGCCCCAGGAACTGATCCAGGTAGGACTGGTTTGCCGCGAGCGACGGCGAGACGACCACGGGCGCGCCGGCCACGGGCTCTCCGGCTGCGGTCAGAACGTCCGCTTGGAGCACGGGCTGTGACGGCAGCTCGAAGCCTTTGCCATTGCCACCGCCCTCTGCATTGACGTCCCACTCGCCGAAGTACATCCCGACGCCCGGCACCGAGGGCGCGACGCTCACGTAGTAGGTCCCTTCGACGAGGCTCGCTTCGATGAGGCCGTTCGTCTTGGACTCCGTAACGAACCTGTAGCTGGTGTTCTGGTTCGCGCTGCCCTTGAGCTTCTTGCTCTGGATCGTGACCTTCGCGCCTTCGACGAAGCCTACGTTGCCCGGACCGATGACCGTTCCCGTGACGGCGATCGGCTTCGCGTCGAAGTCGCGGAGGTAGAGCTGCACCTCACCGTTCGCGAAATCGAGCGACTTGAGGACCCAGTGGACCGTCAGCTCGCCTTCTTGCGCCGAGCTCTGGCCGGCAGACGCATTCTTCGGCTTCTGTAGGCGGAGGAGCGCGTCGGCCGTGTAGTTGTACTCGAGCGGCAGCGTCGTGATGAACTCGCCGACGGGCTCACCGAGCACGATTTGATTCGAGATCGGTCTGCCATAGGCCGGCTCGACCACGTCGAGGTGCCAGCCGGCGAGCGACTGGTCGGTGGGCACCTCGATCTTCGCCACCACCGACTCCAGCGGCATCTGGCGCGGCGCGAAGGTGATCTTCGCAACGTCGGTCGGGACGACGAGGCCCGCCGGAAAGAAGCGCGCCGGGACGGTCGGGCACATGCCGTTCTCGCACGTCGAGCAAGGCTGCTCCTTCGGCTCGATGTAGACGTCGTACGAGCCGGGAGGAACGTCCGCCTCGAACGCATGGTGGTCGTCGACGAGCTTCGACACGACCGAAATCTGGCTCTTCACCCCGGGAAGCGGTGTGGTCGCGCGAAGCTCGACCTTCACCGGGATCGTCCCCACCGTTGCCCCGCTCGGCGGCGTCGACATGCACTCGGCGGGCGTATTCGGCGGCGCCTCGTAGCTACCGGTAACCTCGACGAGGTGCGGAAGCTGCAGGTCGACGGGCACGACGCCGAGCGCGGTGCTCTGCGGATCCACGGTGAGGACGTCGGTAAAGAGGTACGACGGTGCGGAGTCAGAAGCGTCCGCCGCGCGCACCTCGAGGTACACCTGGCCGAGATCCGCCGACTTCGCGGCGCAGACGTTGCCCTTGGGCGTCGAAACGCAAGCAGCGCTGCTGCCGCAGTCGCTCGCGTCGGTGCACGTGTTCTCGTACGGGACACTTGCGTCCTCGAGCGGGAGGCTACAACCGACGACCGCGATCCCGATGGCGACGGCAGCGAGCGAAACGGAAAGGATGCGCGCACTCATTGGAGGCACGCCGTCCTGTTGGTGCAGCTCGCTTCGACCTCGGGGCACGTCACCGGGTCGTACTCACAAGTATTGCCGCAGACGAAGACGTTCCAGGTGATCTGCGTGAAGTCGTCAGGGTCGACGGGGCAGCCGCTGGCGTCGTCGAACGCATGCGATGCGATGAGCGTGATCCGATGGCAACCCTCCTCGAGGCCTTCGAGGATCACGTCGGCCACCGCTTTGCGCTCGGTGTCATCGAACGTGCCGGCGTCGAGATCGATACCGAATTGCACGGAGTCGAACGGCTGACCCGCTAGGTTGCACGCACCGTAGTCCACGAAGGCCCGGACCTTCACCTTCGCGTCGACGTCCTCGGACCGGACCTGCGCGGAGAAGGTCTCGCGCACCTGCGAGTCGGAGATCTTGAGAATCTGCCGCGGGTCTGGCGTCGCCGTCTCGTAGTCGAGGAACGGCTTCGTTCGGACGGGGTCGTCGAATGTTGGAGACGACGTTACGAGGCAGGCAGAGGCGGGCATGAGGATCCAGGGCAACACCCGGAAAATCGCCAGGTGAGACACGCGATCCAATTGCGAAAAGGGTGCCATGCGGCGGCCGGCCTGCCTCTTGGCCGCGGCGGGGCCGGAAGGCTTCGAGCCCCCTGACACCGCTGTCGCGATCTGTGAAAACCACCGACCTTTGATCACGTTGCTCTACGAATACTAGGGGTGCAGGACCGGCGCTGCAGCGCAGGGAATTTGCTGCGCCCAACCGACCTCGAGCCACTCGAAATCATTAACGAATTCCTGTCGCCACGACGGCCTCGACCTTGCGCAAGCGAGGGGACGGAGGCTCTCGATGTGGGATCGCTGGTTGGTCACGGTCACGGTCGATGCGCTGCGGTACTTCCTGGTCGCAGGCTCGGCGTTCTTGGTGTTCTGGGTGTGGGGGCGCGAGCGGTTCGCGAAGCGACTCGTCTTCGGAAAGCGCGCGCCGGTTTCGAAGATGTTGCGCGACGTCGGATGGTCGATCTCGACGGTGCTCATCTTCTCGATGTGCGGAGTCGGCGTCTACTTCGCGGGCAAAGCAGGAATCCTCCGCCGGTACGACGACCCCGCCGCCTACGGCGTCTGGTGGCTCGCGCTGAGCGTCCCGGTGCTCATCGTGCTTCAGGACGCGTACTTCTACTTCACGCATCGTGCGATGCATCATCCGCTCATCTACCGCTGGGTACATCGCACGCACCACGTCTCGACGACGACGTCCCCTTGGACGGCGTACGCGTTCTCGCCGTTCGAAGCCCTGGTCCACGCGGCGTTCGTCCCGCTTGTCTGGTTGGTGCTCCCGCTCAACGAGATCCCCGTCTTCGTGTTCCTCGGCTTCATGATGGTGCGCAACGTGCTCGGCCACCTCTCGATCGAGCTCTTTCCGAGCGGCTTCTCGAAGAGTCGACTGTGGGGTTGGTCGACGACGACCACGCATCACGCACAGCACCACCAGCACGTCCGCGCCAACTACGGCCTCTACTTCACGTTTTGGGACCGTCTCTTCGGGACGACGCACGAGCGATACGACGAGGCCTTCGAGGCCGTCGCGAAGAGGTAGCGTGGACAGCTCGACGTCGAGCGGCGACTATCGTCGGCGAATTCGAGATGGACGCCAGCATGGCACGTGGCCGGCGCGGGGCCTCAAAGAACGACGCGCGCCGCTTCGCAACCCACCGCGTGATCTTCGTCGGCCACGCGGCGGCGTGGTCCGCGGTGACGTTCTTCCTGCTGTTCGTCGCCGGCTTCACGGTCGCCACCATCGTCGGCCTGGCGTGGGGCCTGCTGGTCGCGGCGCACGCCTTCGTCGTGCTCGCTGCACCCGAGCTCTGGCGCCGATTCGCCGAGGAGGGAGCGCGGCGCGAGCTCGACGGGCCGCCGGCCTCGAACGCGGCTCCGGTCGCCGCTGCTCCTCGCGGGCGCGACCCTGCGGGAAAGTCGCTCGAGGAGCTCGCAGCCTCGATCGCCCACGAGATCCGTAACCCGATAACGGCGGCGAAGAGCCTCGTGCAGCAGATCGGTGACGACCCCAATGCGAAAGAGAACGCCGAGTACGCGCGTGTTGCGCTCGAAGAGCTCGAACGCGTGGAGCGCGCGGTGTCACACCTCTTGCGCTATGCGCGTGACGAAGAGCTCACGCTGGCACCGGTCGCGCTCGAAGACGTCGTGAGCGCGGCGCTCGATACGATGGCCGATCGGATCGAGAAGAGCCCGGCACGCATCGAGCGCGACGCCGATCCAGGCGCTTCGATCCGAGGTGACGCCGACAAGCTGCGGCGTGTGGTCATGAACCTCGTCGGCAACGCGCTCGACGCCGTCGAGTCGAACCCCCAGAGCCCCGTCGTACGCGTCTCGTCGGGGAGGAGCCTGGCGGGCACCGACGCGTGGCTTCGCGTGAAGGACAACGGCAAAGGCATCGAGAAGTCGGACCTACCGAAGATCTTCAGCCCGTTTTACACCTCCAAGGCGAACGGCACGGGGCTCGGGCTGGCGATCGTGAAGAAGCTGATCGAAGCGCACGGCGGGGCGATCGAGGTGAGCTCGACGCCGGGCGCCGGGACCGAAGTGGTCGTCACGTTTCCTCGGAGCGAAGCGTGAGCGCCGCGCGGATCCTCGTCGTCGAGGACGAGCGGGCGATCCAGATCGCGCTCTCCGGCCTCTTCGGCAAGCGAGGCTACGACGTCGCGCTCGAGGGCAGCGGCGAGTCGGCCATCGCCCGCCTCGGCACCGACGCCTTCGACCTCGTGATCACCGACCTTGCCCTCGGAGGAAAAAAGGACGGCCTCGACGTCCTCGCGGCGGCACGCGAAGTGAGCCCGGCGATGCCCGTCGTGGTGATCACAGCGCATGGCAGCGAAAAGCTCGCTGTCTCCGCGATGAAAGCGGGCGCAATCGACTACGTGCCGAAGCCATTCGACAACGAGGAGCTCGTGCTCGTCGTCGAGAGGGCGCTCGACCGCACCCGGCTGGAGCGAGAGCACCGGATGCTCCTCGAACGCATCCAGCGCGACCACGGCTACGGCGCCCTCGTCGGGAGCGGTCCCGAGATGCGCAAGGTGTTCGACACGATCGAGAAGGTGGCGCCGACCGATCTCACCGTCCTGGTGCGCGGAGAGAGCGGAACCGGCAAAGAGCTCGTCGCGCAGGCGGTCCACGACCGGAGCCCGCGCGCGCGCCGGCCGTTCGTCGCCGTAAATTGCGCCGCGATCAGCCGCGAGCTCGTCGAGAGCGAGCTCTTCGGCCACGAGCGCGGCGCGTTCACCGGTGCCGATGCGCGGCGCATCGGTCGGTTCGAGACGGCGAACGGCGGCACGATCTTCCTCGACGAAATCGGCGACATGCCCGCGGAGACCCAGGCCAAGGTGCTCCGTGTGCTCCAGGAGCGCTCCTTCGAGCGCGTCGGCGGCACGGCCACGGTGCGCTGCGACGTCCGCGTGGTCGCGGCGACGCACCGCGACCTCGAGGCGGAGACAAAGAAAGGACGGTTCCGTCAGGATCTGTATTACCGCCTGCGCGTCGTCGAGATCGCCCTGCCCCCATTGCGGCGCCGGACCGAGGACATTCCGCTGCTCGCGTCCCGGTTTCTCGCGTCGCTCGGCGAACGCCTCGGCCGAAGCCCCACCCTCTTCGGAGACGCCGCGCTCGCGGCCCTCGCGCGCCACGCGTGGCCCGGCAACGTCCGCGAGCTCCGCAACGTCGTCGAGCGGGCCGCCGTGCTCGCTGCCGGGGCCGAGATCGAGCCGGCCGATCTCGGGCTCGACGCCTCGGTTCCGGAGACGGAGGCGAAGACCGGGAGCGACGAGAGCTCGGGCCTCGGCTTCGCCGAGGCGAAGCGGCGCGCGGTGGCCGCCTTCGAGAAGAGCTACCTGATCGCCGCGCTCTCCAAGCACGGCGGCAACGTCTCGCGCACGGCAGAGGCGATCGGCATGGTCCGGCAGAGCCTGCAGCAGAAGATGCGGGAGCTCGGTCTCAAGCCGGGCGACCCGACCGAGGACTAGCGTTCTGCCACCGGGCTTCGGCGTACTCGAGGCTCGACGCCAGGCGCACGATTTCGGCCGCCTCCGGGCGGGCGGCGCAGAAGCGTTCGAGCCCGCCCGACTCGCCGAGGACGGCGTCATCGGCCCCGAGCTCGAGCGCGGTGAAGCGCAGCACGGTGCCGACGTCTCCCGTCGCGAAGAGCCCGGCGCGGCGCATCGCGCGACGCGCGGTCGCGCGCGCCGTCGCGAGATCGAGCGGCCCTTCTTCACACAGCTCGCGGAGGCGCCGGTCGGCGCGCGGGTTCACGCGCTGCCACAGCTCTTCGGCGATGCGCGCGACGTCCACACGGAAGTTGTCGGTAGAGGATCGGGGAGCGTCCTCGGACATCGGAGCAACGGGGCCGAACGCAGAGAAGACGCCGTCGAGCAGGCGCTGCAGCGCGGCGTCCGGCAGGCTCGCTGCGAGCACGAGATCCTGCGTCGCAGTGACGTGCGCTGCGGCGAGCGCGTACGAAAGGTCCGGGGAGCGTTCGGTGATGTCGCCGGTGACGACGACCGCCGGCTGAGACAGGAGCGCGATGCCGACCGAGACGGGCCCCGGGCCGCGCTTGTGGAAGAGAGCGCGCGGCGCGCCGAGGTGCGCGACGAGCTCGGAGTAGAGCTCGCCCAGCGTCGTCTGGAGCGTGAGGGGAACGCGATCGGCGCCCGAGAGCCCGTAGCTGGCGAGATCGCGCCTGTACATGCCGCACTCCCAGACCAGCGAGAGGACCTCGGTCTCGCGCGAGGTGACACCACGGAGCAAGAGGCTCTGCACGAGGTCCGGCTCGCGCGGCTGCGCGGCGAGCGGAGGCGGAGCTACTTGCGTCTTCGCCGAGAGCCGGAGGATGTGCTCGAGCGATCGCGCATAAATCTCGTCACGCTCGGCGAGCGCCGCTTCGCGCGTCATCTGCAAGGTCGCTGTGTGCCCCGGACGGAGGGCCGCCTGGTGACGGCGAACGACGAGCGCATCTCGCGCGCGCGTATCGTCGTCTCCGTACATCTCGATCAGGGCGTCGCCCGATTCGATGAAGCCGCCGAGCAGCTCGTCGAAGAGCGCCTCTTCGGAGGGCGAGGCGAAGCTGGGGCGAGCCGCGGGAGCGTTCTTGCCGAGCGACTCGAAACGAACCCGCGGCGGGAGCGGTGGCGGCTTCGCCGCGCGAGCGGGCTCGGCTCGAGGTTCCGGTTCCGGCTCCGGCTCCGGCTCCGGCTCCGGCTCCGGCTCGTGCGGGCGCGTGTGCTCGATCACGGGCGCGGCTTCGTCGCCGGGCTCTCGGCGGGGATCGCGGCGTGCGACCCGTGCGGGCTCGGGGCTCGGGGGCGCCGGCTCGGCCGGAAGGTCCATCATCGCCGGGCGATCGGGCGCCGGATCCGAGCGCGGCGTGATCGGCGCGGCGTACGACGGAGGCGGCTCCTCGATCGGCTCCGGGGTGCGCGAAGACGGCGGCGGAATCTCGTCGACCTCGATCCCCGAGGCCGGGCCGTGAACCTCGAGCTGCGCGATCAGCTCGTTGCGGATCTTTTCGGCGAACGGTCGGTCGCGGCGCGCACAACGGATCGCCTCTTCGTAGCGATCGATCGCGCCGGGCAGATCGTCTTTGAGCAGGATCTGGCCGAGCCGGACCAAGAAGCGAGCGCGCGCGATGCCCGTCGTCGACTTGACGAGCTCCTCGAGGAGCGGCCGCGCGACCTCCGGATCGCCGCCGAGCGCTTCGAGCTCGCGCTGGCGACGCTCGACGTGGACGTTGAGGGCCGGCGTTGCGGCGGCGATGCCGAGGAAGCGTCGCGCGGCGTCGAGCGCCTCGGCTTGGATCGCAGCGTCGGCCGCGGCGAGCGCGACCCGGCCCTTCTCACGCAGCCCTGCGAGGTCGCCGCTCAGCGCTTGCTCGAAGAGCGGCACCGCCGATTCGAACGATCTGCTTCGAGCGAGCCGCTCGGCCATCCCGAGCGCGAGGAGCGGACGCGGCCCGAGCTCGGCGTGCCGCTTGGAGAGCTCGCGCATTCCGGCGCCGCCGCCTTGGATGACATCGAGCGCCTCGGCGAGGAGGAAGGTGTGGAGGGGGACGAGGACCGGCTCGAGACCGCCGGAGACCGTACCGAGCGCCTCGACGACGCCTTGCGCCTCGCGCGGGGTTCCCATTCCGCGCGATCTGTACTCGAGGCGCGCGCACTCGAGCACCGCGTCGGCGCTGCTCGGCGCGTAGCGGAGCGCGCGTCGCGCGCGAGAGAGCGCCCCTGCCTCGTCGCCGGCCTCGAACGACGCGCGAGAGGCTTCGACGAGCAGCGCTCCACACTCTTCGGAGGTCGGGGCGCCGCTCGCGACGAGCTGATCGATCGCGGTGATGAGCGAACGCGTGTCGCCGGAGGCGCGCAGCGCGTCGACGCGAACCTTGGCCGACTCCTCGTCGAGGATCGGACCGCCCTCGCGATCGAGCACGCGGAGCGCCGCGCTCGGATCGTCTGCTTCGAGGTAGCTCCGCGCGGCCCGGATCGCGTAGTCCCTGCGCTCGACGGCGTCGCTGCCCGGCTGCGCCGCGAGGCGGTCCCAGATCTCGGCCGCGCGGCCCTTCGCGTCACCCTTGGCGACGAGATCGGCGAGGAGGGCGAGCGCGCTCTTGTCCTCGGGGCTCGCCTCGAGGATCTCTTCGAGCTCGCGCTTCGCGTCGTCTTGCCGGTCGAGCCTCTGATCGAGCACGACGGCGCGCCTGAGCTTGAGGACGCGGACCTGCTCGGTCCACGACGACGTCGTGATGCGCTTGTGGAGGAGCTCGGAGACCGCCTCGTGATCCCCGCGGTCGCGCGCCTCGGCCTCGCGGCGCGCGAGATCCGCGTCTTCGACCGACGCAGGCGGTAGCTCTTCGTCGTCGTTGAAGAGCGCATCGAAGCCGTCGCGCGGCGGCGCCGAAGCCGGCCGTGACGGCGCGGGCGGCGGCGCGGAAGGCCCGAACGAATCGAGGTTGGGAGCGTCCCACGCGGCGATCGCGTCCTCGGCGATCTTGACGACCGAGTCGGGTGAAGCCGAGATCGCCATGACGTCGGGATCGCCGCTCGCCGGCGGCCCGGCCTCGACGGGTGGCGCGTCGAGCGTCTTCTCCGACTCCTCCGCCTCGACCTGTTCGACTTCGTCCGCCCTTACCTCGGCTGCGGGCTCGGACACCGGCGGCGGTTCGACGGCAGGCTCTACGGGCGGCGGCGGAACCGAGTCGAGCATCGACGGATCCGCGAAGGGATCGTCGTGCATCGAGGGTCGCGAGGTGCCCTCTGCCTCGGCCTGCTCGCGCCTGTCGAGCTCGGTAAAGAGCCCTTCCGAGGTCGCACCGTCGGAGACGGCGTCGGCGATCGCGGCCGCCAGCCGAATCAACGGCGGGCCCACGAGCTCGTGCTTCGACTTCGTTCGCTCGAGCACGCCGCGCGAGAAGGCCGTCGCTTCTTCGGGCGCCACCGAGTACATCGGCACGCCGTCCACCAGCGCATCGTAGATCTCGACGTCCCCGTCGATCCGAGCGGCGCGGTCGAGCGCGGCGACCGCGAGCTCGGGCCGATCGCAGGCGACGAACGCTCGCGAGATCATCGCCGCCGTTCGCGCGCCGTCGGGACCCTCGAGCCCGGCGAGCGACGCCGCCGCGATGGCTTCGAGCCGCGAGACCGCGCTCTCGGGTACGTCACCCGTCTCGGCGAGGCCCGCGATCGCGGCTTCTATCGCCTTCGCCGATCGCGCCTCGGGGCTCGCCTCGAAGCCTCGGAGGGCGACCTCGAGCTTGCGCTCGCGTCCGGCGCGATCGGTGCCGCAGACGTCCATCGCGCGCTTGGTCCAGACGGGACGGTCTTCTCGCGGGCCGCTCGAAGCGAGCTTCTCGAAGAGCTCGACGACCTCGGGGGCGCCCTTCTCCGGATCGGAGAGGCGCATGACGAGCTCGAAGATCGCGCCCTCGTTGGGAACGGCCTGGAGCGCGAGCAGCGCGTGCTTTCGAGCGAGCGCGGGAGCCTCGAGCGCTTCGAGCTGTCGGGCTGCGCGGTAGTGCGCGGCGCGGCGGCCGTACGAGCCCATCGCGGCCGCGGCGAGCGCCGAATAGATCGTGTCGATCGCCTCGGCGCCGCGCTCGACGTCGGGCGCGTGCATCTCGGCGATCGCGATCGCCTCGGGGTGGCCGACCTCGAGGGCGAGCACGCGGCACGCGGCGTCGAGCGCCCACGACGCGAGCCCTTCTTCGGTCGCGATCTGCGCCGCCGCGAGCGCGAGGGCCACGCGGACGTGCTTGGGCTCGTCCTGCTCGATGACGATGCGCTCGAAGATGGCTGCGATCGCGCGATCCGCCGGCGCCAGGTCGAACAGATCGCGCGCGTACTGCTCGAAGCCGTGCTCCGGGTCCTGCTCGGCGGCCGCAAAGAGCGCCTGCTCGGCGCCGCGCGGATCCTGCGCCAGGTCCCAACGCGCGCCTCCCAGCGTCCGCCACGCCTGAGCGACATGCGCTCGCGCGTCGGACGCGGGCTGCTCCTCTTCGGCGATGAGGAGCGACAGACCTCGAGCCCGAACTTCGGCGAGCGCGACGTGGCCGTCGGAGCCGAGCTGCGCGTGCACGACGTCGCGGCGCTCGATCTCGTCGGCGATATCCAAGACGACGCGGGGCTCGGCGCCGACCGCCACGGCGCGTACGAGCTCGCGGGCCGCGCCGTCGAGGTCCTTGGCGCGCAGGCGCCGCTGAGCGAGGTCCAGATAGAGATCGCCGGACGGCTCCGGCAGCACGTCGTCCTCCCAGTGGAGAACCTCGGGACCCCCGGTTGCGTGAATGCGGTAAAGGCCGACCATCGGCGCAGTTTCCGGCATGGACCGCCCGGAAGCAATCCGGGCGGCAACGTCACTCGAGGTCGAAATCCTCGAACGCCCGCCGGAGCTCGCGTTCCTCGCGCCAGTCTTCGATGCGGCGCCGGGTGAGTCCGCGCCGGGCCTGCCGGCCGTGGCGGGCCTCGTCCTCGGCCCATTTGCGGCTGAGGTGCTCGATGTGGGACGACACCGCGGGCGACAATGCCGCGGAAGGCTCCGCCCAGCGGGATCTCGTTGTGGCCGCCCCCGGTGTTGGTGATGTAGAGATCGAGGTCCCCGTCGTTGTCGTAGTCGCCGAACGCGGCACATCGGGTGTTGTCCGCCCCCTGGAGAACCGCCGGGGTTGTCTCTACGAAACTGCCGGCATCGTTACGGAAGAGCTTATTGGTCTTGCCGTTCTGCTTCGCCAGGTAGAT
>JBGTSH010000320.1:0-11962 GCA_041940405.1 Polyangiaceae bacterium
GGCGGCTTCGGCGGCGGCGGTGGTGGCGGCGGCTTCGGCGGTGGCGGCGGCGGCGGTGGTCGCGGCGGCGTCGGCGGCGGCGGCGGCCGAGGTCGCGGCTAGGGCAGCCGTCGCGGCGATCGCAACGATCGCTGGTAATCGTCGTTAACATGCGCTCGCGATCGAGGGTCGTCATCCTTGCGGTGGCGGCCCTCGTTGCGTCTTTGGGATCCGGTTGCGCTGCGAGCCCGCAGCCGCAAGCGCCCGAGTCCGAGATACCGCGTCCTCCCGACGCGGCTCCGCGCGAGCTCCACGACGTCCCGCCGAGCCCCGAGTCACCTCGGATGGTGACGGGCATCGTGCCCGGCCTCGAGGGGCTGCGCGTCGGGATGTCGGCGTCCGAGGTGATCGAGCGCGTCGGCAAGCCGGAGCGCGTCGGCACGCGTGAGGAAGAAGCTGCAGACTGGGTCGAGGCGGGGTACGCGACGAACCGCTCGGTGATCTTCGCGAACGGCTTCGATCAGGTGCTCGTCTTCGAGCCGACGGCGGTGCCGCTCTTCAAGGCGTACACGTCGCAAGGAAAGGTGCGCGCGCTGAAGTTCGTCTACTACGGCTCGGAAGAGCGCCTGAAGGAAGAGCCGGTCGGCTTCGGGGCGTGCGTCCTCGGCGGTGATGCGAGCTCTGTCGAGCAGGTCTTCGGGATCCCCGAGGCAAAGCAGCACGAAGAGGGGATGTCGACGCTCGACAAGCTGCACTACTTCGAGCGCGGGATCAGCATCACGATCGAAGAGGGAAAGGTCGTGGTCTTCGACATCTACGCGCCGCCGAACGAAAAGACGAAGCGAGAGCTCATCGAGCTCATCTACAGCGAGCGCCGCGTCCTGTAGCTCACGTCCGAGGTTTTTCGACCGGGGGCCTGGCCACGCCGCGCCAGCGTCTTACGGTGTCGGGATGGAGCGAGCAGCACCCGCCCTCGTCGCGCGCATCGGTACGGATCGCACACGTGTGGCGCCGGGCGAGCAGACGCTCCATGCGATCGTCCATCTGGTTGCCGGTGACGCTCCTCGAGAAGCCGCCCGCCCGGCGCTCGCGACGGTCCTCGCGCTCGACGTGTCCGGCTCGATGCGGGGCGAGCCGCTCGCGCAGGTGATCCGTTCGGTCGAGCGGATCGTGGATCTGCTCGGCGACGAAGACCGTCTCGGCGTCGTGGCGTTCTCCACCGGCGCGACCGAGGTTGCGCCGGCGCTACCGCTCGACGCGAGCCACCGGCGCACCGTCAAGTCGAGGGTTGCGCGGCTCGCCGCGGACGATCGAACCAACATCGAAGCCGGCCTGTCGCTCGCGCGTTCGATCCTACCCCCGAGGACCGACGGCCAGCGTCGTGGCATCGTCCTGCTCGGCGACGGCGAGCCGAACGTCGGCGCGTCCACGCCCGAGGAGCTCGCGACCGTCGCTCGCGCGATCCGGCCGGACGCCGTCGTCTCCACGTTGGGCTACGGAATCAGGCACGACGAAAAGGTTCTCCTCGCGATCGCCGAAGGCGGAGGCAGCGCGTACCGCTTCGTCCAGGATCCGGCGGTGTGTCAGCTCGAGCTCGCGCAGTCGGTCGGCGCCCAAGGCGACGTCGCTGCCGAAGCCGTCGAGATCGTCGTCTCGCCGGAGCCTGGGGTCGAGATCCTCGGGGTGCTCGGCGCCGCGAAGACCACCTACTCGGCCGAGGGGCTGGTCATCCCCATCGCGGACCTCGCGGCGAACGCAGAGCGATCGATCGCCATCGAGCTTCGGGTGCGCCTCGACGCGAGCCGCATGAGAGGGAAGCTCCTCGGCGTGACCGTTCGCTTTCGGCCCGCGGGCGAAAGGTCGTTCCAAGAACACAACGAAACCGTCATGATCGACGTCGCCGAGGGCCCGCCGGCCATCGCCCTCGCCGCTTGCATTGCCGTGCTGCTGCTCCGCGCCGACCGCGCGCGCGCCGAAGCTCGGGCGCTCGCGGATCGTGGCCAATTCGAGGGCGCTGCGGCCCTCCTTCGCGGCCTCATGCGCGAGATCGAGGCGACGCCCGGCTCCGGCGAGGAGGGTACGCCGCTCCACGAAGCCCGCGAGCAGCTGCTCGACGAGGCGATGGCTTACGAGCGCAGGCCCGCCGCCGAGGTCTTGGCGAGCTTCAAGATGAGCACCGCACCCAAGTCGCTCTCGGCAGGCGACATCGGCGCGTCCTCACGGGCGAAGGGGGCGACGGCGCTGAGGTTCGCTTCGGCGACCGCCGGGCTCTTCCCCGAGGCGTACCTGGTCATCGCCGAAGGGCCTCGGGCCGGGAGCGAGAAGCGGCTGGGCCCGCAGAACACCATCGGCCGAACGTCCTCGGCCGACATCGTCGTCGCCAGCGAGCTCGTCTCGCGGCGGCACGCCGACGTCTTCGCGCTCGAGGGCGAGTTTTGGATCGCCGACTTGGGGAGCACCAACGTCACGTCGGTCAACGACAAGCCGCTCGGCGCGAAGCCTCACCGACTCGAGGCCGGGGACCGCATCCGCGTCGGCGACGTCGTGCTCGTCTATCGCGAAGTCGCGAAGTCCTGATCGATCGGCAGCCCGGCTCGGTCAGCAGGCCGACTCGTCGCTGCCGTCGGTGCAGTCCAAGTAGCCGTCGCAAACGTACGACGAGTAGACGCAGCCACCGTCGGCGCATTGCCAGTAGCCGCCGCCGCACGCACCGCAGTTCGCCGTGGTCTCGTCGCTGCCGTCGACGCAGTCGAGGTAGCCGTCGCAGAACGCTACTTGAGAGATGCAGCTGCTATCGGCGCAGGCCCATTGGCCCGCGACGCAGCTGTTGTCGGGGCAGTCGGTGTTGCTCGGATACTCGTCGCTCTCGTCCGAGCACTGGGCCGTGCCGTCGCAGGCGTACATCTTGGCGATGCAGTCGCCCGTCCCGCACTCGAACTGAGACTCTGTGCAGTTGCCGCCCTCGGTCTCGTCGGTCTCGTCGGAGTCGCCCTCGTTGAAGCGCGCCTCGTCCTCACCCCGCGGATCGGTGCCGCCCTTCGCACAAGCCGCAACACCCAACAATCCGCCGAAAATCACGAACCAAGCAACTGTCCGCATGGCATGCCCACATACGCCCCAATTGGCGAGGCCTTCCCTCGTCCGTGTGCCTCTCAGCGTCAACGGCGAACCGAAGGAGCCTCGGGGCGACACGACTCCTACGTGCCGTGGCCGCGGCAGTCCCCTGGTGCCCTAGAAAATAGGGCCTGGATTGTCACATCCGTCTGGTATGACGCCCGGCTTCACGAAAGCTCGGGAGGCTGGGATGTCGCATTCGGTGACCTGGTTTCAGATTCAGGGACAAGACCCTGCGGCGCTTCACAAGTTCTACACGGACGTCTTCGCGTGGAAGCTCTCGCCGATGCCCGACGCATCGATGATGGTGAAGAAAGAGAAGGACGGAATCGCGGGCGGAATCGGCCAGTCGCCTTCCGGCGGTCCGAGCGTCTCGATCTACGTGACGTGCGACGACATCGACGCGCAGCTCGCGAAAGCAGAGGCTGCCGGCGGGAAGACGGCGCTCTCGAAGTCCGAGCTGCCCGAGGGCATGGGCTACATCGCGGGCTTCACCGATCCGGCGGGCAACTACATCGGCTTGTGGCAGTCGGCGAAGCCGGCATCGAAGAAGCAGAGCAAGGCGAAGGCGCCGAAAGAGAAGAAGCCTGCGAAGGCCGCCAAGGCCGCAAAGCCCGAGAAGGCCGAGAAGCCCGAGAAGGCCGACAAGAAGGCGAAGAAGGCCGACAAGAAGGCGAAGAAAGCTTCGAAGAAGAGCTGACGCTCTCTGTGGGGCTCAAACGGCTCCGGCCGCGACTCCGTTCGAGCGGTCGCGCCGGAGCGTCAGCTTCATCGGGATGCCGCCCCGCGGACGGAGGGTGGCCGACGGCTCGGGCTTCGCGCCCTCGGGATCGCACAGCGAGATGTCGGCGTGATGGAGGAGCGTCGCAAGGACCAGCGGCCCCTCCATCAAGGCGAAGGTGTTGCCGATGCATGTCCGCGGGCCGGCGCTGAACGGGATGAACGCCGTCTTGTGGCGTCGCGCTTCTTCTCGAGGGACAAATCGATCGGGATCGAACCTCTCCGGATCGGTCCAGAGCTCGGGCCGTCGATGGAGCGAGAACGGGGACACCAAGACGACAGTGCCCTTCGGTAGCGCGTAGTCGCCCACCTCGACGTCGGCCATGGCGACGCGACCGAAGAGGTACACCGGCGGATAGAGCCGCAGTGATTCCTTGAAGACCCGAAGGCAGAGCCCGAGACGTGGCAGATCGTCGACCGTCGGGACGCGGCCGATGGCGTCGACCTCGGCGCGGACGCGCGCGTAGATCTCCGGGTGCTGGGCGAGCAGCATGAGCGCCCACGCGAGCGCGGTCGCGGTCGTCTCGTGGCCGGCGACGAACAGCGTGAGGAGCTCGTCTCTCACCTGTTTGTCAGTCATGACGCCGCCGTCATCGTCATCCTTGGCTTCGAGAAGCAACGTCAAGAGATCCCGCGGCGCAGCCTTGCTCCCGCGCCGGTCGGCGATCATGGCGCGCACCCGCGACTCCAGGAGGTCGAGCGCTGCCTCGAGCGTTCGGGTTCGCTCGCCGGGCCAGAGGATGGGCACAATCGCTCGATCGGCGAGCGCGCGGGCACGTGCGCCGAGCGAGGGCGGCAGCCGATCGGCGACGAGCTCGAGACCTATCGAGATGCGCGCCTGGACGATCAAGGTCAGGCTGCTCGACTGCACGCCGGCCCAGTCGAGCGCCGTCGTGAGCGCGGCGCCCAGCTCGTCGGCGTCGCCGAAGAGATCCTCGCTGAAGAGGGTGCGGCCGGCGATCGCCATCGTGATGCGGGTCGTCTCGCGCGCCATGTCGACGACCTGACCGTCGCGCCAGGTGCGCGCGGCGCGGTCGGCACACGACGTCATGTCTTCGGCAAAATGGCGGAGCGCGCCGTGCTGGAACATCGGCGCCATCAGCTTGCGCTGGCGCCGCCAGAGGTCGCCCTCGCTGGTGAAGAGGCCCTGGCCCGCCAACGGATGCAGCGAGCCGCGCAAGATCGGAGACTTTTCGAAGGACTTCGCTTTGGTGACGAGGACGTCGTGGACGAGCTCGGGCGTGTTGACCAGCACGACGCTGCCGAACACGAACGCGAACCTGCCGATGTCTCCAGTCGTCTCGTTGAAGCGGAGGAGACCGCCGAGGCGGTCGTCGCGCATCAAACGAAGCTGCTCCTTCACGCCCCCCGTCGACGGGATGTCCTCCAGCCTTCGCACCCTCGGCTTTTCGCCTCGCGCGAGCCCCGCCGCAATGGCTCTCGGCCGGTGACAGGCCGTGCGTCCCGGACTAGACAGTCCCGATGCAACAGCCCGCCTTCGACTCGACCCAGGCAGCGCGCGGCGCAGACGCTTTGGCTGGCCATGACCTCCCCTGCCACGATCCGGCGACGCTGGAGCCCCTGGGGTCGGTGCCGGCAATGAGCCTCGCCGAGGTCGAAGCCGTCGTCCTACGCGGGCGCGCGGCGCAGCGGGGCTGGGCCAAGACGTCGTTCGCGGAGCGGCGCGCGGTGCTTCGCGACGTGCTCGATCATATCGTCGCCCACCAGGAAGAGATTTGCAGATTGTGCGTTCGCGACAGCGGCAAGACGATGGTCGACGCTGCGCTGGGTGAGGTGTTCCCGGTCTGCGAGAAGATCCGCTACGTCCTCTCGAACGGCGAAAAGGATCTGGCGCCGGAGCCGCGAGCCAGCGGCTTCTTGATGCACAAGAAGGCTTGGGTCGAGTACCAGCCGCTCGGCGTCGTTGGCGTCCTCTGTCCGTGGAACTTTCCGTTCCACAACCTCTTTTGCCCCACCGTTCCGGCCCTTTTTGCAGGCAACGCCGTGGTCGCCAAAGTGAGCGAGCACACGTCGTGGTCCGCGCAGCCGCTCTGCGACATCGTCCGCAACGTGCTCGCCGCGCGCGGGCATGACCCCGACCTCGTCCAGATCGTCACCGGTTATGGCGAGACCGGCGCCGCCCTGGTTCGCTCCGGCGTCGACAAGATCTTCTTCACCGGCTCGCCCGCGAACGGCAAAAAGGTCATGGCGACGGCCTCCGAGGGGCTCGTTCCTGTCGTCCTCGAGCTCGGCGGCAAGGATCCGATGCTCGTCTTGGAGGATGCCGACCTCGACCACGCGACGAGCCAGGCGATGCTCGGCGTCTTCACGGCGTGCGGTCAGATGTGTGTCGGGGTCGAGCGCATCTACGTGATGGAGTCGGTCTACGACGAGTTCGTGCGGCGCGTGACCGCCCAAGCGCAGGCGCTCCGCCAGGGCCCGCCCCTCGCGGGGGTCGTCGACGTCGGCGCGATGACGATGCCGCGTCAGCTCGACATCATCGCCGAGCTCGTCGCGGATGCGACCTCGAAGGGCGCTCGCGCGCTCGTGGGCGGCAAGCGCCGCACGGATCTGGGCGGTCAGTTCTTCGAGCCGACCATCCTGGTCGACGTCGACCACACGATGCGGATCGCCAAAGAGGAACAGTTCGGTCCCGTCATGGTGATCATGAAGGTGCGGACCGAGGAAGAGGCCGTGCGCCTCGCCAATGACACCGCCTACGGTCTGGGCGCGAGCGTCTTCACCAAGGACGTCGCGCGAGGCGAGCGGGTCGCGCGTCGGATCCGAGCCGGCATGACCGTGGTGAACGACTATGGGCTCGCCTACATGATCCAGGCGCTTCCGTTCGGGGGCGTCGGGGTCTCGGGGTTCGGCCGCATCAACGGAAAAGAAGGCCTGAGGGCGTGCTGCCTCGAGAAGGCGATGGTCTCCGATCGCGTACGGCTCGGCGGGGGCGTTTCGGTCTATCCGATCCGACCCGCCACCTTCGACCTGACCCGCGGGGTCATCTCGATGCTCTATGCAAGGGGCGTGGGCGACAAGGCCCGCGCCGCCGGCCGCGTGGTGAAGAGCCTGGTCTCGATCCTTCGCAGCTGAGCTGCCGCTTCGAGCCGTCGTCTCGGAGCTCGTGACCTGTGCCGCTGGCTCGCGGGTTGCTCGAATTCGAACCCAAGTGACAGAGCTCGGTATCACTGCGTGCGTCGCGGCGCTGCGACGGCGTGGCGCCCCGGTGGGGCGGATCGACGCGCCCCGGAGGACGGGGACGTGAAAGCGGCCGCCCGCCCGACGTTCCCTCCTCCCAGCTCGCGCCGAGCGGTCCTCCGAGGACCAGGACGGTTCGCCACCGGCGCCGCCGGACCCTTCCAGCCGAGCTCGACCTTCGTCGAAGCGTTGGTGTCCGGTGGTCGAGCCAGGCGCACATTGGCCGAGCGAGGTCTCATCGAGCGGAGCAGCGCAGACGGGCTCGCGGAAGATGCCGACCAACTGACCGAGCTCGCGAACCTCTGCTTCTGGACGAGCCTGTGCTCCGAGGAGTCTCGGCCGGTCCGCGGAGCGCTCTGTCTCTGCTCCCCCGACCAGGCTCCGCTCGCGTTTCGTCTTGCGCGTCCCGAGCCACTTACCGTCAAGACGCTCGTCGCGCTGCTCACGGCGGCCGACACGACGTCGCTGGCCGTGCACCTCGGGCCGCAGGGGCTCGAGATCTGGGGCATCCTCATGTGGGCGCCCGTCTACGCGATGCAGCTTCGAATCGTCGGAACCGGCGCGCTCGTGGCCACCGTCGACACCGAGCTCCTCGCCGTGTTGCAAGAGGGGATCATCACCGTCCCCAAGAGCGCGAGCGAGACGTCGTGGACCGAGGTCGTCGCGCGCAGCATCAAGACGGATCGGCCCTACGCGGACCGCCGCGTCCTGGCCGAGCGGCTCTTGCGCATCGTCGCGTCGATGCTTCGCCACGGGCGCGGTGGCACGCTGGTGATCGTTCCGGCGCCCGATCACTCCTGGCAAGCCAACGTCGGCTTTCGCTTCCGCTTCGACGAGCAAGGCAAGGCCGCGCTCCGCGAACGGATCGCCGCCGCGGACGCCGCGCGTGAAGAGGCCGAGAAGACCTACCGCATGGCGGCGGCGCGCATTCGATCGCTCCACGATCGGGATCCCCAGATCATGCGCCTCAGGCTAGAGGCTGCCATGAGCCACGCCCGCGTCGTTCAGTCGACACTCGACGCGATCGGAGAGCTCAGCGCCGTCGACGGCGCGCTGGTCTTGGATGACCAGCTGTCGGTGCTCGGCTTCGGCGCGAAGCTCCACCTCGAAGCGGCCGACTTCACCGTGTCGGTCTGGAACGCGCTGACCGGGCCGGTCGGTGAAGGGCTCCACGTCGCCGACCTCGGCGGGATGCGCCACCAGTCGGCGGCGAGGTTCGTACACGAGCACTCGGGTGCTATCGCGATCGTCGTCTCGCAGGACCGCCGCGTGACGCTCTTCGTCTGGAAGGACGACGCACGGACGGTCGGCGCCGTCCGCGGCCTCGAGCACTTCGTCTGGGGCGCGACCTGACGATCAGGAGCGAGAGCGCAGCTCCTCGGGCGGGCGCGAGCTCGTCCTTCGGTCGCGCTCGATCTCGGAGAGCAGGACCAGGAGCCGCTCGGTGGTGACCGGCTTCACGAGGTGAGCGCAGAAGCCGGCTGCTTTGGTGCGCTCTCGATCGCGCTCTTGCCCGTACCCGGTGAGCGCGACGAGCGCGGCTCCCCGCGTCGTCGGGTCCTCGCGCAGGAGGGCAGCGACTTCATATCCGTCGAGACCCGGCATCGCCAGGTCCAAGAGGACGACGTCGGGTGACATCCGCGGTGCGAGCTCGACCGCAGCGGCGCCGCTCGAGGTGGCGACCACGGTGTGACCGGCCGATCGCAGCACGCGAGCGATCAAGGTCACCGCGTCTTCGTTGTCGTCTACGGCCAAGACCCGGAGACCCGCGCCGACAGGGTGCTCGTCGGTCGTTGCGAGGCGCTGATCCTCGTCCTCGAGCAGCGGCAAGGTGAGGCGGAATTCGCTGCCGCGCCCCGGTCCTTCGCTCGTGGCGGTCACCGAGCCGCCGTGGAGCTCGACCAGGCTGCGGACGATCGCGAGCCCGAGACCCAGGCCGGCGAAGGTCGTCGAGCGTGGCCCCTGCTCGAAGGGCTCGAAGATCCTTCCGAGCAGCTCGGCATCCATGCCGATGCCGGTGTCCCGAACCGAGGTCACGACGTACGCATCCTCGCGGAAGGCCTCGATGGTGATGCGCCCGCCCGGATCGGTGTAGCGAGCGGCGTTGATCAGGAGGTTCGAGAACGCCTGCGCGAGCCGATCCTCGTCGACGAGGACGCGGAGGCCGGCGGGCGCGTGCACGTCGAGGCCCTGCTTGCGCTCGTGCAACAGCGGCATGGCCATCTCGACGGCGCGAAGGAGAACCGTGCGTAGCTCGCCCGGCGTCGGATCCACCTCGATCTTCCCCTTTACGATCCGCGAGATGTCGAGAAGATCGTCCACCATCCGGGTCAAATGCCGGACCTGCCTGCGAAGGATCGACCTTTCCGGCGCGTCGCCCTTTTTTCCGCGGGCATCGAGAAGATCGAGCGCCGTCGTGATCGGTGCAAGAGGATTGCGGAGCTCGTGACCGAGCAGGGCGAGGAACTCGTCCTTCGCACGGCTCGCGCGGATCGCATCGTCTTGAGCGTGACGAAGCGCGCGCGCGTGGGCACACACCGCGAGCGCCAGGGCGCTGCGCTCGGCGATCTGATCGATCAGTCGCGCGTCCTCTTCCCAGACCCTCTCGCCGGGTCCGAGGTCGACCGTCAGGCGGCCGAGCTCGCGCTCGCCTTCGCGCACGGTGACGGTCTTGCGGCGACCGCCACCCGAGTCGGGCGGCATCGGTATTATCCGAGGAAGCTCCGCCGAGCCGAGCGAGGGCACCTCGAGGGTGCACATCCATCCGAGCGACGCGTGCGTGCACGTCGCCAGGACCTCGGCGATGCGAGGCTCGTCGGCGCCCTCGGCCACGCAACGTGACAGCGCAGTGGAGACGTCGATGAGCGCGCGCGTGCGCTTCTCACGCGCTTGGACGTCTTCGAGCAGGAGCGCGCGCTCGGTCGCGAGCGCGCAGTGGCGCGCCAACGTGAGGAGCGTCGCTCGCATCTCTTCGTCGAAGCGCTGGGCCGCGATGAAGCCGAAGGTGATCGCGCCGATGCGCCTTTCTCGGACCATGAGCGGCAGGATGGCGTCCGCCTGGCGGCCACGAGCTCGTGCCGGCCCCGAAAGGCGCGGGAACCGCAACGAGAGCTCGGCCAGCGACTCGAAGAAGAACGGTTGTCCTGTCCGTGTAGCGACGGTGACCGGCGCGTCGTCGGTAAGGGCCGTCTTCATATGAGGAGCCAATTGGCCCGGATCGTGGAAACCTACGTGGCTCACGATCTCCAAGAAGCGATGATCACGCGAGACGAGGCACACGGTTCCGGTGTCCGCATCGGCGAGGCTCTTGCCGATCGTCAGAACGACTCGCGCAACCTCGCTGACATCGTGCGCCGCCGAGAGCGCCTCGATGAGCTCGATGAGCGCGTCGCGCGTTCGCTGCGCGCGCCGTTCCTTTGCATGCTGGTCGGCGCTTTCCACCGTAAGCTCCATCGAGCCCCCCCGATGAAGACTCATGGCGCAGCAGCCGGCGCGGCGCGATGGGGTAAATTTCCCCGGTCACGTCGCCGTGTGGCATTCGGCTACGCCGCTCTGGCCGCGATGCTGCTCGGTTGTGCGGGCTGTCAGGAGAGCGCATCGTCGGGCGCTCGCGAGCCGGATCCTCGGCGGGCGGAAAACTCGGATGTGGCTTCGACGCAAGCTTCGACGCGAGGGTCGAGCGCCGCTCCGAGGGAATCGGCAGCTGCCGCGAAACCGGACGCACCTGCGATTGAAGGTGATCGCTTGGTGGCGCTCGACGTCCCGGGCTTCGAGCCCGCGGTCGTCGCGGTCCCCGTCGGCGCGCGTGACAAGCGGCGCGTCGTACTCGCGACGCACGGAAACTACGATCGACCGGAATGGCAATGCGAGGTGTGGGCCGGCATCACAAAAGGGCGCTACTTCGTGCTCTGCCCGCGCGGGATCGCACGACCTGACTCGCCGTCCGCCGACGACGTGCGCTTCACGTACAAGACCAACCAAGAGCTCGAGCGCGAGGTCGACGCCGCGCTCGCCGCGCTCGCCGCCTCGAAGTACGCGCGCTGGGTCGAGGGTGCTCCCTACGTTTGGACCGGCTTCTCGCTCGGCGCGATCATGGGCGTCGCGATCGCGGCGAGGCGGCCTGCCGATTTTCCCGAGCTCGTTCTGATCGAAGGTGGCGTCGACCGATTCGGCGAGGACGCGGCGCGAGCGTTCGCCAAGGGCGGCGGCAAGCGCGTGATGTTCGCGTGCGCTCAGGCGGGCTGCGCGAAGACAGCGAAGAAGCGCGCGGACCGTCTCGAGGCGCTCGGCCTCGAGACGCGGGTCGTCGACGCCGGCGCGATCGGACACACCTACGATGGGCGCGTCGCCGAGGCTGTCGGCCGCGCTTTTCCCGACTTCATCGGGGAGCGCGCCGGCGCCGAAACGAAGTAGCCTTCGCCCATGACGGCGCGGCTCCTCTCCTTTGTCGCTTCGGCGTGCTTCTTTTCAGTCGGGCTCGCGTCGTGCGGCGGTCAGACGGTCGGAGACGAGGGCTACTTTGCGGGCGAGCCGCTGCCGCCTCCGGAGAAGTCGAAGGCCAAGCCGACAGCCGCGAGCGCTGCTGCCGATCCGGCGTCGAGCGCGCCGGTCGCGTCGGCGTCGGCGTCGCCCGCTTCGACCGGACCGTCGTGCGACACGCCGCCGCCGGGCGGCTATCCGAACTGCAACAAGGAAGCGAGCAACGCGCCGTGCATCTCGGCGGGCATCGGCGAGTGCTTCCTCAAATGCACGAGCGCGGATCCGGAGCCGCGCACGGTGCCGTGTCCGCAAGCGCGGCCGCTTTAGGGCGTCTTCATACCTGGGAAGTCTCCCAAAGCAATCGGGCACGGGCACGGGCACGGGCACAGGCACGACTCGGGGAGAGCAG
>JBGTSH010000321.1:0-11955 GCA_041940405.1 Polyangiaceae bacterium
GGTGTCACCGACCTTGACGTGCCACTTGGCGAGGGTTCCCTCCTCCATGGTGGGCGACAGGGCGGGCATCAGGATGTCGATCGACATTGAGCTTTTTCCTCAATCGTTCGGGACGCTCGCGCCCCGATACCCCGCTTTGACGCGGGATGAATTCGTTGGCCAAGACGATGCGGCCCCCGCCCGTCGAGGGTGAGGGCCGCGCCGGTCTTAGCGGTAGCAGACCGTCTTGGCCGCCTTCACGATCTTCTCGACCGAAGGCTCGTCACGTCGCTCGCGCTCGTCGATCCCGCGACCGGGAACCTGCAATTCACGGTGCGTCCGGGCACCTTTGGCTCGGCCACGTTCTCGGTGGTGCTCCGCGATAGCGGCGGTACCGCCAGCGGCGGCGACGATACCTCGGGCGTGCAGACCTTCACGATCACGATCGGCGACCTCGAGCGGTTCCTCGCCGATCCGCATCACGAGGCGGGCGCCGAGGGCTACGTCGACGGACCCTGGGGCGCGAGGCGGCTCGTCGAGGCTGCGACGTTCAACCTGATGGTCGACAGCGAGCACGCCCACAGCAAGAAGACGCTGTATGCGCTTCACTTCACCGACGCGAGCGGGGCGCGCTTCCGCCTCGAAGGTGAGAAAAGCATGTTCGACGACCCCGGCTACGACTCGTACGGCGACGCGACCACGCTGTTCGTGACGGTGCGGCGCGGCTGGGATCCGACCGGCGCCATCGAAGCGCAAGGCGTCATGAGGATCGGCGGCGCCGACTTGCTCCGGCAGGTCGCGAGCTTCCGAGCGCATCACGCCCCGAGCTGGGAGGCGGGCATGACGGCGCTCGGGCGTTTCGGCGCCTTCTTCTTCGGCAACCTGTGGGAGCCGTTCCTCTCTTCACGAATCGGCGCAGAGAGTTAGGCGCCACTCCAGCGTCCGACCGCGACGTGCCAGACGCCGCGTCGCTCCTCTTTCACGTCGATCGCCACATCGATGAACTTCTGCATCGTCCGGATCTGCGTGCGCGTGTGCTCGCTGAGCGCGGTCGTCCGGTAGCTGCCGCCGGCGCCGAGCGCGAGCGGCAAGAGCAGCTGATCGGCGAGGTGCTCGCCCACCGGCACATCGGCATCGAGATAGCGGCGCGCCTCTTTCGCGGCGTTCTCTGCGACGGCTTCGGCCCGAACGCCCCGCTCGCCGATGGCCGAGAAGACCTCGCTCACGTTGTCGCATTCGATCCGGACGGCGACGCTATTGCCGGGGCCGGTGCGCGGGTCCAGCTCTTGCGCGGAGAGGTGCGGGGGCGAGATCCCGAGCTTCTTTCCGAGCACCGCCAGCTCGCGCTCTGCGATAGAGAGAGGAAGGCGCGCAACTTGGGCGACGGCGCGCATGTCGCGAACGCGGCCGCGCGTTTCGAGCGACAGCGGACGCGCGTCCTTGGCGGGCGCGATGCTCGCTCGGAGCTCGCCCCCGCCATTGGGATAAAAGCCGGGCCGCACGAGCTCGAGCCGCACGTCGTGGCCGATCGCACGCACCAGCGGCGCGAACGCTGCATCCAGAAAGTCGAAGGGCGGCGCCATCGGGTTGTGCGTCCCGCCGATGACGGTGAGCGTGCTCGGCCCGTCTGCGTGCAACAGGGCGGGCAGCAGCGCTTGAACGAGGAGCGTCGTGCTCCCGGCGCTGCCGATGTCGAACCGCCAGTCGCCGGCGTGAAGCCCGCGCGGCTCGAAGGTGATCTCGGTCGAGCCCTCGCGGTCTCCGGTCACGTGGGCGCTCGAGATCGTCGCCGCTGCCCGCAGCGCCGAGAGGTGCTGCTTGCGCAGGCCCGGCTTGGCTCGGCCAGCGCGCACCCGTACGGCGCGGAACGGCTTTGTCGTAATGATCGACAGCGCGAGCGCAGATCGGATGATCTGCCCGCCGCCTTCGCCATCGCTGCCGTCGATCTCGATCATGACTCACGCACCCGCGCCGCGAGGCTCGTGACCTCTGCCTCCGCGGCCTCGGCCTCTGCCGCTGCCTCGAGCGCTTCACGCACGCCGGGCGCAAGCGACGACGCTGCTGCGACGCGGATCCTGACGCGCTCTTCGTCATCGAGGCTCAGGTTGCGGAGGGCTGCGGCTGCCGCCACGCGCGCGGTCGGTGCCGCCGTCGGCAGCGTGGCTGTTTGAAGGAGCTGGTCTCTCCCGACGGCCCCGGCGCGATAGTGGTCGCCGGAAGCGTCGCGCAGGGCGGTGCCGAGCCACTCGCCGACGGGGCGTCCCCGTCGCGAGAGCCGCTCCTCGAGGACGCGATCATTCTCGGCGCGCGCCTGGGCGACGCCGCGCTCGATGCGCGCGCGGATCGGCGGCCGCCCGGAGGTCGAGCACAGAAGCCGGAGCCTCTCCTTCTTTCCTACGAAGAGCTCGATGAGGTCGATGACGTCGGTGCTCATCGGCTCGCGAAATCCGAAGAGGCTCTTCCGGTCCCTCGTCATGGCCCGGTGCTCTCTGATCTCTCGGAAGGGGATGAAGCGCGACCAGCCGAAGAGCCACCTCAGCGTCAAGCCGTCGTTGCCGATGCGCATCCGCATCGGCAGGATGTGTCCGAGCAGATAGAGCGCGAAAAGGACGACGGGGGTGAGGGAGGGGACGAGCCAGTACCAGGCCAAGGTCGCCTTCGGCAGGAGCAAGATCCACACTGGCGAGATCAGGAGCATCACCCCCACGGGAAGGCAGGCGCGGAAGTCGCCGAACACCGCCCATTTCACGCGGACGTCGAGCACGGCATCGTCGTCGTCCGCTGCTGCCATTCCTACGGCGTCCAGAGGGCGGCGGTGCTTTCCGGCTCCGCCCACGCCGGGTGATGCCGCCTGAGAGGTCGATGTGCCCGTGTTGCTCGCAGACCTCGGCGCTGTGGCGCCCGTGCTCGGGATCCCGCTCCTTGTCCTGTCGTCGTTTGCGACGATGCGCCCTCACCGCCGCCCGTCGTTGCGTCGTCGCCACACGCGAGCGCCGTCGCGCCGAATGCTGCGCAGAGGAAGAACGAGCGAATCATTGCGGATCATCATACGCGCCGGACGAGGGGTGCGGCGGGTGTGTGTGCGATTGTGAAGCGCGCGCTTGTGCCTGAACCAGTCCGCGTGGCCCTGCACCGGTTACTGCATGCATCACCGCCCTCTCCGCAGGAGCGTCGTTCACGCCGGAATCGCCGGCGGCGCGCTCCTCTTCTCTCTCGTTTCACCGCGTCCCGCGCTCGCCCAAGAAGACTCGGGCGGAATGGAGAGCCCCGGCGTCTTCGCCGCCGGCCTCCTCTTCAGCGGCATCGGCATCGGCGGGCTCGCTGCCGGCGGCTACTTCTTCAGCCAGGGCGAAGGCGCCTGCGACAACATCTCGCTCTCTCAGATCCCGACGATGGCGCAGATCGAAAGCTGCAAGACAGGCTTCATCCAGCAGGTCGGCGGCGGTGCAGCCATGGTCAGCGGCGCTGTCTTTCTCGTCGCCGGCATCCCGATGATCGTCGTCGGCGCCACGCCCGAGGATCGGCCTGAAGCGCCGCCTCCGCAGCGTTTCAGCGTTCAGGCAGGACCGACCGGAGGGAGCGTGCACATGTCGTTTTGACGCAGAGGAAGAAAGAGCCGGGCGGCCGAAGCCGCCCGGCGCTCAGTTACTGCTTGGACCGGCCAGCGTGCATCGCGATGCCTTCGGGAACGATCTCGTAGCCCTCGAGCATCATCGAAGCGCTGCCGCGGCCCTGCGTCCGTGACCGCAGCGACGTCACGTAGCCGATGAGCTCGGCCAGCGGGACGCGTGCGGACACCGTCCGCGTGACGCCGCGCGCGCCCAGGTCGTCCACCTTTGCCCGCCGTGCGCCGAGATCGCCGAGCACGTCTCCGATACCGGATTCGGGGACGGCGACCTCGACCTTCATGATGGGCTCGAGCAGCACCGGGCCCGCGGCACGCGCAGCTTCGGTGAAGCCGCGACGAGCTGCGAGCGCGAACGCCAGCTCGTTCGAGTCGTGCGAATGGAACGACCCGCCGAGCAGGACGACGTGGACGTCGGTCATCGGATGACCCGCGACGACGCCGAGCGCGGCCGCCTCGCGCGCTCCCGCCTCGACGGCGGGAACGAAGATGCGCGGGACGACGCCGCCCTCGGATCGATCCTCGAAGGAGATCCCTGCGCCGCGCGGCGCGGGCTCGACCCGCATCCGAACGTGCGCGTACTGACCGGGTCCGCCGGTTCGTTTGATGTGCTTCACCTCGCTCTCTGCAGCTCGAGTCACCGTTTCGCGGTATGCGACGCGCGGAGCCGACGCGCGGACCTCTACACCGTACGCATCCCGCAGCTTGTCGAGCGTTACCTCCAGGTGGAGCTCACCGAGCCCCGAGAGGAGCGTCTCGCCCGTCTCCGGATCGCCCGAGGAAGCCAGCGACGGATCGTCCGAGAGGACCTTCCGCAGCGCTTCACCCAGACGAGACCGAGCGTCCGAGGTCTTGGGCTCGATCGCCACGTGGACGACCGGCGCCGGGACCGCGAGCGCCTCGAGAGATGCCCGATGCTCCGCATCCGACAGCGTCTCGCCCGTCGCGAGCGGGACGCCGAGGACCGCAGCGATTTCGCCCGGGCCTACGGCTTCGAGATCTTCGACGCGATCGCCGAAGAGACGCGCGAGCCTGCCGATCCGCAACGAACGGTCCGCGCGCGCCGCGAAGACGCTCGCGCCCTTTCGAAGCGTGCCGGAGTAGACACGGACGAACGTGCGCTGGCCGTAGCCGTCGTGAACGCCCTTGAAACAGAACGCCACGAGCGGCCCGGCTGCATCCGGAGCAAACGTCTCGCCCGCCTCGGAGCGGACGGAGCCGCGATCCCGAGGCGAGGGGAGCAGATCGACGACCGCGTCGAGCAGCGTGCTGACGCCGAGGCCGACCTTCGCAGCGCCGCAGGCGACCGGCACGACCGCGCGAGCGATCGTCGCCCGCCGAAGCGCTGCGATGAGAACGGGAGCTTGCACCGATCCCGTCGCCACGAAGGCGGCGAGGAGCTCGTCGTCGTTCGAAGCGAGCGCTTCGATCAGCCGATCGCGGCGCGCGCGCGCGTACCGCTCGGCGTCTCCGTCGAGCGGACGCGTCCGATCCGTCGAGCGCTCGCCCGCCTCGACTTCGCGCATGTGCACGAGGTCGAAGAGCGAGCCGCCGAGCGGAGCCGGAACGACGATGGGAAGCGCACGCGCACCGAGCACCTCTTCGACGGACCTGACGGAGGCGTCGAAGTCGGCGCCCGCTCGGTCGAGCTTGTTCACGAAGACGAGCCGAGGGATCTCGAGCCTGTCCGCGCGCGCCCAAACCGCTTCGGTCTGCGGCTCGACGCCGGCGACCGCGTCGAGGACGACGACCGCGCCGTCGAGCACCCGAAGGCTTCGCTCGACCTCGATACCGAAGTCGACGTGCCCGGGCGTATCGACGAGCGAGAGCGCGTGACCCTGGTGCTCGACGGTGACGGCCGCCGCTCCGATCGTGATGCCGCGAGCTCGCTCGCGAGGATCGTGATCGGTGATGGTGGAGCCGCCGTCGACCGAGCCGGGGACGTGCACTCTGCCGGTTGCGTGAAGGATGCGTTCGGTGAGCGTTGTCTTGCCGGCGTCGACGTGAGCGACGATGCCGACGGTGCGTTGCCTGTCGATGGACAGACGTGACTTCATGATGATCCGAGCCTTCTCGGGACTCGAGGGCGAAGGGTCGCCGCGCCGCCGCCATCCGCGTCGAGACCTCCTCGGGCCCGAATCCCGAGGGTGCCTCGCGCGCGCCGGCCATCGCCGGCGGCGCGGCTCACATCGACGCGGCGACCCGCCCGAGCTCGGCGAGGTCGAGGCGATCCCGCACGCACGAGCGCGCCTGCGCATCGAAGCGCGACACACGAGCAGTGAAGGGGAAGACTCTCATGACGACCTCGGAAGGAAGGTCGAGGGACGCCCGGGCTCGCCCCGCCTGACGCGCCCTTGAAGGTGCCAGACTGCCACGCTCATCCAGAGCGGCACCCGCCGTGCAACACCCCTGATCGGTGGAGCGGTTTGCATCCTGGAAACCCGGCGCATCGGGGCGGGTCGCCGCGAAAGTTGCGGGCCTCTTCCTCGCGGTCGGGATCAGCTGGGTCATCTTCTCGGACATCTTGCTGTACGAGCTGACCCGGGACGCCGTGCTCATCGCCCGCGTGGAGACGGCGAAGGGCTGGATCTTCGTGTTCGGCAGCGCCGTCCTCCTCTATTTCGTCGTCCACCAGGCCATCAACTACAAGTTCCGCGCATACGCGACGAAGCAGGCCGTCCTCGAGAGCATCGCGGACGGCGTCCTCATCCTGGGGCCCGATCGCCGGATCGCATACGCCAACCCCGCCGCAGTCCGGTACCTCCGCACGCCCGCGTCCGAGCTCGTGGGCATGGGCGCCCCCGAGTTCGCGCGGCACTTTCGCGTCTCGTACCCCGACGGCCGCATCGTCGCGCCGGATGACTACGCATCGCAGCGCGCATTCATCGAGCGAAACCCGATCGTCTACCACGCGACCCTGGTTCCCCCGGGCGCCCCGCAGCTCGACGTCGTCGTCACGGCCGCGGGCGTTCACGACCACTGTGAAGCGGAAGCAAACCTCGTCGTCAGCGTCTTTCACGACGTCTCGATGGAGGCGAGGTTCGAGCGCCTGCGCGATCGGTTCTTTGCTGCTGCCGCGCACGCTCTCAAGACCCCGCTCGCGATCATCAAGGGCAACGCCGAGCTCCTCGCGGCGACCGGCGACGGCCACGCGCCTCGCGCGACGGCGGCCATCGATCGCCAGTGCAATCGCATCGCCCACCTCATCGACAACCTCTTGATCGTCGCCCGGGCTCGGTCCGGCACGCTCTCGCTGCACACCCAAGAGGTCGCGCTCGCTCCCCTCGTGGAGCATGCAGTGGCCGAAGCCTCACGGTTCTCTCCGCGCCATCCCATCGCCGCGGATCTGGTCGAATCGCCGCGCGTGTATGCAGATCCCGAGCGCCTCATGACCGCGCTCCGCGGCCTCATCGAGTGCGCCACTCGCTCCGCCGAGGCCGGGACCGGAATCACTGTGCTTCTCAAAGAGTGGAACTCGAACGCCGAAATCGACGTCCGCTATGAAGCAGCGCTGCCGGGCGAGGCGCTCGAGGCCTATCCTGAGTACGACGACATGGGTGCCAGCCGCTTTGCAGCCAACGCCATCCTCGAAGCCCACGGCGGCACCATCGGCAAGTCGACCGAAGGGTCGAGCGTCACCGAGTGGATCCGATTGCCGGTGGCGGCATGACGACCAACAGCGACTCGGAGATCCTGGTCGTCGATGACGATCCCGATCTCCTCGAGCTGATCGTCACCGTGCTCGAGCAGGCTGGCTTCCCGGCACGCTCTGCGTCCAACGGAAGAGAGGCGCTCGACGCGGCCGAGGAGCACCAGCCCAAGCTCGTCCTCCTCGACATGCTCATGCCGGTGATGGACGGCTGGGCGACCGCCCGAGCGCTGCGCGAACGCTACGGGCATGACGTCAAAATCATCGTCGTCACCGCCGCCGAGCACGCGCGCGCCTGGGCCCAAGAGGTCGGCGCCGACGGCGTCGTCGCCAAGCCTTTCGATCTGCGCGGCCTCCTAGGAGCCGTCAGGCACCACACGGCCGACGCGCGCGCTTGAGGCCTTCGAGATGAAGCGCTGGACCAAGCGGCTCCTCGTCCTCGCGATGCCGCTCGGCCTCGCCGGCATGGCGCTCGCCAGCACATTCACCGCCTGTCCGGTGCCCGAGCCGCCTGCGTTCGAGGGCGAGCTGCCCGCGGCCTCACCGCCCGTAGGCATGGCGCTGTTCCAGCTTCCCACAGGCGTCACCCATCGCAGCGCCGCCTTCGCGTATCGAGGCGGCTCCTTCTCCGACAAGCGCGACTTCTCGATGACCGCGGTTCTGATCAAGCACCCCAAGGGCGACGTCCTGATCGATACAGGCCTCGGATCGGCGATCGACAGCCAGATCCCGCTCATGCCCTTCTGGTTTCGCGCCATGACGAGCTTCACCCGCAGCCAGTCGGCGCGCGAGCAGCTCGATGTCGCCGGTTACGACATCACCAAGCTCCGTGGCCTCCTCCTCACCCACGCGCACTGGGACCACGCGAGCGGCATCCCGGAGTTTCCCGACGTGCCGGTGCTCGTCACCGAGGACGAGCGCACGTTCATCGACCAGGGCGGATGGATCACCTCGATCGCCCGCAGCTTCACCGGCGTTCGGTACGAGACGTACGCCTTCGACGGCGCGCCCTACCTCGGTTTCTCCAAGAGCCACGACCTCTACGGAGATGGCAGCATCGTCATCGTCCCTGCCGCGGGTCACACACCCGGTTCGGTCATCGTCTTCGTCGCGCTTCCCGGCGGCGCACGGTACGCATTCCTCGGCGATCTCGTCTGGCAGCGTGAGGGCATCACCGAGCGCCAGGAAAGGCCCGCTATCCAGCGCTCCCTCGCCGACAGCGACCCCGAAGCCGTGCGCGAGCTCATCCTCGGCGTCGCAGCGATCTCCCGACGCTTCCCCGAGATGACGCTCGTTCCCGCGCACGATCAGCGCGGATTCGCCTCGATCCCGCGCCTCTGAGCGCGTTCGTCAGAAACCGCCTTGACGGATCGCGGTCCCGTGCATAAACAGTAGGCTATATAACCGAAGGGTTCTGTATGACTCAGCTCGACGCCACGTTCGCGGCGCTCGCCGATCCCACAAGGCGCGCCATCCTCGCTCGTCTC
The DNA here is from genome assembly GCA_041940405.1 of Polyangiaceae bacterium. GTDB lineage: Bacteria > Myxococcota_A > Polyangia > Polyangiales > Polyangiaceae > Xiheicaenibacterium. Next base: position 8,741 of record JBGTSH010000321.1, read on the forward strand.
GCCTCCGGCGATGCCTCGGTGATGGAGCTCGCAGAGCCGTTCGCGATGAGCCAGCCGGCGATCTCCAAGCACCTCAAGGTCCTGGAGCGAGCCGGCCTCGTCTCCCGCGGGCGGGACGCGCAGAAGCGCCCCTGCCATTTGGAGGCGGCGCCGCTGCGCGACGCCGGCGTGTGGATCGGCGCCTTCCGTGAGTTCTGGGAGGCGAGCTTCAACGCCCTCGACGACGTGCTCGAGGAGCTGAAGCAGCAAGAGAAGAAGAAGCAGCCCAAGAAGCCCAAGCAAAGGAAATGATCGTCATGGCCCACAAGCTCGAAGTCGACACCTCCAATCCCCTCGAAATCAAGATGACGCGCGTCTTCAATGCGCCTCGCAAGCTCGTCTATCGCGCCATGAGCGAGCCAGAGCTCGTCAAGAAATGGCTCGGCGGCACCTGCGAGCGCGCCAGGGTCATCAGCGTCGAAATGGACGTGCGCGTAGGCGGCACCTACAAGAATGTCTTCGGAACCCCGGACGGCGGCAGCTTCACCTTCACCGGCACCTACAAAGAGGTCAGCGAAGAGCGCGTCGTCCACACAGAGGTCTTCAACGACCAGCCCGGCGCAGCGCTCGTCATCAACACCCTCACCGAGCACAGCGGCAAGACGACGCTCGTCGCCATCATGCGCTTCGAGACCCAGGAGATCCGCGACATGGTCCTCGGCACCGGCATGGCTGTCGGCGCGGGTGAGAGCTACGACGCGCTCGACGAGCTGCTCCAGACCCTCTGATCGGGCGAGAGCGCTGCTGATCAAGCGCAGCGCTGCGCGATCCGCGCGACCACCCAGGCAACGGCGTCGTGCATCGGCGGCTCGAGCTCCAAGAGCCGTGACGGGTGCACGGCGTTGCCCACGAACTGCGCGCGCAGCTTGCCTCGATCGTCCTTCCACACGACGTCCTCGCCCTCGACCAGGATGTGCACGCCGGGCAGGTTCAAGAGGGCGGCGCGCAGCTCCGCGTCGCCCCCGAAGAGCGCCAGCGCCTGCTCCGGCGCCGGCGAATAGAGGGCAAAGCGATTGCCGAAGATCGGATCGGGGATCGTCACCGCCTGGTAGCGCTGCTGGAACGTGCGCGGAATCTCCATCAGCGCGTTGCCCACCCGATCCACGGTCGAGGGTGCGGCCACCGTCCGATCCACGAGCTGAAACTCCACCTTGGCCCTGCCAGGCAGCTTCGTCTGCCATTGGTCCAAGCTGAAGACCAGATCGTTCTCTGTCGTCGTCTTCGACCGGTAGACGATCCAGGTCGGTCCCATGTGGCGCACCCACGGTCCGCGCGTCGCGCCCCCGATGCCGAAGCCCTGCATGACGCGCCGGCCCTGCTCCAAGAGCGGCAGGTCCGGTGCATCGAGCAGGCGGTAGCCCGTTCTCTCCAGGAACTGCGCCCAGAGCTGCGGGCCCACCGTCTTTCGCCAGTGCATCGCCCAGGCGTAGGCCCCACCCAAGATCAGACCGATGAACAAGAAGCCGATCAGGACCGGAATGAGCGAATCGAGCACCCTCGCTCCTCAGGGCACGAGCGCCAGCTCGTAGAAAGGCGCCGTCGCGTTCTCGAGCGTGATGGTCGCGCGCTCGTAGACCGTAGGTGTTATCGACTGCACCGTCGTGTAGGGCCCGTCCTCTACGTCGGCCGCGCGAAGCTCGTACACGCGCCCCGGATCCAGCATCGTCGTCGTAATGGTCAGCGTCCCATTGGTGAATTCGACGTCGCTCGCGCCCCAGGGCCTCGCCAGCGGCTCGCCCACGAAGAGCCCCTCACCCGGCCAACGAACCGACTTCCAATACGCCTCGATCAGGGTCGCCCCGCGGAAGTACCAGGGCACCATCACGTCCGTATTGGGAAACTTCTGCGTGTAATTGCATGGCTCACGCAGCGTCCCGTAGCTGCCGGTCGCCCCCGCCTCGAGCCAGGCGAGCACGTTCATCTGCCCCACCGACGGAATCGAGCCTCCGAATGACGTCAAATGGTCCGCCGCCGCGCCCGGCCGGAACGCCAGCGTGTCCAGTGCGGGAATCGACGTCAGCCCTGTGAAGTAGAAGAGCACGTCGCTCTCGTTCTCGATGTAGTCGAGGTCCGCCCCCACCGAGTTGTCGATGTACGTCATCGCCAGCCCCGTCGGATGGCTGAAGCTGTCCACCGTGTCCTCGAAGTCCTGCCAGCGCACGCTCCGCGCCTTGTCCGTGGTTCGCACGAAGAAGCCGTTCCCTCCCGGGAACGTGTCGTCCGCAGCCAGGCCCCGATCGATCACCTCGATCGCCTCTGCTGCCGAAGCGCCAGCGATCACCATTGCCGGCCGCAGCCCCAGGTCCGCAAACGGCGCCACGGTTTCCGCGTCGAAGTAGTCCGAAGGCTCCGTCGCCCCGCAGGCCTGTCCCGATGTGTTGCAGAACGCCGAGTCGAACTTCCCAAACGCCAGCGCCGTCGTCAGCGACAAACAGTCCACCCGCGTCGGGTACGTCCACGTCACCGCCCACGCTTGGATCTCTGCCCTCGGCATCGCCGCATCGATCTTCGCCTGCAGCCCATCGAACTCCTCCGCCGTCATGTTGTCGCTGCCCGTGACCGGAAACTCCACCGTGATCACGTTCGCCTGCGGAATCCCGCGAGCCGTCACGTAGTGCGCGGCCACCTCGACCGACTGCGGGTCGGCCGAGTTCACGAGCACGCCGAGCTCCGAGGCTTCGAGACCCATCTTCGGCAGGCGAACGACGGGGACAGTCGGGGCGTTGCCGCCGGCGCCGCCGGTCCCGGTCGTCGTCGTGGTTGGTGTTGTCGTCGCGCTCGATGAGCTCGTGTCGGCGGAGGTCGAACCTTGGTCGTCGCCGCAGGCGAAGACGGCGAGCGGGAAGGCGATGAGCAACCCGAGGCTGTGAGTGCGTCGCATCGCTCAATGGTATCGAGGACGCGGTCTGTCCGCGAGCTTGATGATGCGTGCGGAACAACGCGCATCTCGTGGCGACGCGAGAACGCGAGTCGCGTGTCGCAAGGTTGCGCGATGGACGTTGAATGTCCGAGCCGTCGGCTAGTACCGCTCGCGCGACTCAGCTCCGGTGTTACACCACGACCCGCTTGCGCTGATCGACGCGGCATGATCAAACGCGGTCATGGGCAACGCCATCTCAACGGATCTCCGTCGTCGGCTCGTCGCTGCATACGATCGAGGCGAAGGCACATATGCC
>JBGTSH010000322.1:0-11939 GCA_041940405.1 Polyangiaceae bacterium
GGCTGTCGCCCATGTCGCCTTCGATCTCGGCCTTGGGCACGAGGGCGGCGACCGAGTCGATCACGATGACGTCGACGGCGTTGGACCGCACGAGCATCTCCGCGATCTCGAGCGCCTGCTCACCGTAGTCGGGCTGCGAGATGAGAAGCTCGTCCGTCTTGACCCCGAGCTTGCGCGCGTAGCTCACGTCGAGCGCGTGTTCGGCGTCGATGAAGGCCGCCGTGCCGCCGGTTCGCTGAACGCCGGCGATCGCATGCAGCGTGAGGGTCGTCTTGCCGCTCGACTCCGGGCCGTAGATCTCGATGATGCGCCCGCGGGGATAACCGCCGACGCCGAGCGCGATGTCGAGGCCGAGCGATCCGGAAGGAACGGTGGCGACCTCATCATGGAGGGACTCGCCTTCTTTGAGGCGCATGATCGCGCCCTTGCCGTACTCCTTCTCCACGCTGGCGATGGCGAGCTCCAGGGCGGCGGACTTTTGCTTGGCGGTCCTCTCGTCGGTCATGGCAATCACCTTACTGGGCGCGTGTTCAGGTTGCAAGTACTGGATGTCGGGGGCGCGTTCAGCGGTCCCAAGCCCAACCAGCGAGAGAGGTCATAGCCTCGCTTCTCCACGAACGAAAGGGATTCGCGCGGTTGGTAGGACATAGTTTGTCCTTTTTGGACGATCGTTAGCGCGCTCTCGCCGTACAGGTACTCTTCGCCCGTGCTCCTTCGCCGCTTCGCAGGCGCGAGGTCCGTCCTCTCGCTGCTGCTCCTCTCGCTCGCAGCCATCGGTCTGCCGAGCGCGTGCCGCGACGTCGTCGCGGGCAACGGCGTCGACGCGGCGAGAGAGCTCTGCGAGCTGCTCGAGGATTGCTACCCCGACGACGTCATCTTCGGAGGCTGCGACGCGTTCGTCTCGAAGCTCGAGGACGCCCCCACGGCGACGAGGCAGTCCTTCTTGGCGGGGCTCGATCTGGAGAAGTGTGGCGAGTCGTGCCCTGCCGCTCGCCAGTGCATGGACGCTGCGCCGTTCTGCGGCGCCTCGTCCTGCGACGACGAGCTCGATTGCTGCGGATGGAGCGCCGGCTCGAAGAACTGCGATCAGGGCCGATGCTGCGCGCCGCTCGGTCTCGACTGCAAAGCCGACGGCGATTGCTGCGTGGGCACCTGTGACGACGGGACATGCGGCGGGCGCCCGTGCGCGACGATCGACGAAGCGTGCGACACCGGTGACGAGTGCTGCAGCGGCATTTGTCGCGACGACGTTTGTACGAAGCGCGACTGCGCGCTGGCCGGTGAAGGCTGCAGCCTTCCGACCGACTGCTGCCCGGCCGAGGAGCAGGGCTACGAGCCCGGCACGCTCATGGAGTGCGACAGCGGAACGTGCACGCCGATTCTGATGCAAGCGTGTCAGGAAGAGTTCTTCCCCTGCGACCCGGGCATCATCGACTGCTGCGTTCCCTTCGTGTGCATCACCGACGTCACCAACGAGAGCTACTGCTCGAGCGGCGTCGACTGCGCACCTCTGGGAGCGGAGTGCCTCGGCCAGCCGTGCTGCGAGGGCGAGTGCCTGAACTCGACGGATCCGCCCACGTGCCAGCCGCCGATGGAGTGTCTGAACGACGCCGACATCTGCAGCTTCGACTTCGAATGCTGCTCGGGCTTCTGCGAGAAGACTCAACCCACCAACCCCACCGGTGTCTGCAGCCAGTGCTGGGGCGCTTCGTGCAACCACGATCCGTGCACGAGCGGGGACCCGCTGCTTTTCGAGCTCTGCGACCCGGTCTACGCCGATTGCGTCGCGATCGTGTCGCAGATCGACTCGTGGTGCCGGTGCAGGCAGTGGGATTCGCTCTGCACGAGCGAGGCACAGCTCAACTGCATGGGTTGCCCGACTCCGTTCTGATCCGGAGGGGCCCTCTGATCAGAAGAGCCCGACCGAGAAGTGGATCGCGCCGAGATCCTCGAACTCGCGGTGGTCGGGGCCGGGATCGTCTTCGAGCGCGCTCGCCACTCGGTTCAGGTTGAACGCGCCGTCGAACGCGAGCGGCCCCAGCGGCGTCGCGATGCGAAGGCCCGCGCCGGCGCCGTAGCGCCAAGCGCCGATGTCGAACTCCGCCGGGTCGACGTAGAGGTTCGCGACATCGAGGAACACGCCGATCCCGATCGCCTTCCAGATCGGGATGCGCAGCTCCACGCGCGGGTTGACGACCAGATCGCCGCCGCGGACCGCGACCTCGTCGATCGTGACCTCGCCCGCGTCGATGCGCTTGGCGACGTCCTCGGGCACCATCGCGTCGGGGAAGTAGGCGCGGTGCGACTCGAAGCCGCCGACGTAAAAGAGCCGGTCGGGATACGTCTTGCTACCGCTCTCGAGCTGAACGTTCACGCCGCCCGAGACGCTGAGGGCGAGGGAGAGGCCTTGATCGGTGAACCGGAAGTAGGTCGCGAAGCGGGTCGTCACCTTGAGAAAGTGCGAGACGAGCGGATCGGTCGAGCTCTCTTCGCCGATGGGGAACGCGTTGACGTGCTCGGTCGCGCCGACGAGCAGCGTGCCCGACGTCGCCGACAGCGGATTGTCGCGGCGGTCCCAAGTGACGCCCAGGCGCTGCGAGACCGCGAACGTCGTGCCGTCCGGGAAGCGCAGGAGGCGGGCGAGGTTGGGGTTCTCGAGGATCGCCGCGTCGACCGAGTCGGCATTGAAGATCTGGACGTCGTTGAGCTCGCCCGAGGCCGAGAGCGTCATGCTCACTTCGCGGAGCGGCCGGTAGGTGATGCTCGGCACGAGCGCTTCGCGCGTGAGGCCGAAGTCGCGCTGGTTGTCCCGGACGTCGATGCCTTCGATGCCCAGGCTGAACGTGGGGCCGAGGCCGATCTCGGGGAACGCGACGCGCACCGAGTTGCGCCGCTCCAATCGCTCGCTCACCGGCAACGGGCCGAGGTTCTTCTCGACGTCCGAGTCGATGATCATGAAGTCGAAGAGGTAGCTGAGCTCGAGACGAAGGGTCAGCGCGATGGCGCGCCCGCCGATGTTCCGGTGGCCGTACTCGAAGCCGACGCGCAGACCCTCGCCGGTCGAGAAGCCGAGGCGTGGCTCGATGTACTGCGAGCCGTACTCGGTCACGCGCACGAGCAGGCGCTTGCGCTTCGCAGGCACCTCGGGCTCGGACAAAGTGACCGACACGCTCGAGAACGGGCCCAGCGTCGCGATGCGCTCCTCGGAAAGGCGTAGGTCGCGCCGCGAATATCGATCGCCTGTCTTCAGCGCGACGCGGCCGATGATGAGATCGTGATCGGTGCGGAAGGCGCCTTCGACGTCGACGCCGTCGATGAAGACGAGATCGCGCTCGCGGATCCGGAAACGGACGCGCGCGCGGGTGCCGTCGGGCGAGGGCTCGATGTCGGCGAGTACCTCGGCGAAGGCGTAGCCCTCGTCTTGGTAGTGCTCGAGGACGCGCGCCTTGGCGTCCTCGAGCTCCTTCATGCTGAGCGGCTCGCCGAGCGGCAAATCGGCGATCTCGGCGAGGGCGACGTCCGTCTCGTGATCGTTGCCGTCGAAGGCGACGTCCCAGATGCGCGTTTGCGGGCCGAGGTGGAGGGGGATCCGAAGGGTGAGGCGCGGCGAGCAGCGAATGCCGCGGAGCGAGTCGGGGACGCAGCTCGATCCCGGCGGGGGCGGCGGCTCCGGCTCCGGCATGCCGGCGTCGTCGGTCTTGCAGACGGCCTGCATCTTCGGGAGCGGCTCTTCGATGCACTCGCCCGGCGGCGACGATGGATGGCACCGAGCGCGCACCACCGACGCCGGCCCGATCACCGAGCGCAGGTAGCCTTTGCCGAGGTAGAGCTCGCGCACGCGCTTCATCGCCTTCGCGTACGCCTCGGCCGTGTAGACGGCGGCGGGTGCTACGTCGAGCGGCTCTGCGCGCCGCCCGCCGCGGCTGCCGACGGCGTCTTCCACGACGAGCGGCGAGGGGACGGCGACGAGGTCTTCGCTCGGCAGCTCCTCTTCGAGCACACGATCGATCTCGCGTCCGACGTCGTCGGGATCCTCTTTCGCCGAGAGGCACAAGAGGACGCGCTTCCGTACCCGGACGCGCGCGCCCTCGCGGATCTTGAAGACGACATGGATGATGCCTGGGTCTTCTTTGCTCGGCCGCTCGTCGGCCTGAACCTCGGCGTCCAAGAAGCCGTACGAGAGGTAGTGGCGCTTGAGCCGCGTCGCGAGGTCGGCTCCCGTGGTCGCGTCGGCCTTCTCGATCTCCAGCGCGCGCGTGAGCTGGTCGCGATCGAACGAGGTGTTTCCTTCGAACGCGGGGACGAGCTTCGGCCCGCTGTCGACGTAGACGTAGAGGTAGCTGAACGCCGCTCGGAAGAGCGTCTTGTGGTAGACGCGCGCTTGGCCGAACCCGGCGCGCCGCAGCACCTCGGTGAGCTTTCGATCGGCTTCGTCGCACGCCTTCTGATCGAGCCTGTCGCCCGCCTCGACCTCGTAGCTCTCTTTCAGATCGCCCACGTGCTTGTCCCACGCGGGCTCGATCACGAAGATGCGCTGGCTGACGAGCCGCGGCTCGCCGGGCTCGATCTGAATCGAGATCAGCACCTCTCCCGGCTCGTCGAGGTCGACGACCGACGCGTCGATGTGCGCGCCCGGAAACCCGTGCGAGTCGTAGACCGCCGAGAGGCGGCGCTGGAGATCGTCGACGTCGGCCTCGGTGATCTCGCTCCCCACCTCGAGGCCGCTCGCCTTCAGCGTTTCTGCCTTCTCGAGGACGCCACCGTCGATCTGGACCGAAGCGATCGTGCGCGAAGGCACGCCGACGAGCCGAAGGATCACCCCGGCGCCGCTCCTCTCGGCTTCGGCGGCGAGGCCTGCGTACGTGCCGCCCTCGTCGAGCTCGCGCATCGCACGCCGCGCCACCTCGGGCGTGAGCTTCTCGCCGACCTTCACCGACCCGATGCGGGCGGGCTTCGCCCAGCGCTTGCCCTCCAGCTTCACCTCGATCGCCACGATGGGAAGGTCGAGCAGCGCTTCGTCGATGGCATCCGGAGGTACGACGTTCGCCGCGGTCTCCTCGACGGGCACGAGCGCTTCGGTCGCCGCGGCGTGGGCGGGCGACGAGGGCTTGGCGTCCTGTGCGCTCGCGGCGCGACCGAGCATCGCCACGAGGAGCAGGGCGAAAGCAACGACGCCGCACCGGGCTACGGCCCGGAAAAACGAAGATCGGATCGTCACTCGAATTCGAGACGCCACCTCAGGTCAGCGCCGAGATTACCGATGATCGAGCCGATGTCGTTGGTGTTGTCGTAGTTCGCCTGCAGGCTGAGACCCTTCCTCAGTCGCCATTCGACGTTGGCGCCCACGTCGCGCTCCGTGAGGGTGGTCGTCACGCTCGCCCGGACGTCGTCGGTGATCCGCTTTCCGACGGTCATGTTCGGCTCGGTCTTGCCGGTGCGCGACGAGTAGCCGGAGCCGAAGTGGAAGTAATCGATCGGGACGACGCTCTTGACCGCTTTGTCGGCGCCGGTGAGCGCGCCCAGGGCTTCGAGGCCCACGGTCTCGCCGATGGACGAGAGGAGGCTGCGGTCGAGCTCGGCTCGAGTCATCCCGACGGTCAGGAGGAGGACGATGTCGTCCTGGCTCAGCGGCGGATCGCTCGTCAGGTCGAGCTTCAGGTCGTCGGTGCTGCCGTGCGCGTGGATGCCGACGTCCCATTCGCCTCCTGTGGCGCTTCCGCCTGACGAGTCGGCGCCGGGGTCTTGCGCGGCGGCGTAACGCCGGATCTCGGTGGTGGCGCGAACGTCCACGAGGGCCTCGACACGGTTCGGGTTGTCGAAGCGGATGAAGCCCTCTTGGACGTCGAACTCGTGGGCGCGAAGCTGGAGCTTGGAGTCGGAGAGGAGCCTGAGCGATCCGCGCGCGCCGTAGCGCTGGTTCGTGCCGGCGATCCGGATCCCTGGATCGACGACCTCGAGGCGGAGATCGGCGAGGTCGTTCCGAACGGCGAGCGGCCTCTGCGAGACGACGTTGATGTCGAACTTCAGGTAGTCGCCGTCGGGATCGATCGTCTCGATCTCTGCGCGGCCGAGGTTGCGCGACACCGCTCCGAGATCGATCGAGAGGCCGATGGGCCGCGCGTAGCTGAACGAGACGAGCCGGACCGTACCCCGCAGCTCGGGGAGGTTGGCCTCGCCCTTGAGGCTCGGCTTGATGCTTCCTTCGAGGTCGGCGTCTGCGACGATCTCGATTCCGTCATCGACCGGCACCTTCACGCCGCGTGCGGTGATCGTCGCGCTGCCCGCGCCGAAGCCGAGCCCGACGATCGGGATGCGGCCGGTGACGTCGACGGTTCCGGCACCGATCTTGGCCGTCGCACGCGTCACGCGCAGCTCGCCTCCGCCGACCGCGACGTCGACCTCGATGTCGTCGACGGCGACGGCGGGGCTCGAGAACGCGAGGCCACCGCCGCGGAGCTTGGCACCGCCTGTGAGGAGCGGGCGCATCAAGGGGCCCTTGATCGCGAGATCCCCCGAGAGCGTGCCCTCGAGTCGGTCGAGGCCCTCGATGTCCCCACGAAGCTTGGTGAGGTCGAACGGTGCTATGGCGAAGATTCCGTCGACGCTCGGATTGTTCACGATGTCGGCGACGCGACCCTCGGCCGAGAAGCCGACCTTCAAGCCGCTCTTGTCGACGATGGTCATCGCGAGCCGAGGCATCGTGAGCGTCCCTCTCGAGAGGACGAGAGGATCCGAGGCCTCGTCGAGCTCGACCTTGCGACCGCCGCGCGAGAGCTCCAGGTCGAAGAGCTCCATCTCGGCCTCGGTCGCCGCGAGCCGATCGCTCTCGAGGTGCTTGATGTCGATCTGCGCGGACAGGCTGCCCTCGGGCACTTGGCTCATCGCGGTGACGCCCACGGCTCCCCCGAGTACCGTTCCGAGGTCGAGGCTCGAGAGCGACACGCGGCCGCGGACCACGGAGCTCCTTTGCCGGCTGATGGTGAGGTCCTCGAGCCGGATCTGTCCGCCGGCGATCTGGCCGTTGAGCCGGAACTGCCCGCTCGGCAAATCCTTGTCGTACGTTGCGCGATCGAACGGCTTCGAGATCGGGTGACCGCAACGCGTCGTGCCGACGCGGTCGTTCGAGCTGTCGGATTCGACGTCGATGAAGATTCGCGAAGGGGGAAGGCGGCGCGCCCCGAGGCGGAGCGGACCGAGGCTCACGTCGAGCCTCGCTTCGGGCTTCGACACCGTGCCCCCGAGCGTCGCGAGCGCGTGCGCCTCGCCGTCGAGGTAGGAGGCCGCGCCGCCGAGCCCCTCGAGCCGATCGAGCGAGAGCCCGGACCCCACCAGACTGCCGCGGAGGGCGCCGCCGCGCTTCACTTGAAGCTGGCCGACGATGCTCCCCTTGTCGTCACGCAGCGACGCCGACGCGACGTCGACTTCCATCCCGGCGTCGCCCGCGGCTTGATCGTCGTAGACGAACCGCACGTCGAGATCACCGGAGTCGAAGGTCTCTCCGAACAGATGCGGCTTCTCGAGCCGCGTCTTGGCTCGGATCTCGAGCGCGCCCCCGCCGCACTTGTCCTCCGGGCCGCCGAGCGCGTAGTGCACGCGGCCCGCGCCGATCGCCGTGCCCGCGAGACCCGAAAACCGCGGGTCGCTCGAGAAATGGAAGACGTCGAGGAAGTCCGCGATCTGCAAGTAGGGCGGCTTGAGCGCCTCGACGTCGGCGTCGACGAGCACGTCGGCCCCTGCGTCGAACGCGACCTTGAGGCGCGGTGCGACGAGGTAGCTCTGGTTCTTCTCGAGCTCGACGTCCGTGAGGTCGAGCCAGAGCGGCATGAACACGACCTTGGCGTGCCGGATGTTGCCGGCGTCGAAGCCACCGATCGAAAACTCTTTCGCGGCGATCGTGCCCTCGACGCGGGGCATCTCGAACGACCCGGTGCCGTGCGCTTCGACGTCGACGACGCCGCCTATGTCGACCGATACGAGCGGCGAGAGCTCGCCGAGGTCGACCCTCGATCCCTTGCCGACGTCGAGACCGAAGTCGTTCTCGTAGCCGAGCTTCACCGTCGTGAAGACCTCGGACTTCGGCGTGCGAAGATGCATCCCCTGGAGCGTCACCGCCGTAGGGCCGATCGCCAGCTTGCCGGTCACGTCGCCGCGGTCGACGCTCACCATCCGGCGGCGGCCCTCGCGGTGAGGAGGCCGATCGTAGACGCCGAAGTCCTTGGTCCTCGCGACGAGATCGCCCGAGAGCGCGAGCGGGATCAGCGTGCCGCCGAACTTGGGGATGTCGACGTGCGCGATGTCCCAACCGACGTGCGCTTGCGGGTGTGCGCCGAGATCGCGCAAGAGCCCCTGGATTGTCACGCCGTCGGCGACGATCTCGCGTGCGTCGAGCGTTATCCCCGGCTCGAACGGAGAGATGGTCACGTCGTGGATCAAGAAGGTGCCGTCGCCCCATACGGCGCGGGCCTCGTCCACCAGGAGACGTTCGTTCTTCCAGGCGAGCCGGCCTTCGAAGACGTCGGAGAAGACCTTGCCGTCGATGCCGAGCATCGCTGCCTGGATCCGGCCGTTCGCGCTCGGGAACCTAGAGCCCGGCTCGTGCTTGATGTCGAGCTCTAGCGATGCGGTGCCCGTCGCGTGAGGAAAGTCGAGGAATCGGTGGATGATCGACGCGGGGACGGTCGCCGACACGCGCCCTTCGATCGGCGGGATCTCCTCGCCCTTGCCGAGCGAGCCGACAGGAATGCGGAGCGCGCCCGCGCCGACGGCGACGCGACGCCAATCGCCCGGGACGAGGTCGCACGCCGGGCGTGTTCCGATGTCCGGATCGAAGTCGGCAGCGGCCTCGAGGAGCAGGCGGCGAACGAGCAAAACCTCTCCGTCGGGCTCGTAGCGAAGACGCGTCTCGAGCTTGCACAAGCGATCCTCGTCGACGGCGTCCTCGTCCGGTCGTCCGGGCCAAGCACGCTTCCGGGTCATCGTCGCGCCGCCCGCGCGCAGCGCCACCTCCATCGCGCCGTCGGAGTCGATGCCCAGATCGACGTCGACCTCGTGGACGCGCGCCAGGATGCCCTCGAGATCGAGATCGACGTCGGCGTCGGTGATCGAGAGCGACTCGAAGGGGGGGCGCGTGGGACCGGTCTCCTCGGTCTTCTTCTCCGGGAGCTTCGGTCGAAAGCTCTTGAGCTCGCCGTCCTGTACGACGACCCGTGCGCGGGCGCCGGTGATCTCGACGTCGCCTGCGTCGAGCTTGCCGCCGAGGAGCGAGAAGATCCGAGGACGGACGGAAGCGCGCTCGACGCGTAGAAACGGTCCGGCGTCGTCGTCGCCTTCGACCACGACGTTCTCGAGCGCGAGCGACAGCGGCCACGGCTCGACGTGGATCTCGTAGGTGGCGCGAGCCCCGAGTTGGTCCTCGATGAGCTGCGAGGTCTTGTCGGCGGCCCAGACGCGGACCCACTCCGTTCGGACGAGCACGCCGGCGAGGATCGGAACGGCGCCGACGACGGCGAACGCGAAGCAGAGGATCAGCGAAAGGATGCGTGAGACGTTCGTGAACCGGCGCGAAGCGGGGACGGAGCTCGGTGCGAGTCCGGCGCGCGGTGTCGGCCTCATGGATCGTTTGGCGCGTGGTCGGACGGAGCCGGTCCCCGGCGCCGGCGGGCGCAAGGAGTAGCCCGGCTCGGCAGCGACGGGCGGCGGCCTCAGCGAGTAGCTGCCTTCGATGTCCGCTGCAGGAGGCCTGACCGACGTACTTTCCCCGGCGGCCGAAGGCAGCCGCGGCGCCTTCGGGATCAGCGGGAAGTCGTCCGGGCTCGAATCCCGCGGGTTTGGGCGGTCGCTGCCGGCCACGGTCCTAGCCTACCGGTGCCGCAATGCGGGGTCACGAAGCTAGGCAGCTTTACCGCGCGTGGCCTATTCGAAGCGATAGGTCGCCATCATCGGCGCGTGGTCGCTCGCGTCCTCGGTCTCGGTCGAGTGACGGATGACCACCTCTTTCGTGTCCAGGTGCTGCGTCATGAGGGGGTTGGCCATCTGGTGATCGATGAGCTCGAGGCTGCCCATGAAGTCGAATGTCCAGCGGTCGGACTCGGCGACGTTTACGGCGACGTCGCGGTAGGTGTCCGAGGCGGGACCCTGCACCGCCTTGTAAGGCGCGCTGTCCGGCAGGTCGTTGAAGTCGCCGAGGATGACGACGCCGAGGTTCGGATTGGCGGCGGTCAGGTCGTCGGCGATCGCTCGCGAGCGCTGCGCTTCGGCCAGGCGCTTGTTCGGGTCGTCGGGCGGGCCCTTGGATCTGTAGTGCACGCCGATGAGGACGATGGGTTGGCCGCGGAACGTGAAGTGGTACTCGACCGCGTCGCGCGCGAACGTGTAGGCCGGAGCCTGCGTTCCCTCGACGGTGAACATGTCGCTCCCGTGCGACACGACGTTCGTGAACGGAAGCTTCGAGATCGCCGCGACGTCGATCCCGCGAGGATCGACCGAGTCGATGATGCTGCTGTCGACCCACTCGGAACCGAGCTCCGCGAGCAGATCGTCGAGCACCGCCTGGTTCTCGACCTCGGCGAACACGACCACGTCCGGGTTCATGGTCTCGATCGTGGAGGCGACGGCGGTGAGCTGCGCCTGGTACTCGGCCGTCGACTTGACTTGCTCTTCGGTCGCCGACGAGTCGTTGACGTCGTTGAGGAAGTTGCGCGTGTTCCAGTTCATGATCTTGAGCGGCTCGCCCGTGAGCGGGTGCCCACCCTCGCCGCCCTGGCCACCCGCGCCCGCGGCTTCGCCGCCGGAGCCGCCGCTGCCGGTCTCGTCGTCGCGGCCGGCGCCGAGCGCCAGCATCGCTCCTATGCACGCAAGGAAGAAGGTACGGCCAGATCGCATCGAGCCAGCCTAGTACAGACCGCGCTCTCCGTCAGCGCTCCTAGCCCGGGAGCAAGATTGTGGAGCCCGTCGTCTTTCGCGATTCGAGCGCGCGGTGGGCGTCTTTCGCATCGGCGAGCGAAAAGCGCTGCCCGACCTCGGCCCGCACGATGCCCGCCCGTACGACCGCGAAGAGATCGCCCGCCGTCTCTTCGAGCTCGCTGCGGGTCGCGATGTACGCGTGGAGCCGCGGACGGGTGAGGTACAGGCACTTGGCGGCGAGCGCCGCGGTGCTGACCGGCGGCACCGGGCCCGAAGCCTGACCGAAGCTGACCAGGAGGCCGCGCATCTTCAGCGAGGCGAGGGAAAGATCGAAGGTGTCCTTGCCGACGGAGTCGTACACGACGTCCGCGCCGGCGCCGGCGGTCGCCGCTTCGACCGTCTCGACCAGATCGTCTTTCCCGAGGACGACGGCGTGATCGGCGCCCAGCTTGCGCGCGAGCTCCGCCTTCTCTGCCGAGCCCGTCGTGGCGATCACCTTGGCGCCGAGGTGCTTGCCCCACGCGACGAGGATCTGCCCGGTCCCTCCCGCGGCCGCGTGGACCACGATGGTCTGCCCTGGGCCGACCTTGGTGGTCGCCAGCAAGAGATACCGTGCTGTCATGCCCTTGAGCATCAGCGCCGCGGCCTGCTCTTCGGTGACCCCTTCGGGGATCTTCACTGCGCGAGCCGCCGGTACGTTCCGCAGCCCCGCGTAGGCTCCGGCGATGCCCGCGTACGCGACGCGGTCACCGGGCGCGAGCGACGTGACGCCGGGGCCGACGGCTTCGACGACACCGGCCGCTTCCTGGCCGAGGACGGCCGGAAGCTGGACCGGGTAGAGGCCGGTTCGAAAGTAGATGTCGATGAAGTTGAGGCCGACGGCGGTCTGCCGGAGCAGCACCTCGCCTTCGCCGGGATCGGCGACCTCGATGTCCTCGTAGCGGAGGACATCGGGTCCGCCTGTCTCGTGAACACGGACTGCCTTGGTCGAGCGCGCCATGGATCAGCCGTCGGTGAGCTTCTTGTAACGAAAGCGG
>JBGTSH010000323.1:0-11915 GCA_041940405.1 Polyangiaceae bacterium
GGTCTCGCCGTGGATGAGCACCGAGGCATCGCTCGGCGCGACACGCCCGACGAGATCGTAGACGCGGCGCATCGCGGAGCTCGCGCCGACGACGTCTTCGAGCTGACGGCCGCCGCCGACCTCCTTGCGGAGGCGTTGAACTTCGCGCTGCAGCACGCGGGCTTGACCGGCGCGTGCGAGGCAAGGCGCGAGGAGCTTCTCGTCGACGGGCTTGGTGACGAAGTCGTACGCTCCGGCACGAAGCGCCGCGACGGCGGCTTCCATGCTACCCTGCCCGGTGATCACGACGACCGGGAGGCCGGGTCGCACTTCTGCGACGCGGCGGCAAAGCTCGAGACCATCCATCTCGGCCATCGCGATGTCCGTCACGATGACGTCGAAGTCTTGATCTTCGAGACAAGCGAGCGCTTCGGCACCACTGGTGACGGAAGCCGGGTCGTGACCCAGCCTCTTCAGCGCAACTTCCAGCAACTGACACATATTGGAGTCGTCATCGACGACGAGAACTCTGTGGCCCATTTGTCGGTCCCTCGCGCCTCGCTTGAGCAGCAATCGTGCCTCCCTAAAATGCTCTGCGATTTGCGACCACGGCTGAGGCATTATGCCACATAACCTCGCTCAGCCGCAGACTATGCTCTGCCACACCTGAGGCATACTGCCACAGACGACATGGGCGCGCGCGAGCGCCTCATGTGGGTCAGGACGTCGAACGCCACCTTTGCCATTGGCCGCACGGGTTTGGGCACATGGCTTGCGGGGTTGATCGCAGGCGCAGGCGTGACCCGCGCCAGGAGGTTACCCCATGAGGATCGACTACACGATCGTGCCGCTTCTATGCGGCGCGATGCTGGTCGGCGCCTGCGAGGATCGGCGACGAGGCGAGAAGGACGACCTCGACCGAGCCCGAGACGACGCCACCGAAAAGATTCGAGAGGCCAAAGACGATCTCAAGGAGGCCGAGAAGAAGGCAGCCGAAAAGATCGAGGATGCAGAAAAGGCGATCCGCGAGAAGGCGGCCGACATCGGCGATGACGCGAAGATGGATCGCGACGCGTACCGTGCGGCGATCAAGAAGGACCTCGTCGAGCTCGATGAGGACATCGCCGAGCTGCGCGACGAGGCGAAGAACGCCACAGGGCAGCCGAAGCGCGATCTCGACCAAGCGCTCGCCGGATTCGATCTCCGCCGCAAGAACTTGGAGAAGGAGATCGAGCAGATCGACAAGACCAACGAGGCGGATTGGGCGCGTTTCCGCGACAAGTTGGACGCGACGGTCAAGCAGCTCAAGAAGGACGTCGAAGACGCCACGGACCGCCGCAAACGCGCGAAGACCTGACGTCAGCGCAAGGACGCCGACGTCATCTTGGCGTCGGCGCTTGGCCCTGCACTTTCACCCCCCCCGGCCCCCCTCGCGAGCGAGGGGGGAGCCGGCGGGCTCAGCTCACGGCGTCGTCGGGCTGGTTGCCTGTGGCGCCGCCGGCTTCCTGATGCCGCCGCATCCGGCGCCAGAGGCGCTCGCCGCCTTCTTCGTAGTGCTTGGTGCTCTCGACCCCGCGGCCCCAGGCCGCCTTGATCGAACGATTCAGCGTGGCGCGCAGCTCCTTACCCGACTTCGGCGAGAGGAGCGCTCCTGCGACTGCGCCGCAGGCGAATCCGGCACCGAAGACGCCGACGCCGTAGAGGCGCGAGCGCCGTCGCTCGAGCCCGATTCGCCAAAGGAGCTGCTCCAGCGGCAGGGCGCGCAAGTACCCGAAGGCTTTGGACGCCTGCACGGCCAGGTCGGCGGCCCGCTCGCGCGCCGTCTCGGCTCCCACACGAACTTCATCAAAAATGGCCCGATCCATGGGTCCTCCTTTTTTGTTGTTCCTCCAGTGAGAGCACGAGCCGGGCCAAAGCGCGGCTGGACGCCGGCACGTCCACTCGACCGGCCCCCGCCGGAACGCTAAGGTTACCGCTCGAGACGGAGAGGTTCCCGATGGCCCGAGGTATCGACCACGACCTGGAGCAGGCGCTCAAAGACTCCGAAGGCGTCGACGAAGAGCCGGTCATCAAGCCGGCCGGCTCTCCAGAGGGCAAAGACCCTCACAAGAAGAAGGGCAGCCCCGCTCTCGTCGTCGCTCTCTTGGCGATGGTCGGCGCCGTCGTGGCGTTCGTGCTCGTCGGCTTCAACGACGCATCCATCTACGCGATGCCCGCGAACGAAGCCGTCGCGCAGGGCTCGAAGCTGGACGGACGGAAGCTCCGCGTCGACGGCGAGCTGGTGCCCGGATCGCTCAAGGACAACTCGTCGTGCGATTGGACGTTCGTCATCAAGGCGTCCGATACGACCCTGCCGGTCCACTACAAGAAGTGCGAGCTTCCCGACACGTTCCGTGATCGCCCCGAAGGCGGCGTCATGGTCACGGTCGAGGGCGAGCTGAAGGACGGCACGTTCCAGGCCTCGCTGGTGATGGCCAAGTGCACCTCGAAGTACGAGGCGGAGAACGCCCAGTACGATCCCAAGACCCACGAGCTGATCCTGCCGGACGGCCGTCGGGTGCCGGCCCCGGGCGCCATGCCCAGCTCCGAGACCATCCGGTGAAGCTCGCGCTCCCCTCCGCCCTCGCCGCGATGGCGGTCGGATGCGGGGGGACGGCGGAGCCGGCCAAGACGCTCGAACGTCCGGCGACCTCGACATCGAGCGCTGCGGCCGCGCCGTCGGGCGTTTTGCCCGCTTCCGTGCCGGGCAGCGCGCCGCTCGGCGATCTCGCGAGCGTACCGCTCTCGGTCGCGCTCGTTCCGATCCAAGGAGCCGACGCGGTCCTCGCGGTGCACGACGGCGCAGGCTCGGCCGGCGCCTACGTGCAGCGCGTCGACGCCGACGGAACGCTCGGACCGGTGCTCGCGCTCGTGGGAGCGCACGTCGCCGGGGCGTTCGCCCTCGACCGAACCAGCCTATCGATCGCGACGGCCGAGGGAACGAAGCTCTGCGTCACCACCTATCGCGAAAGCGAGGTCGTTGGACGCGGCTGCGGCGTCTATCGCGCCCACGCGCTCGCCGCGATCAGCGGCCGCATCCTCGCCTTGTCTGCCGATCCGCCGCAGCCGGACGAAGAGGAGCTCAAGAAGGCGAAGCCCGCGCCCAAGCCGCCCGTTTCGACCAAGAAGGGAAAGGGACGCAAGAAGAAGAAGAAGAAGGAGCCGAGCCCGGTCGAGAAGCTCTTCTCCAGCGGCCGCGAGCTCGAGGTCGCGAGGCGGTGGATCCTCGCTGATGGAACGTCGCCGGCGGATCCGGAGCCGACCGGCCTCCGCTTTGCGGAGCCGATGGTCGGCATGGGGATGATCGGCGCGGCTTCGCGCGCCGAGCGCATCGACGTCGCGTACTACGAGCGAGCGACGCCACGCGGAAAAGAGAAGCGGGGGAGCATCGGCGTCGCCGCGCTCGACGAGGCCGGGACGCTCGTCGAAAACAGCAAGAAGAGCTTCGGCAACAGCAAGCTCCAGGCCGGGTTCCTCGACGATCACGTCGACCCGCGCCTCATCGGGTTCGGAGAAGGCTCGGTCCTGCTTTCGCATCGCGGGTCGCGCGGCAAGTGCGACGTCACCGTCGCCGCCCCCTTCGTGATGCCGATGATCCCCGAGAGCGCCGACTGCGCGATCGAGCCGCGCAGGTTCTTCCGTCTGGCGCAGTCGAAGCGAAAAGGGACGCCGGTGACGTTGCCGGCGCTGCCCGAGGGGCTCGACGTCGCCCGCGTACGGCGAACGACGGGCCAGCCGAGCTGGGAGGTGGGACGAGTCGCGCTTACGCCCACGCGCGCGTTCGCGCTGTATGATGACAACATCGTCATCTGGACGGAGGGCGGACCACCCACCACGGTAAAGCGAGCGCTCGTCGCCGAGCACCTGCGCGTCTACGGATCGGCGATCGCACACGACGGGTCGGCGATCGCACACACCAGCGCGGGTCTCGTCGTCGTGGACGCGTCGGGCAACAAGACGACGATCGCAGGTGCCGAGCCGAGGCTCATGGCCGAACGGGATCGAGCCGACGTGGCCAAGGTCGAGCGGCGGCTCGCCGTGAAGATCGGCTCCGCATGGATCCAGGCCGAGGGCGAGCTGCGGCGCCTCGCCCCCGAGCCGGGCAAGGCGATCCGCGAGCTTCACCCCGACGCGACCGCGGTCGTCGGGGGCGAAACCTCCGGGATGCTGCTCGAGCTCTGGGGTACGACGCTGGTCGTGCAGAGCTTGGGGCCGGGCGGCGAGCTCACCGAGCTCGCTCGGATGACCTCCCCGGTGCGTGCCGGGTTCGACGCGGTCGCAAGGCGCGCGGGGGGCGCGCTGGTGGTCGGGCGCAGCCGCAGCACCGAAGGCCTCGTCTCGGTCGCGATCGACGCGCAAGGAAAGGTCGTGGCGCTCCATCGCGCGAGCCTCGCTGCCGGAGCGTCGAGACGGCCACGGCTATCGGCGCTGTTCGCGGGCGGCGCCATTCTCACCGACGAAGATCGACTCGCCGCAACGTGGCTCGACGACGACGCCGCCCCGCTCGTCGGCGCGCGCTGGCCGACGGAGGCGCCTCCTGCGAGCGATGCTCGGTCGCTGTGTTGGGACGGAAGCCCTGCGCCGGCGAGCGTGCCGGGCCCCGCGCCCGACGTGTTCGTGCCGCTCGACGCGCGCGCCGGCTGGTGCATGACCGACATGGCGTGGACCAAGGACGGCTCGCTCCGCTGGATAGGAAGCACCGTCTCGTCGATCCACACGCGAGCCGAAATCGGATCCGTCGACCGGCCGGTGAAGGCACGAAACGTCCCGCCAGGCGCGCCTCGTGAGCGGCTCGCGCTGCCCGGCACGTCGCACGCGCGCTGCTCCGGCGAGATGGTGCTGGCCGGGGACGTCTGCGTCGATCGCTTCGAGTCCACGCTCGCGGACCTCACGACGGGCCACTACCTGTCTCCGGACTACCCACCGTCACCTAACGCGCTCGCCGGCGCGTTCGGCGACTGGCTCACGCGGCGCGAGCGTCAGGGCGACGTCATCGCTCGCGCGCTTCCCCTTCCCCCGGTCGAAGCCTGGCAGCTCGGCGCGATGCCTGCCCTCGTCGCCGTCGCACGCGAGGGCGTCAGGCCGAGCGGCTACGTCAGCGGAGCGCTCGCGCGCGAAGCCTGCGCCTCGGCGGGCAAGCGCCTCTGCTCGCTCGAGGAATGGCGGCGCGCTTGCCGCGGCGAAGCAGGGACGCTCTTCCCGTACGGCGCGAGCTACAAAGATCGGGCGTGCAACGTGAACCTTCCGGCGCACCCCGCGGCCGAGCTGCATCAGAACGCGTCGATCGGCCATCTGGACCCGCGGCTGAACCGAGTCGAGACCGCCGACGGGCCGCTGCTTCGTACGACCGGCGCGACGAGCGCGTGCGCCAGCCGTTGGGGTGACGACGCGATCTACGACATGGTCGGCAACATCGACGAGTGGGTGGACGAAAAGGGTGGTGCTTTCGCCGGCGGCTTCTACTCGCGCAGCACGACGAACGGCTGCGAAGCGCTGGTCTCGGCGCACCCCGAGCACTACGCCGACTACTCGACCGGCGTCCGGTGCTGCAAGGACCCGCGCTAAATCAGCGTGGCCTCCTCGCCCCTCACGCCGCGGAATTCAATGCATTCCGTGGTGAGGATCGCCGCTGCCGGGCTCCGGCGGCACATACCCGGAGATGTCCTGCTTGTAGGCGTTGTTCTCTGCTTCGAAGAGCGAGCTCACGGCGGAGCCGACGCTCACGAGGTTCGGCGTCTTGTTGTCCGCCACGGCAGCCTTCGCGCGCTCGACGAAGGTGCGCGACGCCTTCGGGATGTACGCGGCGTACGCGTCGCCCTTGAGATCCTTGGTCGCCACTTCGAGCTCGTCGGTCGCCGCCACGACCTCGGCGATCAGCTTCTCGATCTCGGGCCCTTCCTTGCCGGCGACGAGCGCCTCGAAGACAGCCTTCGCGCGCATGACCACGAGGTTGGACTTCTGTGCGGGAGCTGCCTCGAGCTTGGGAGGAAAGGCCTTGTGCCACGCGGGCAACGCATCGCCGAGGGCCTTGGTGACCGCGTCGAGCTTCTCGAAACCTTTCTTGATGTTCGTATGAAGCTCGCGACCCTTCGCGAAGTCGTCCTTCTCGTTCTCTTTCTTGTTGTAGTAGTCGCCCGCATCGCTGAGCGCCTGGCCGAGCGGCGGTCCGACCTCGACCGCCGCGTCGAGGGCCTTGTCGAGCTCTTCGAGCGGCGGCTTCTCGGCCGAGCCGGCGACGTTGCAGATCCGCGCGAGGCGGAGATAGATGTGGCCCGGGTTGCCCGTCTTGACCTCGGGGGCACCGAGATCCGGCACCTTGGGACCCGGCCGATCCTTGCCGAGGCTCTTCTCGTAACCAGGCCGGACGAACCCGAGCGTGAGGAGGCCGACGTGACACCGTTCGGCGTGGAACGTCTTCATCACCGCCGGATCCGCGGGCTTCCGAGGTCCCCGCGGGGCATCCTTCGGACGCGGCGGTGGCTTCGCGGGTCGGGCGCTGACCGGCGCCCCGGTGCTCGCAGCCGCGGCGCTGCCGGTCGCCGAGCCGGTGGCCGGGGTATCGCCGCAACCAAGGGCCAGGATGAGCGCGGCCGAGCAGAAGAGTCCTCTTTTCATGCGCGAGGAACTGTAAACCGCGAGCACGGCTGCGTGCTATAGGCGCGCTGAATAGTCACCATGTCCGTCCTTCCCGCCGATTTCGAGAACCCGACCGAAGAGCACCGAATGATGCGGCAGATGTGCCGCGACTTCGCTCGCAGCGTCCTCGAGCCCCAGGCCGAAGAGCAGGATCGAAAGGGCAAGCTCGACGTGTCGCTCATGCGGCGCGTGGGCGAGCTGGGCCTGCATGGAATCACCATCCCCGCCGAAGACGGCGGCGCCGGTCTCGACGCGCTCGCCGCGGTCATCGTGCACCACGAGCTCGCCAAGGCCGACCCGGGCTTCACGCTCGCGTACCTCGCGCACGCGATGCTCTTCGTGAACAACTTCTACTACGCCGGGAACGAAGAGCAGCGAGAGCGCTACCTGCCCAAGGTGCTCACCGGCGAGTGGATCGGCGCGATGGGCATGACCGAGCCCGCGGTGGGCACCGACGTGCTCGGGATGAAAACGGTCGCGCGCAAGGACGGCGATCGCTTCATCCTCAAGGGCCAGAAGTCGCTCATCACCAACGCGCCCGAGGCCGAGGTGTTCATCGTCTACGCGCGTGTCGACGATCGCATCACCTCGTTCCTCGTCGAGCGGAGCTTCCCGGGCGTCTCGACGCCCAGCAAGTTCCCCAAGATGGGCATGCGCGCCAGCTCGCTCGGCGAGATCGTCCTCGAGGACGTCGTCGTCCCGGCGGAGAACGTCCTCGGCAAGGTCGGCGGCGGCATCACCAACATGATGCGCAACCTCGAGATCGAGCGCCTCACGCTCGCCGCGATGAGCCTCGGGATCGCCGACCGCTGCCTCGAGATCATGATCAAGTACGCGGCAGAGCGGCAGAGCTTCGGCAAGCCGATCGCCGAGCACGGCCAGATCCAGCGCTACATCGGTGAGAGCTTCGCCAAGACCGAAGCGGCGCGGGCGCTCATCTATTCCGTCGCCCGCGGGACGCGCCCCGATGCCCAGAACCGCCTCGGCACCGACGCGGCCAAGCTCTTCGCCGCGCCCGTCGGGAAAGAGGTCGCCGACAACGCGATGCAGGTCCTCGGCGGGTGGGGATATTGCGACGAGTACAAGGTCGAGCGCTTCCTCCGCGACGCCAAGCTCCTCGAGATCGGCGGCGGCACGCTCGAGTCCCACCAAAAGAACATCACCAAGGACCTCGTCCGAGGAATCCGGTAACGGTCGGCTCTGTTAGAGTCGCATCCATGTCGGACGCGCCGCCTCCCGAGCCGGCCACTGTCGAGCCTCCTCCGTCGCCCGATGCGCTCACCGTGCTCGTCGTCGACGACGAGCCGTCGAACCTGTCGTCCATCGAAAAGATCTTCCAAAAGGACGGGATGCGCGTCCTCACAGCGCCGAGCGCGCGGGCAGCGCTCGATCTCTTGCGCGCCCACCGGGTCGACGTCGTTCTCACCGATCTGATGATGCCCGCGGTGAGCGGCCTCGAGCTCCTGCGCGCCATCCGACAGGCGGCGCCGGATGTAGAGGTCGTGCTGATGACCGCGTACGGCACCGTCGAGACCGCCGTGCAGGCGATGCGCGAAGGCGCCTATGACTTCGTCGAAAAGCCGCTCAAGCGGATGACGATCGTCAAGACGGTGCGCAAGGCCGCCGAGCGGCGAACGCTCACCCTCGAGAACCGCCAGCTCAAGCAGGAGCTCAACTTCCTCACGGGCCGGGAGATCGTCGGGACGAGCCCGGCGCTCCGTCGCGTGCTCGACATCGTCCTGCAGGCAGCTCCCTCGAGCGCGACGGTCCTCGTCCTCGGCGAGAGCGGGACCGGCAAAGAGCTCCTCGCGCGCTACATCCTGGGCGACGGCGCCAAGATCCAGTTCACGCAGGTGAACTCGTCCACGCGAGAACAGGTGCTCATCAACGATCAGGTGGACCTGGTCGTGGCCACCTACTCCATCACGCCCTCCCGCGCCGAGAAGATCTCGTTCGCAGGCCCCTACTACACCTCGCAGGCCGGAGTGCTAGTCAAGGCGAACAACAAGTCCATCCAGTCGTACAACGACCTGGCCGGCAAGAAGGTCGCCACGCAGGCCGGCTCCACGGGTCCGGCGATCCTCGCGCAGTTCGCGCCCAAGAGCACGGTGCAGGAATTCCAGACGCACCAAGAAGCGCTCGATTCGCTGCGCCAGGGCCGCGTTGACGCCTACGTGACCGACTACACCCTGCTGCTCAACACCCTGAGCCTGGGCACCGGCGACGCCAAGCTCGCGGGCACGCCCTTCGGCGCGCAAGACCCCTACGGCATCGGCCTGCGCAAGGGCTCCGACGGCGTGGCCTTCGTCAACGCCTTCCTGAAGAAGATCGAGTCCGACGGCACCTGGGCCAAGCTCTGGACCATCTCCATCGGCCAGCGCACCGGCAGCACGGCCGTGCCGACGCCGCCCGCCCTGCCCTGACCTGACCGAACGGAACGATGGGCGACAACATCTCCAGGCTCCTCGCCGACCATGGGCCTGCCTTCTGGCAGGCCCTGTTGCTGACGTGGAAGCTCACCGCGCTGTCGTTCGTGCCCGGCGTCGTGCTGGGCGTGGCCGTGGCGGCGCTGCGGCTCTTTCCGCTGCCCCCGCTGCGCGGCTTTCTCACGTTCTACGTCGAGGTCTTCCGCAACATCCCCAGCGTGGCGCTGCTGATCTTCATCGTGTTCGCACTGCCCGATCTCGAATTCGTGATCGACTACGAGCCCAGCGTGATCCTCACGCTGGTCCTGGTCTGCTCCGCCTTCACGGCCGACTACCTGCGCGCGGGCATCAACACCATCCCCAGCGGCCAGATCGAGGCCGCGCTCAGCCTGGGCATGCGGCCCGCGCGGATCATCTATTCGGTCGTGCTGCCGCAGGCGCTGCGCTCGGTGGTGCAGCCGATGACCTCGCTGCTCATCGCGCTGATGCTGTCCACCTCGCTCGCATCGCAGGTGCCCATGCCGGGCCGGGAGCTGACCGCGCTCGTCTCCAAGCTCGCCAACGACTCCGCCGCCGGCATGGCCGCATTCGCCGTGGCCGCCGCGATGTATGTGGCGACCGGCCTGCTCATCGCCTGGGCCGGCGCCATGCTGGACAACAAAGTGCGCATACTGCGATGAGCCGATCGCTGGAAGACACCTTGTTCGGCACGCCCAGCCCCCGGGCACGCACCATCACCCAGGTGGTCAGCGTGATCGCAGCGGGCCTGCTGCTCCTGCTGGCCGCCGGCATCGCCTACCGCTTTCATTCCGCCGGGCAACTGGAAGGCCGGCTCTGGCAATTCTTCGCCTGGCCCACGACCTGGGCCTTCCTCGCCAAGGGCCTGCTCGGCACACTGCAGTCAGCGGCGATGGGCGCCGCCATCGCCCTGGCCCTGGGCCTGGTGCTGATGGCCGGGCGCCTGGCGCGGCCCCGCATCCTGCGCTGGCCCAGCATCGCGGCCATCGAATTCCTGCGCGGCACGCCGACGCTGCTGCTCATCTACCTGTGTTTTCTGGTGCTGCCCTCGACCGGCATAAAGCTCAGCACCTACTGGATGCTGACCTTGCCCATCGCCCTGAGCACCGCTGCGGTGGTGGCCGAGGTCTATCGCGCCGGCGTGCTCGCCGTCCCCCGCGGGCAGACCGACGCCGCCCGCAGCCTGGGGCTCACCGAAACCCAGGTCTTCTTCAGCATCGTCTTCCCCCAGGCCCTGCGCTACATCGTCCCGGCCCTGGTCGCGCAACTGGTCATCGTGGTGAAAGACACCACCTTCGGCTATGTCGTGACCTATGGCGAACTGATGCAGAACGCCAAGGTGCTCATCGCGAACTACCACTCGCTGGTGCCGGTGTATCTCGTGGTGGCGGGGCTGTATTGCCTGGTGAATTACGGGATATCGCGGGCGAGCAAATGGCTGGGGCGGCCAGTCTATTGACTGACCACCGGATCGGTTACCGCTGGGCCGAGAGCGGGCGTGCGCATGCAGATAGTTTCATCAGAAAGCAGCGATGCCACGCAGTAGCGCCGTCAGTCCCCTGTACGGCCTGGCTGGGCTCCCTCAGATGAACGGAGAAAAAGCCTGGAACAGACACCCCGCAGCCAGCGGTTGCCAGGATCCTGATGGAACCGCGCATGCCAGTGCTGCCGGACCTGGAAGCCCGGAATGGGGACCGGGCAGTCCAGCACCTGCAGGCCGCCGATGGCCGCCAGGGTTTCGCCGATGTGGCGGGGCAGCGTAGCGATCAGGTCGGTGGTGGAGAGAATCGCCGGCAACCCGAGGAAGCCGGGGAGGCTCAGCGCCAGGCGGCGCTCGACGCCCAGGCGGCGGATGGTGGCGTCGAGCAGCTGGGCCCCCGTGCCGTAAACGATGCCGGCATGCGCCTCGCGGCTGTAGTCGTCCAGGCCGAAGACGCCAGGGCGGATGCGGGGGTGGTCAGGATGCGCCAGGCAAACCCAGTCCTGGTCATAGAGGGCTTGCTGATAGAAGCCCGCATCCAGCGTGGGGATGAAGCCCAGCGCCAGATCCGCGGCGCCCGATTCCAGTTCCGCGCCCATGCCGGCGTGGATGGGCGCTGCCTCCAGCGACACGCCGGGCGCCAGGGCGCGCACCTGCGAGAAGAGGCGCGGCAGCAGAGTGATGTGGCTCGCATCGGTCATGAAGATGCGGAAGCTCCGCGGCATGGTCGCGGGGTCGAATACCGACTGCGATTCGGCGATGCACCGCAGCCCCTGCAGCACGCTGCGCACGGTCGCGATCATGGCCTCCACGCGCGGCGTGGGCAGCATGCCCTGCGGGGTGCGCACGAAGAGCGGATCGCCCAGCTGCGTGCGCAGCCGGGCCAGCCAGATGCTGACCGTGGGCTGGGTCTGGCCCAGCGCTTCGGCGGTGCGCGTAACGCTGCCGGTGCTGTAGAGCAGGTCCATCAACTGCAATTGCCTGCCGTCCAGCAGGGGAAGGTCGGGCATGGGGGCCTCCGGCAGCATCATGTTGAATCGACATGGAGTGTATGTGACCCATGCGATTTACCACATGAAATGCAACGCCAAGAATGGTGCCCATTCACAGGAGATGCATTTGATGAAGATCGCAGTGCTGGGCGCCGGCGCATTGGGTTGCGCTATCGGGGGGGCGCTGGCAGAGGCCGGCAACGACGTGGTGCTCATCAACCGCAACCCGGCCCATGTGGACGCGATCCGCGCCCACGGGCTGCGCATGCGGGGGCCGACCGGCGAGCGCTGCGTCGCGGTGCGCGCCGAGCGGGACTGCGCGGCGCTCGCACCGGCCGAACTGGT
>JBGTSH010000324.1:0-11903 GCA_041940405.1 Polyangiaceae bacterium
CACGCCTCTTCCAGGGTGGGGGCCCCGCAAGCAAGGAGCAAGAACGCGGCCGATAATGACAAAACCCCGATCGCGGCGACTCGTTTCATCCCGTCCTCCTCGGTAAGAAAGCCTCGTCGTCCTTTCTGTCATGACGGGGCGATTCCTCCAAGAATCGAGCCCGATCTCGTCGCCGGTCCGGAGGTCGAGATAGCATCGGACGGCCGCTCCCCGAGCTCGGCACGAGCTTCTCGTGTCGCTCCGGGGTTACCCCGGGGACGCTTCCGACGTAGCCATCTCACCGCACGACCGGGACTGCCCCTTCGAGGCAGGGCTGGTCGCGCCTCACGGGTCTCGTCGGGGAGCGGCGCTTTGCGGTCGCGTATGCTCCGACCGTGCTCCGCCGCCGGTACATCGCCGAGGCCTTGGCCGACGCCTTTCGAGGCGGCGCGTGGGACGCGGCGTTCATGGCCGAGCGCGCCGAGGTGGTCTTCGGGCTTCAACCGGCGGTGTGGATCCGAACGTTGGCCTATCGGCTCTGGCGTGCGCTGCCCGAGCCGCCGCCGTTCCGCGGGCAGCTCGTCGCGCTGATCCTATCGGACAGAACGTTTCGAACCGCGACGCGGCGCGCGAAGCAGCTCGCGATCCTCCGCCCGACGTTGGAGCCCGCAGAGCTTCCTGTCCGGGCGGAGCCCGTCGCAAGTTGGCAGCTCCCCAATCTCGCGTCGGACGGCGACGTCGCGGCCTGGCTGGGGCTGGGTGTGGGACAGCTCGCTTGGTTCGCGGGCGTGAACGGTGGTGAGCGAAAGGCCGGACCAGGCAAGCTTCGGCATTACAGATTCGTCATCGTAGAGAAGGGGGCCGGCGATGTCCGGGTCCTCGAGGCGCCGCGACCTCGCCTGCGTGAGCTGCAGCGAAGGATTCTCCACGGGATCCTCGATCGCGTGCCCGCGCATCCGAACGCCCACGGATTCGTGCGTGGTCGCGGGATCACGAGCTTCGCCCGCCCGCACGTCGGCAAGGCGATCGTGCTGCGCGTCGACCTTCGCAGCTTCTTCTCGAGCATCCCGGCATCCCGCGTCTTCGCCCTGTTCTCGACGCTCGGGTTTCCCGAGCGAGTGGCGAGATTGCTCACTGGGCTCACCACGATCGAGACGCCCGGCGATGTGCTCGCGTCGCTCCCACGGCCCACGTCGGAGGCGACGGTGCTCGCACGGCGGCGGCTCGTGAGCCTTCTGAGAGAGCGACATCTTCCGCAGGGTGCACCGACGTCGCCGGCGCTTGCCAACCTGTGCGCGCTCGCGCTCGACAGGCGCGTCGAGGCCCTCGCCCTCGCGATGGGCGCGACCTACACGCGGTACGCCGACGATCTGGTGCTCTCGGGGGGCGAAGCGTTCGCGCGAGGGGCAACCCGTGCAGTCGAATCGATCCGCGCGATCGCGCGAGAAGAAGGGTTCACGATCAACGACGCGAAGACGCGCTGGATGCGTTCGTCCTCGCGGCAGCACGTGGCCGGCGTGGTCGTGAACGAGAAGCTCGGTGTGGCGCGCGATGCGTTCGACCGGCTGAAGGCCACGCTCCACAACTGCGCGAGGACAGGACCCGAGGCGCAGAACCGCGAGGGCGTCGGCGACTTTCGGGCGCACCTCCTCGGCAAGGTCGCGCACGTCGCGCATGTGGACCCGGGTCGCGGTGCGCGCCTTCGCGCCATCTTCAATCGGATCCGTTGGGACGAAGCCGGCGGCGAACTTACGTGAGAGGCGAGAGGGAAACGCGAGAGGTTCCTACTCGGTCAGCTCGTCCGTCCGGTGATGCCTTGCGCGGCCCTCATCACCCGCGCGACACCTTCGTCGGACTCGACCTCTGCCGCTTCGCCGAGGGCCTCCGCGAGCTCACGCGAACGCATGAACGAGGCTCCGGCGGCTGCGTTGTAACGGGTTTCGAGGTCCGGGCTCTTCAAACCCTCACGCATGAGCCGCTCCGCTTCCGTCGAGGGCGCACCGTTCAACCCCATTCCGAGCGCCAGGAGCGCTCCCGGCTTCCTCGTTTCGGCGGCCGCTTGCTCGAGGAGCTGGGCAATCGTGAGCGTGGGGAGCCGGGCGCAGACCGCTTCTACGAGCTCCGGTCCCAGCTCGTCCGAGGCAACCGTGAAGACCAGATAGGGGGACGGGAGGGAGCCGTCCACGAGGAGGTCGATGTCCGCGAGGTTGTCGAGGACATCGACGACCTTGTACATCGCCGCCCCGTTCGCCCGGTCTTGAGCCCCGACGTACGAAAGCTCGATGTCTCGTGACGCGATGGCGTCCCCTGCGCCACAGATTTCAGGGATCATCGCCAGCGGCTCGGCGTGCCCAGGTGCCAAGAAGAGCGTCCGTCGGTACACGAGGGCCTGATCTAGACGCCGTGAGCAAGGGGAGCAACAAGCGGAGCGTGGTACAGGGCGGGCACGAGGCTGAAGCGCCGACATGACGAAGCCCACGAAGCGGCAACGGGAGACGAGATCGTCGTGCGGGACATCCTGCCCCGAGACCTCGACGCGATCGTCGCGATCAACGACGCGGGCGCGCCGGGCGTTACGCGTGCGAAGCCCGAGCAGCTCGAGGCCATCACGCGCAGGTCCTGCATTGCGCTCGTCGCGGAGGTAAACGGCGCCGTCGCGGCGTTCTGCCAGGTGCTGCCACCCGGCACCGACTACGAGAGCGCCAACTACGCGTGGTTCTCGGCGCGCTACCAGGACTTCGTCTACCTCGATCGAGTTGCCGTCGCGCCCGAGAGCCGCGGGCTCGGGCTCGGCAGCCTGCTCTACGCGGAGGTCGAGCGCCGCACGCAGGCCGCGTGGTTCACGCTCGAGGTGAACCTTCGCCCCCGCAACGACGGCTCGCTCTCACTGCGACGCGCAGAACTTGTCGATCTTTCCTGTCAGGTCCTTGTTCCTCTGCGTAACGTCACGCGCTTCTTTGATCAGCTCCTTGAGCGTCTCGACGTCGTCTTCTTTGGTGTTGGCGGCCTTCCGCATCATGGTGGCGTAGGCAGTGACGTTGTCGCGATAGTCGGACACGAGCTTCTTGAGCTCGGCATCCGCGAGCTTGATGGCGCCGAGCTCCTTGGCGAGCCTGTCTCCTTCACCAGCTTCGAAGAACAAGCTGTTCTTGTCCGGACCCTTGCTCACGCGGTCCCCGATCGCAGATGCGTTGACGGTCTTCACGACGCGATCGCACTGCTCTTTCGGGGTGAGCAGGGCGGCCGCCGCCTCCTGTTCGTCTTCGGTCCTCTTGCGGCGCTCCTCGTCGCGCGCGGCTTTCTCGTCCTTCTTCTCGTCACCGCTGAGGAGCGAGCAGCCCGGTGCAGCTACCAGGATCGAGACGAGGGCGATCGCCAACAAAGAACGCGCGAGCGCGTGGTGCCCCATGGCGGGAGCCTACCATCGACGAGCTGCGGCGTTGGCGTCGGAGCCGCCGACCCGCACGTCGGATCCTGATACCTTTCAGTTTCGGAAGGGCGGCATGAGGTCTTCTTCGAGCTTGGTTGCGGTGCTCACAGCGCTGGCGGCGTTTGGCTGCGAGTCGGAGGTGGACCGACCGTCGCCGCCGCCGAACGAAGGCGTCGAGTCGTTTGCCGGGGGCTGCTACGCGATGGATGCGACCGAGCCCGGGAGCAACGACACGCGGTGGCTCGAGGCGGTCGCCTCGGGTGACGGCTTCGCGTTCACCGCGCGCGACGTCGAGTCCGGCGCCAAGCTCTTCATGAAGGCGTCCGATCTCGGCACCTACCTCTTCTACGACGAAGAGGGTCGCTACCTGGTCTCCGAGAACGGGATGCTCGACCGCCGCGCGACGCTCCTCTCGGACGTGCTCACGATCGACGACACCTACGTCTCCGGCGCGGAGTGGGAGCTCACGCCTTCGCCGCACGATGCCGAGCGGTTCCAGCTGAAGAACCGGAAGACGGGCCTCTACCTCACACGGAGCGGATGGCTGACGGCCGACGAGTCCGCCGCTGCGGTGGTAGCGCTCTACCCGCAAACCGGATGCAAGGAGCACCCCGAGCTCACGCTCGACGCCGAAGGCCAGGTGGTGCCACGAAAGTTTCCTGACGGATCCGTCTACGGGATCGTCGACACGCATTCACACATGCTCACGAACTTCGCCTTCGGCGGCGGCGGCATCTTCCACGGCGCGCCGTTCCATCGGCTGGGTGTCGAGCACGCGCTCCCCGACTGCGAGCTCTTCCACGGCGAGGAGGGTCGCAAGGATCTGCTCGGCTTCGCCTACGACCAAGGCACCGAGGGCAACTTCGATGTCGGCGTCTTCTTGCCGGCGCTCCTCTTCGGCTACTTGGCCGAGTTCAACCATTACACGGCCGGCTACCCGGACTTCACGAGTTGGCCGAGCGCACCCTTCAGCTCGACGCACCAGACGCAGTATTACCGCTGGCTCGAGCGAGCGTACCTCGGCGGGCTCCGCCTCGTCGTGCAGCATGCGACGAGCAACTCGGTGATGTGTGATCTCATTCGCGGGCAAGGCATCCAAGAGGTGCGCTACGCCTGCAACGACATGGTCGCCGTCGATCGGCAGATCCAGGAGGCGTACAACCTGGAGCGCTACATCGACGCGCAATCGGGCGGCGCCGGCCGCGGTTGGTTCCGCATCGTGAAGACGCCGGCCGAGGCGCGTGCCGTGATCGACGAGGGCAAGCTCGCCGTCATCCTCGGCATCGAGGTCTCGAACCTCTTCGATTGCTTCCTCGTCCAGCCCGAGGAGACGCCGGCCTGCGACGAGGCGTTTCTTACCGCGCAGCTCGATCGTTACTACCAGCTCGGCGTTCGCGCGCTCTTCCCGGTGCACAAGTACGACAACGCGTTTTCTCCCGGGGATGGGCACCGCGCCATCAGCGAGATCGGAAACTTCGCGAACAGCGGCCATTGGTCGAGCTTCACGCTCGACTGCCCTGTCGATGCCACGCCCGTCTTCGATCACGGCAATGTCAACTTCGGCGGTCTCAACGTCCCGCGCGAGGAATACTTCGGCCCGCCGCCGAACGACATGAGCCAGTTTCCGAACAAGCCGGTCGAGACGTTGATGCCGTTCGTCGACAAGCTGCAAGACCCGGCTCTCGAGGGTGAGTACTGTCAGAGCCACGGGCTCTCGCCGCTCGGCGAGACGCTCATCGCCGAGCTGATGAAGCGCGGCATGATCGTCGAGATCGATCACTTGCCGCAGTGGTCGTACACCGAGGCGTTCGAGCTCCTCCAGTCGAAGGGGTACCCGGCCACTGCGACACACGGCAGCGAATACGGCGGGCGCATCTACGAAAACGCGGGCGTCTCGAAGACCAACTTCTCCAGGTGTCCCGACCCCGCGCAGCCAGGCTCGATGGTGAATTCGATTCGGGACCGCGCCGCGCGCATCAGCGCCGCCGGCGGCTACCCCGCGCCCGGGTTCGGCTTCGATCTGAACGGGTTCGCCGGCGCGCCGGGCCCCCGATTCGGCGATCGGAGCGGCTGCACGACGCCGCAATCGAACCCGGTGACGTACCCGTTCGTCTCGTTCGGCGGCGACGTTACGTTCACCCAGCCGCGCATCGGCAACCGCACCCTCGACTTCAACACCGAGGGCATGGCCCACGTTGGTCTCCTGCCGGAGCTCATCGAGGACGCACGTCGAACGGGCGCGACCGATGCAGATCTAGAGCCCCTCTTCCGCTCCGCGGAGGGTTACCTCCGGATGTGGGAGCGCGCCGAAGAGCGCGCCGCGACGATGCAGTGATCAGGGCCCCCGAAGCCATCGCCAAGCTCCGCGCCGCTGCCGACAATTGCGATGCGCATGTCTGTTCCTCGATACTCCTGCCAAAAGTATCGAGGAACAGACATCTGCTCTCGGTGGTGACGGGCCCGGTGCCGGCGCCACGCTACTTCTTCGAGCCCGTCGCCTCCGGCTTCAACACCCCGAAGATGTACTGGTCGCTCTTCGCATACTTCTTCGCCGCATCACGCACGTGATCCGACGTCACCTTCTCGATCAGCGACGCCTCATCCAAGATGAGCTTCGGGTCGTCCCCGTAGGTGTACGCCCTCTCCAGCTCCCGCAGCCAGAACCCGTTGTCCTTGAGGCTTATCTCGTGGGACCGGCGCCGCGTCTCCTTGATCTTCGCGAGCATCTCCTCGTCCGTGCCCTTCTCCTGCACCGCCTTGATCTCGTCGAAGACGGCCTTCTTCAGCTTCTCTACGTTCTCGGGCGAGCAGCCGAAGCTCACCGTGAGCCGGTACTCCTGCCGCGGCCGCCGCGTGATCGCTCCGCCCACGCTCACCCCGTACACGCCGCCGAGGTCTTCGCGGAGCGTCTGACGCAGCCGATGCCGCAAGACCTCGATCAGCATCCGCATCTCGTTCTCGGTGTCGCGCGACCACTTCGCGTCGCCGTGGAAGGTGAGCACCACCTGGCTCTTCGGCTCGGTGCCCTTCTCGACAGTGTTCGTCTTGATCCCCTTCGGGTAGAAGGCCTTCACGTCCTTCCACGTCTCCTTGCGCTTCTTGGTGGGCAGGCTGCCGAGGTAGACCTCGGTGAGCGCCTTGAGCTTTTCGACCTCGAAGTTGCCGACGAACAAGAAGGTGAAGTCGGACGCGTCCGCGAAGCGATCCTGGTAGACGCCCATCGCCTTCTTGAGATCGATCTGGTCGAGGATCTCGGGCGTGGTCGGCCGCCGCCGCGGGTGGTTCTGCGTCGAGAAGACCAGCATGTCCTCTTGGAAGGTGCGCTCGGGTGACAGGCGGCGGTTCTTGACGCCCGCCGTCTCGCGGACGCGCCATGCCGCGAACGCCTGATCGTCCTGACGCGGCGCCCGGAACGTCAGGTGCGCCATCTGGAGCATCGTTTCGAGGTCCCCCGCCGCCGACCCGCCGGTGAGACCCTCTTCGAGCTCCGAGATGCGCGGTCTCACGGAAGCGACCTTGCCGGCGAGCGCCTTGCGAAGCTGGATAGCGTCGAAGGTGCCCAAGCCGCCCTGGCTGACGACCTCATCGGCGAACTGGGCCGAGATGAAGTCGGCATCCTTGATGAGCGAGGTCCCTCCAGGAGAGAAGGCCGACATCCGGACCTGGTCGTTGGCGAAGTCGGTGGGCTTCGCGATCACGCGGACGCCGTTGGTGAGCGTCCACTCGGTGACCCCGACCTCGGCCACCGCGCTCGTCTTCGCGATCTTGCCCGGGGCCGGGGCTTCCTTCATCAAGGGGTCGGTCGGAGCCGCGTCGGCGTACGGCGCGATCTGGCGTGAGGCGACGTCCTTCTCGATCGCGAGGATCGCAGCCTCGGTAGGCCGCACGATCGTCGACGGTCCGGTGACCGTGATGACGCGACTGCCCGCGGCGAGCGTCTTGGACAAGCCGTTCAGCTCCTCGAGCGTGATCGTGGGGAGAAACCGCTTCACGAGCTCGAGCTCGGCCTCACGGCCGGGCATCGCCTCGCCCTCGAGGAAATTGCGGACGATCTCGGCCGCGTAGTCGCTGGCGTCGGTCTTGTCGCGTTCGGCGGCAGAGCGCTCGAACGAGCGGAGCAGGCGCTTCTTGGCGCGGTCGAGCTCCGACGCGACGAAGCCGTGCTTCTCGAGGCGCGCGATCTCCTCGAGGAGCGCGCCGAGGCCGCGCTCGATGCCGTCCTCTTTCACGATCGCCGACTCGCGGAAGGCGTCGGCCGTTCGGACGAAGTTGCTCGTCCCCGACTGCGCCGACAAAAACGGTGCGTTGGGGTCGCGGCGGATCTCGTCGAAGCGCGCGTTGAGCATCGCGCCGTGGAGCTGCTCGACGATCGCGCGGCGGTAGTCGCGCGCGCTCGCTTCCGGGCGGCGGGGGAGCTTCGTCGTGATCGTGACGCTCGTCGTCGGCATCTCGCGATCCGTCTCGACGCTGACGAGCGTCTCCTTGTGAGGGGGCAGCTCGATCGACGGGCGCGGCTTCGGCTTGGTCGCGGCCGGCAGCGATCCGAACTCCTTCTCGATCTTGGCCTTCATCTCGGCGGCGTCGAAATCGCCGACGGCGACGACGGCCATGAGGTCGGGGCGGTACCAGTCCTTGTAGTAGCGAACGAGCGTCTCGCGCGGCGCGCCCTTGATGATCTCCGGCTTGCCGATGGTGATGCGCTCGGCGTACTTGGAGCCGCGAAAGACGACCGGCGCCTGCTTGTCGAGGAGGCGCATGCGCGCCCCGCGGCCGAGCCGCCACTCCTCGAGGACGACGCCGCGTTCCTTCTCGACCTCGGCCGGATCGAACGTCACCGCGTCGGACCAGTCTCGGAGAACGCTGACGGCTTTGTCGACGATCTCCGGCTTGTCGGTCGGTACTTGCAGCTTGTAGACCGTCTCGTCGAAGGACGTGTACGCGTTGAGGTCGGCACCGAACCGGACGCCGCTCTTCTCGAGGAACGCGATGAGGTCTTGCTTCGGGAACCGCTTGGTCCCGTTGAAGCCCATGTGCTCGACGAAGTGTGCGAGGCCCCGCTGATCGTCGTCCTCGAGCACCGAGCCGGCGTTCACCGCGAGCCAGATCTGCGCGCGCTTCTCGGGCTTCTTGTGCGGAAGAACGTAGTAGGTCAGGCCGTTCGCCAGCGTTCCTTTGACGATGCGCGCGTCGAGCGGCAGGGGCCTATCGAGCTCGTCGACGGCCGCGCGCGCCGTCGAGGTCGGCTGCGGCGCATCGACGTGGCGCGCTTCAGGCGCGCCACAAGCCGTCGCGAGGAGACAGAGGAGCGGGAGGAGGCGTAGGACCCGGCCGGACATGCGGCCTACGCTAGCAGGCGAGAGCCGCCTGTCAGCGCGAGACCGACCGCCGCACGCCGTCGACCTCGATCTCGATCTTCACGGCGTCTGCGGGGAGCCCCGGAACGATCGCGAGACCGCCGGGCAGGTGGTCGTACTCGAAATAGCGCGCCGTCGTCGCGGTGCGGTTGCCACGGCCGTCGACGAAGGAGGCTTTGAGCTCATGGCCGCCGAGGTTGATCGGTGCGGTGGATTCGCCGGCGAAGGTGGCGTGCCCCTTTGCGTCGATCCCGACCAGGGCGGCGGGCACCCGCGTCGCGCCCTCGATCTTCGGCAGGTTGACGTTCTGACCGCGGGCCAAGAAAGCCTTGAACGTGTAGTCCGAGACCCACTGGTTGTCGCAGTAGCCCATGATGTCGGTGAAGACGCTCGGCGTCTTCAGCTGCATCGACGCCGTGTCCAGACCCCAGAGG
Source organism: Polyangiaceae bacterium (assembly GCA_041940405.1). GTDB lineage: Bacteria > Myxococcota_A > Polyangia > Polyangiales > Polyangiaceae > Xiheicaenibacterium. The sequence goes on from JBGTSH010000324.1 coordinate 9,198, forward strand.
CCGATCTTCGCGCCGGCGTGCGGATACCCCGGGTCGACGCTGTCGGGCCCACCACACGGAGCGTGCCTGCGGCCGTGCGAGTGGCCGAGCTCGTGCGCCATGGTGTCGGCTGCGTACTCCGGGAAGCCGACGCCCAACGCGAGGCGAAGGTCCACCGAGCCGGTCGCCGCGGGCTGGTCGTTGAGCAGCGTGACGCCGAGCAAGCAGCCGCCGCTGCAGAAGGAGAAGAACGACGAGTCGGGCGTGAAGATGCCGTAGTAGTAGGCGTCGTCCGGCGCGCCGTCTTGCTGGCGGAAGCCGTACACCTGGTAGCCGACCTGCTGCCATCCCTCGCCACCGGGCCCGATGTACTGGCTCCACGGCGTGACCTGACGGACGCTGACCTCGACGTCGGAGACGGGGTAGATCGCCTTGAGGCGCTGGCGGTACGCCTCGACCGCCTCGGGCGACATGTCCGGCACGCGACCTGAGCCGTCGTAGTTGTATTGGAACGGAGCGAGGATGACGCGCAGCTTGTTCGGCGGACCCTCGACCGCGACCGACTCGAGACCTTCGGCCGGCCAGCGCGCCGCCGCGTTCTCGTCCGCTTCGTCGCCCTCTTGGAGGAGGCCGACCGAGTAGTTGAAGGTCTGGCCGATGCGGTCGCCGGGTACGAGGAAGTTGATCGTGCTGTTGATGTCCTCGTCGACCGATGCCCCGCCGAGGACGGTGGTGAGCTCGATCGGATCGCCGCCTTCGATGTCGAGGCGCGCCGTGATCTCGCTGCCGTCGTACGTGCCGTCGTCTTCGTAGAAGACGCGAACGACGGCGTCGCGACCGGCGATGAGCGGAACCTCTGCCGCGCCGGGACCGCCGTCGACCATCAGCGTCCGCTTCAGGCTCTGGTAGATCGCGACCTGGCGAACGGTGATGCCAGCCGCGCCCACGTACGTCGGCTCGACCTCCTCCTTCTTCTTCTTCTTCGAGCCGCCGTCGTCGTCGTCTTCGGTTTCGACGGTCGAGCACGCGAAGGGAACGCAGACCAGAGCGAGGAGGAAGGGAGTGAGGCTTCGCATGGGGCGCGAAGCCTACAGACGCGCGTTTCCGCAGGAAAGAGCGAGGGTGGTCGGGCCGCGCTCGCGTACACGGCGAGAATAACAATCGCGAGCGAGTGGAACCGGACCCCGGAATCGCGCATGCTACATGACGCACCATGTCGGGTGATCCGGTGGCCCTGGCGACGATGCTCGGCTCGCGGCCGCTGCTGCTCCTCGCTGCGCTTCTCGGCCTTCTCGCGATGTCGCTGGTCGTCGTGGCGGCGCTGGTGGGCTGGGCATCGGCACGCCGCGCTGCGCTATGGCAGCTCGCCGCCCGCGCCTTCCGGTGGCTGGCGACGCGCCCGCTCGTCGCGCGGCTCGACGCACGGTTCCCCGCGCTTCGCCGAGCGCTCGCGTCGTTCGACCCCTACGAGTACGTGATCCTCCACACGGCGCTCGCGCTCGCCATCGTCGTCGCCGCGCTGGTCTTCCTCAAGATCGGCGACTCCGTGACCGACGATGACACCCTCGTCAGCGTCGATCTCGCGTTCGCGGCCAGCGTGCACCGCTCCGCCTCGCCCTTCGGGGTGCAGGTCCTTCGGGCGTTCACGTTCCTCGGCGGCGGTTGGGCCCTCACGATCTTCGCGGTCGTCGTTTGTTTGGTGCTGGTCCGCAAGCGCAAGCGAACGCTCGCCGTCGGATGGACCGTCGCGCTGGCCGGGGTGGGCATCCTCAACTCGGCGCTCAAGGCGGCCTTCGCGCGGCCGCGGCCGGTCTTGGACCCACCCCACGATCTTGCAGCCGGCTGGAGCTTTCCGAGCGGTCACTCGATGGGGACCTTCGTCGCCGCCGGGATGGTCGCGTACCTCGCGCTGCTCTCGGCGCGGACTCGGCCGCGGGCCTGGCTCGTGGTCGCGGCGGCGTCCGCATGGACGCTGGCGATGGGCTTTAGCCGCCTCTACCTCGGCGTGCACTACCTCAGCGACGTCGTAGGCGGCTTCGCGGCCGGAACGGTGTGGCTGGCCGCGTGTGTGTCGGGGATCGAGATCGCGCGTCGCGCCTGAGCCATCCACCTGACGAGAGCGTCAGCGGAACGGACCCTTCTGCGGCTCGCTCGAGTCGATGAGCCGGATGCCGCGCTCGGGATCCGGCGTCAGGCGGTCGAGGTCGCGGGCATACAGCTCGGCGAAGCCGCAGCCGTCGCACGCGTAGAGATCGAAATGCCCGCGGGGTGAGACGCGGCCGATCGCAAAGAGCCCGCGTGTCATCTCCTCTTGGTGCGGGACGACGGCGAGCTCTTGACCCTCTGCCGTTTCGCCGGGGACGCGGTAGCGCTCGACGACCCAGATCTTCACGCCGCCGCACTTCGGGCACTTGAGAGACCGCTGCATGTTTTGGAGTCTACCCGCGCTCGGCCTCGAGCAAGCTTCGCGTCGTTTCGTGCTCCGGTGCCTCGAGCACCTTGTCGGCCGTTCCGCTCTCCACCACCGAGCCCGACGAGAGCACGTGGACCTGCGTCGCCGCACGCCGGGCGAACGCGAGCCCGTGCGTGACCACGACCATCGTTCGTCCCTCGCGGGCGAGCTCGGTGACCACCGCCAGCACGTCGGCCGCCGCACGCGGATCGAGCGCGCTCGTCGGCTCGTCGAAGAGCAGCGCCTCGGGCTGCATCATCAAGGCACGAGCGATG
>JBGTSH010000325.1:0-11895 GCA_041940405.1 Polyangiaceae bacterium
CGTCTCGACGTCTCTCTCCGCGCTACCCGCCATTTCACCCCCCTCGCCCCCCTCCCTTCGTGCGGGGGGAACGACATGATTGGCAGGCTCCCCCCTCACGAAGTGAGGGGGGGTGGGGGGGTGAATCCACGGCGGAAGCCCATCGAGCAACATGACGTCGCCAGCTCGGCAGCCGGTTACGAGCTCGCCTTCTTCTGCGCGGAGTCGCATACCCAACGCGTCACGCCGGGGAGCACGCCCTGACCGAGCGCGACCATGCGCGACGCGAGGTCGGGGAAGATCTCGAAGCTCCCGCGGGCCATCCCGTCGATCATCGCGTCCGCCACCGCCTCGGGAGCCAGCGTCTTGACCGTGCCGGCGATCGCCTTGGTCTCGGCGGGCTTGTACTGGTTCTCGAACGCGAGCTGGGGCGTGTCGGTGTCGGGCGGGAAGCAGACGGAAACACGGACTCCATGCGGCCACATCTCGGCGCGGAGCGCCTGCGAGAAGCCGACGAGCGCGAACTTGCTCGCCGAGTAGGCGGTGTACCCGTAGATCGCGAGGACGCCCGCGAGCGACGAGACGTTGAGCACGTGCCCCGCGCGCCGGCGGGCGAAGTGGGGAAGCACCGCCTTCGACGTGTGCACTGCGCCGAAGTAGTTCACCTCCATCATCTGGCGGAACTCCTTGGAGGCGAGCTCGAGGAAGCGGCCCGGCATCACGACGCCGGCGTTGTTGACGAGAATGTCCGCCGGCCGCTCGTCCATGCGCGCGCCCAGGACGCGCGAGACCTCGTCCTCGTTGGCGACGTCGAGCGCGATGGTGTCGACGCGTGCGCCCGAGACGCGCCGCAGAATCGCCTGCTTCGCTTCATCGAGCACGCTCTGCCGGCGCGCCACGAGCACCGGCTCGGCCCCGAGCGCGGCGATCTTTTGCGCGAAGGCGAGGCCGATCCCGCTCGACCCGCCCGTGACGATGACGCTCTTTCCGGAGAAGTAGTCGCGAACCCGCATGGAGCGGGGGTTCTAGGCAGACACCACCGTGGAGGCAACCTGCGCGGGACCGTTCTTCTCCGCTTCGGTACCGACCCACGGCTCCCGCGTGCCCATGATCCAGTCCATCAGCGGGAAGGTGACGCACCAGTTCGCGTCCTGGTTCGGACCGAGGTGATGGTCGACGTGCCAGGGCACCCACTTTCGCCCCCACGCCGGATCGAGGTGAGCCTTCTTGTGGATGAAGTAGTAGGCGCCGGCGCTCATCGCCCCGGCGACGACAAAGCCCTTCGAGATCGGCAGGACGGGGAGCGCCAGCGCAGCGCCCATCGCCACGCTGATCGCCTCTTTGACCTTGGTCGGCGTCTGCATGATCGGCCGCTCGTACATGGGATCGTAGCCGCCGGTCTTTCTGACGTTCTTGTGGTGCTCGTACCAGTGAAAGCCCCAGAAGCTGCCCTTCTTCTTCGCCATCTTGTGAAGGACGTACTTGTGCACGTACCACTCCATGGCGTTCGCTGAGACGAGACCGAGGGCAAAGCCGAGCATTTGGGGCCTCCTGCTGCGGGTTTCGAGGTCGTTGGGGGTCGCGACCAAAGTGACCAACTAGTCACTCAATTTCTGAGGCATGCTCCCCCTCGTGTCAAGTGCAAAGGTGACTGAGGAGTCACGATCTGAGGGCCCGGCGTCGTCGCCTCGTCCCACCAGGCCGCCTTCGGGCAAGCGGGCCGAGAACCGCCGCATGCGGACCGAGGCGCTCCAGCGCTCGGCTTTGGGGCTCTTCCTGCAGTACGGGGTCGAGGCGGTCACCATCGATCAGATCGTCGACGGGGCGCGCACCGCCAAGGGCAGCTTCTACCGGTATTTTCGCGACAAGACGGACCTCGTAGCGTCGCTCGTCGAGCCCCTCCGCGACGAGGTACGAGAGGCGATCGATCGCTGCGCGAGCACGCTCGCGGGCACGGCCTACACGCACGATGTGGCAAAACCGTACGAGGCACTCGCGCAGGATCTGATCCGCAGCGTGCTCCAGCACCCCGACGTCGTCCGGCTCTACCTGCACGAATCGCGCGGTCCGAAGAACGGAGCGCGCGCGCCGATCGTCGAGCTCGCTGAGGACGTCCTCGAAGGCGCGACGCGCCTCTCCAACGTCGCCCACGAGCGAGGCCTCGTTCGCGGCCTCGTCGGAAGGCTCAGCGCGATCGTCGTCGTCGGCGCGTCCGAGCTGATCATCGCGCGCCTCTTCGCAGGCGACGACGTCGGACCCGTCCTCGAGATGCCGGGTGAGCTCGTCTCGCTCGTCCTCGACGGCGTCCGCGCGCGCACCGGATCTGTGAGTCCACCGCCGCCCGCGGCGGAGGCGCGGCCGGCCAGGCGCCCGCCGCCCCCGAAGCCCGCTCCCAAGAAGAAGCCGGTCACGAAGCGTAATGCGCGCCGTCGCTGACGAAGACGAGCCCGCGGCGCGGCGGTGACACGAGGAGCTGTCTCGGCCGCGCCAGATCGCGGTAGCCGAGCCCCGGCTCCGTCGTGCGGCCCCACGTCGCGACGCCGACGACCGTCACGAGCTCGCCCTGCTCGAGCGCACCTTCGACATAACGAAGGCGCGACGGATCGGCGAGGAGACGGCTGCCCGCCGTCCCCGCCTGGTAGAGAAACTGCTCGAGCTCGAAGCGCGTCTCGGCGTCGAGATCGCGGCTCGCCCAATGGTGATCGATGACCACCTCGACGAGCAGCTTGTCACCGTCGACGAGCGCACGGCCCGTCTCGTCCGCGACGATGAAGCTCGTGGAGCGTTGCTCCTCGACCCGGCGGCGAAAGCCGCCTTGCGTAGCGACGTCGACGCCCGCTTCGTAGTGCGCGCAACGCCGTGCGCTGAACGGTGTGGCGAGGGGCTCGCCCTCGTACTCGACGCGCCCGACGATCTTCACGAGCTCGCCCTCGGCTGCGTCGGCGATCCGCGTGCGAGGCAAGCGAGCGGCGAGCTTTCGCGCGCGACCCTTCGCCGTGACCAGGTTCACGAAAGGCCCCGCCGCCGCCGCGCTGAGCGCCGCGAGCCCCGTCGAGAGCAGCCAGAGACCCAGCGTGCTCACGTTCGGCCCGACCTCGTCTCTCGAAAACCCATTCTCTCGAAACCCATTTTCTCGAAAGCCCAGCGTGCTCACGGGCCGCTCTCGAAGCATAGCGCGTGGAGGGGGCCCGGCGTACCGTGAGGGTGTGGTTCGCACGAGCGTGACCGATCCGATCGAGGTCGGATGGATCGTCGACGGCCGGATCGGGCTCACGTTCGCGCCCGGCAAACAAGGGCCGTCCTTCTTCGGTCCGCCGTGGAAGCGCGATCTGCGCGCCGATCTCGACAGGCTCGCGTCCTTCGGGGTTCGCACCCTGGTCTCCTTGATGGAGGAGCACGAGCTCAAGACGTTCGCCATCCCGGATCTGCGAGAGGTAGCCCGGGAGCGCAGCATCGTCGTGGAGCGCTTCCCGGTCCCCGACGGCGGCGTGCCTGCGGATCTCGGCAAGCTCCGGCAGCTCGTCGATCTCGTGCTCCTCCGCGAGGCGGCAGGCCACGTCGTGATCCTCCATTGCAGGGGCGGGCTCGGGCGATCCGGCACCTTGGGCGGATGCGTCCTCGTCGCGCTCGGGCATACGCCGGATCAGGCGCTGGCGATCCTCGATCGCGCGCGCGGGCCGCACTGCCCAGAGAACGATGTGCAGCGCGATCTGATTCGCCGCTTCGCTGCGGAGATCGCGGCGCGGCCGGCGTTCGTTCCGGCGCCTCTGTCGCTCGGCGACGTCGCTTCCTTGGACCGTCGTGCGGCGAAGTTCGCCGGCGCGGTCATCGGCGGGGCGGTCGGTGATGCGATGGGGCACCCGACCGAGTTCATCCGATCGCTGGACGAAATCCGCGCTCGCTTCGGGCCGAACGGCGTCGAGGGCTACGAGCTCTTCTGGGAGAGAGAGGGCCGTAGGTTCGCGCCGTACACCGACGACACGCAGATGGCCGAGCTGGTGTTGCGCTCGCTCGCTCATGGAATCTCGGCCGAGAACGACCTGGAAGCGACCATGAGCTTGATGGCGCGCAGCTTCGTCGGTTGGGCGATCGCACCCCAAGGCGGCCACCGAGCGCCGGGTCGTGCGTGCCTCTCGGGGAGCTTCGCGCTCGAGCAAGGCGTGCCCTGGCATTCGGCCGGCGAAGAGAATGCGGGTGGTTGCGGATCGGTGATGCGCGCCTATCCGTTCGGGCTGCTCTTCGATTCGGATCTCGAGGAGGCGGAGCGCTGGGCGGTGGAGCACTCGCAGTTGACCCACGGCGATCCGATCGCTCGCGCAGCCTGTGCGGCGATCGCCGTGGGCGTCGCGCTCGCGGTGAGGGACGAGCGGCCGCTGCGGATCGCAGAGGAAATGATCGCTGCAGCGGCCCGGCACTCGCAGCGAACGGGCGAGATGATGGCGCGTGCCTTGAAGGAAGCACACGACGGCACGCCTCCCGAGGTCACGCTCGGCCGTCTCGAGGGCTGGGCTGCGCACGAAGCGATCGCGGCGGCGCTCTACGTCTTCGCTCGGCATCCCGATGACCTGCGCACGGGGATCCTCGAAGGCGCGAACACGATCGGGGACAGCGACAGCATCGCCACCCTCGTCGGCGCGCTCGTGGGCGCGCGCCTCGGCATCGGCGCGATCCCTCCGGAATGGCAGCGCGATATCGAGCGCGGCGAGGCGCTCCTGTCGCTCGCAGTGGCAGCTTCGACCATCCGATTGACGTCTGACGACGCGCGTGTACCCATGAGCGGCGATGGCCGATGAGCGCCGCAAGCATCCTCGGGTGAGCCTCGAGGTGGACGTCGACGTAACGACAGAGAACAACTTCTACGCCGGGAAGACGCGCGACCTCTCGATGGGCGGCATCTTCATCGAGATGCCCATCACCCCCGAAGTAGGCACCGAGATCGCGCTGAAGCTCGCGCTGGGCAAGAAGCGCTACGACATCGTCGCGCGTTGCGCGTGGATCCTCACCGGGCCGGGCGGTGCGCCCGTAGGGTTCGGGGCCGAGTTCGCGAAGCTGAGCCCCGCGCTCTCGAAGGCCATCGAGGCCTTCATGAAGAAACGCGATCCGATGGTCTTCGATCTGCTCGAAGAGATCGTGGACGACGATGGCGACGAGCCGGCTGGTCCACCTCCGCTTCCCGGCGGCGGCAAGGGACCGCCGCCGCTCCCGGGTTGAGGATCACCGCCCGCCGATTCCGACCGACAATCCGACGATGACGCGGGTCTGATCGTCGCGGTTCTCGTACATGCGACGCTCGATGCCCGCGTGCGCGGCGACCTCGAGGAGGCCGTCTTCGAAGAAGCGGAAGCCCGCGCGAACCTCGCCGCGGGGCGAGGGGAGAGCGCGCTCGTCGTCGGGGATGTCGCCGTAGTCGTTGTCCGAGGCGATCGACGCCCCGCCGGCGACCTGCACGAGCCAGGTGTCATCGTGCACGCCGACGACCGTCATGGCCGGGTATGCGACGCTCGTCTTGTCGCTGAACCTCACCGCCTCGATGCCGAGCGGCAAGCCGCCGACGAAGATGCCGACATCGCCAACGCCGATGTTGGCGCCGATCTCGAGCGCCGGGCGAACGAGGAAGCCGCCGTCGCGACCGTCTTCGATCGCCACGCCGCTCAGCAAGCCGAACCACCCACCGAACTCGACCTTGTCACGGACCTTCTCGGGCTTGTCGCTCGCGTTCGTGTCGGCGGCTGAAGGCGCGGGCGTGCTCGGAGGCAGCGCGGTCTGTGCGGGGGCCGGAGGCGGACGCGGAGGCGGGGTCTCTCCCGCGACCGTCAGAGGTCCAGCGGCGAGCGCGACGGACGAGGCGGACAGCGTCGCGGCGAAGGCGAGAGCTAGAAGGCAAGGTGTCGAGCGCAGCATGACCGAAGAAACGGCGCCGCCGTTCCGTGCTTACACCGGTCCCTTGCAGAGCCTGGGTCCGCCCTCATGTGGCCGCGGGGCCGCCATCCGTGACGGCCCGAGTGGGTGTAGCCTCGTCGATCGGGACGGAGGACCCCCCGAATGAAGCCGACCGAAGCCACGAACTACAACTTCTCGCGTGCCGCGAAGCTCTGCGGGCTCACCCAAAAGATGGAGAAGCGCCTCATCACGCCGAAGCGCGAGCTCAAGGTCGAGTGCACGGTGCAGATGGATGACGGTTCCATCGGCACATTCGTCGGCTTCCGGGTCCAGCACGACGACTCACGCGGTCCGATGAAGGGCGGCATCCGCTACCACCACGAGGTCGACCCCGACGAGGTGAACGCGCTCGCCTCGCTCATGACCTGGAAGACGGCGGTCGTCGACCTTCCGTACGGCGGCGCGAAGGGCGGCATCGCCTGCGATCCGACGAAGCTCTCGGTCTCCGAGCAGCAGCGCCTGTCGCGGGCGTTCGTCGAAGGCATCCACGACATCATCGGACCCGACAGGGACATCCCCGCGCCCGACATGGGGACCAACGCCCGCACGATGGCCTGGATCGCCGACGAGTACGGCAAGTTCCATGGGTGGCAGCCGGGCGTCGTGACAGGCAAGCCGGTCGAGCTCGGCGGCTCGTACGGTCGTGAGGCGGCGACCGGTCGAGGCCTCCTCTACGCGCTCGAGGCCTACCTCGAAGACGAGGGAAAAAAGGTCGGCGATCTCACCTATTCGATCCAGGGCTACGGGAACGTCGGCTCGTGGGCCGCGCGCCTCATCGCCGAACAGGGCGGGAAGATCGTCGCCGTGAGCGACGTCGGCGGCGCGATCCGAAAGCCGAGCGGCATCGACCTCGCGGCGCTCGACGCGCACGTGCAGAGCAAGAAGACCGTCGCGGGCTTCGCGGGGGCCGAAGCGATCAGCGGTGAGCAGGTCCTCTTCGAGGCGTGCGACGTCGTCGTCCCTGCCGCGCTGGGCGGCGTCCTGCACAAGGGCAACGCGGGCGAGGTCCGCGCCAAGATCATCCTCGAGGGCGCCAATCACCCTGTCGAGCCCGACGCCGACGACGTCTTCGAGAAGAAGGGGATCGTGGCGCTGCCCGACATCTTCGCGAACGCCGGGGGCGTGACGGTCTCGTACTTCGAGTGGGTGCAGAACCGGCAGCACTTCCGCTGGGACGAGGACCGGGTGAACGCCGAGCTCCGCCGAATCATGCGCAAGGCCTACGCGGATCTTCGCGCGACCCGGAAGCGCCACTCGTCGTCGTTCCGGACGGCGGCGTTTGCGCTCGCCATCGAACGCGTGGCCCACGCCACCGAGCTCCGCGGCGTCGGCTGAGCTGTGCTAGACAGCCCGTAAATGGCAGCAGCGAAGCGCGCCTTGGTCATCGTGGCCGAGGGCACCGAAGAGATGGAGGCGGTGATCACGATCGACGTGCTCCGCCGCGCCGGCGTCGCGGTCGAAGTCGCCGGCCTCACAGGGCCGGGCATCGTCCAGTGCAGCCGGAGCGTCCGCATCGCGCCGGATCTCGCGCTCGATGAAGCCGTCGGTCCCTACGACGCGATCATCCTCCCCGGCGGCGCGGGCGGTGCGGAGCGCCTCGCCGCTTCGGCCAAGGTAGGAGAGCTCGTTCGCAAGGCGGAGGCCGGCCCGACGATCGTCGGTGCGATCTGCGCCGCGCCGTTCGCGCTGGCGAAGCACGACGCGTTCGCGGGGCGGCGCATGACGTGTCATCCCTCGGTGCACGAGATCGTGAGCGCGCACGCGACCCTCACGGGCGGCGCGGTCGTCGTCGATGAAAACCTGGTGACTGCGCCGGGGCCGGGCCTCACGTTCGACTTTGCCCTCGCCCTCGTCGAGAAGCTCGCCGGCGTCGAAAAGGCGAGTGAGGTCGCTCGCGGGATGCTCTTGGAGGATTGAGATGGAACGCGGATCGAAAGTCTTCGTCGCAGGTCACCGCGGTCTCGTAGGAAGCGCGATCGTTCGCCGGCTCGAGGCCGAAGGCCTCGGCCCGATCGTCACGCGCACGCACAAAGAGGTGGATCTCACGGATCGCGGCGCTGTCGATCGCTTCTTCGAGGCCGAGCAGCCTGCGTACGTCTTCCTCGCGGCAGCCAAGGTCGGCGGCATCCTCGCCAACGACAAGTTCTCGGCCGACTTCATCCGCGACAACCTCCTCATCCAGACGCACGTCATCGACGCCGCGCACCGCTTCGGGACGAAGAAGCTGCTCTTCCTGGGCAGCTCGTGCATCTACCCGAAGATGGCGCCGCAACCGATCAAAGAGGAGTACCTCCTCACCGGCGCGCTCGAGCCGACGAACGACGCCTACGCGGTCGCCAAGATCGCCGGCATCCAGACGTGCAAGGCCTATAACAAGCAGTTCGGTATGCGGGCGATCAGCCTGATGCCCACGAACCTCTATGGGCCGAACGACAACTTCGATCTCCAGAATTCGCACGTCTTGCCCGCGCTCATGCGCAAGTTCCACGAGGCCAAGACGGGCGGCGCGCCCAGCGTCGTCGTCTGGGGCTCCGGCAGCCCCCGTCGCGAGTTCCTCCACGTCGACGATCTCGCCGACGCGTGCCTGCACCTCATGCGGACCTACGAATCGCCCGAGCTCGTGAACGTCGGCGTCGGCGACGACGTCACCATCCGCGAGCTCGCCGAAACCATCCGCGACGTCGTCGGCTTCAAAGGCGATCTCACGTGGGACACCAGCAAGCCCGACGGCACGCCCCGCAAGCTCCTCGACGTCTCCAAGCTCGCCGGCTTGGGGTGGAAGGCGAAGATCGGCCTGCGCGACGGGATCGAGGGTACTTACAAGTGGTACCTCGACTCGCTCGGTAAGTAGCCGCACGAAAATCGAGCCTGCGCGCTGGGGCGCGCTTCTTACGGAGTCCTAGGACGCTCCCGAGCCCCCCGGCTCACAGGGGTAAAGATCTGCCAGGGGGCGGTCCATCGGCGCATCCCTGGTGAGGTCGAGCGACGGCGGCGCGTTGGGGACCTGACAGCTCAAGGCTCGATGCCGACGCTGGAGAGCACGGCGGCGAGGTCGCCGGGGATCGGCGACGTCACGGGCGCTTCACCATCCGCCTCGAGGCGCTCGGTGTGCCAGGCGGCTCGATCGAGGCCGTGCTTCTCGAAGAAGTGCCGGCGGGTGGCCTCGTCGCATCGCCTGGGATCGCCGATGACCGGGTGGCCGATGGACGCGAGCTCCGACGCGGCCTGCGCCGGGCTCGTTCCCTCGATGCGGACCAGCGCATGTCCGGATGCGACCGAGAGCCGCACGTACCGCGATCGGCCGCGGATCGTTCCTCGCTTGCGCGGCACGCCCTTCACGAGCGCGAGCGCGCTGAAGGACACCTTGCCGCGGCCCGTGCCACGCGCGAGCTCGAGCGCCAGACCAGAACCGGACTCGGGCGGGGGCAGAGCGAGGCCGGGCGCGTCCTCGTGCGCGGCGACCTCTACGACGGTCCCGGCGGTGAGCGCTCCGATCTTGGGTCGTGCGGGCGCGGCCGACGGCGCGAGCAGCGCCATCGCCTCGACCTCGTCGCTCTGCGGGATCATGTCCAACGCCGAAAGGCGCGTCGCCTTCAAGCCCAGCCGCGCGAAATGATCGAGGTCGCGCGCGAGCGTCTCCGGCGAGCACGAGACATAGACCACGAGCCGAGGCTCGAGCTTCGCGATCGCGCACCTCAACGCAGGGGTGAGGCCGCGCCGCGGGGGATCGACGACGACAGCATCCCACCGGCGCGCGTTCGCTGCGGCTTCTGCGACGAACGCTTCGGCGTCCGCTGCGTGCGCCTCGATGCCGGCCACGCGTCGCTCCGCGAGGGCCCGCGCGGCCGGCGCATGCGACTCGACCGCGTCGACGTGCGCGCCTGTCTTCGAGAGGGCCAGCGCAAATGCGCCGGACCCGGCGAACAGCTCGAGGACGCGAGGCGCCTCGCCGAGCGCACGAACCGCCTCGACGATCGCGCGCTCGAGGGCCGCCGCCTGGCCGCGATGAGCCTGCACGAACGCGCCGAAGGTCGCGGTCACCGTGACGCTGCCGATATCGTCGGGGAGCGACGGGGCTCCGGATACCAGCTCTGTTCCGTGACCCAGCACCTGGATCGCGCGGGGCGACGTCTCGTTGAGGGCTACGCCCGCGACGCGCGGACAAGCACGCTCCAGAGCGCGCGCGATCGCGACCACTTCTTCTCGGGTCAGCGCACCGCGCGGCGCGACGAGGGTCACGAGGACGCGAGGCTCGGCGCCCCCTGTGCGCGCGGACCGCAGGTCCACGGCGCGCAGCTTTCGGGCTCCCGGACCCAGAACGGGGTCGCCCAGGACGCCGCGCAGCGCGCGACCGACCTCGAGGAGCGCGGGCTCGACGACCCTGCACTCGGGGATGTCGACGACCTCGTGATCCGTGCCTCTGGCGTAGAGACCAACCTCGCCACCCTTTCCGATCATCCACTTGGCGCGCGATCGGTAGGCGAGGGGTGGAGCCGCAGGGGCGATCTTCGAGCGTTCGACCCCTGCGAGGGCCGGGTACCCCGACAGCGCGCGCGAGATGCGGGCGTCCTTTTGCTCGAGCTGCGCGGGGTAGTCGAGGTGCATCGCCGGACAGCCGCTGCAGCGATCGAGGTGAGGGCACGACATGGTAGTTTCCGAGACCTGCAAAGCTCCTCTTACTCCAACCGGGTCGCGGTGGTCGTGCGCGACTCCAAGACGGCGCACCATGCGATGTGTGTCCTCACCGGAGCGCTGCGAGCCGATCCCCGGACGGAGGGGACGACCATCGTCTTTGCCGAGGGCGGCAGGGATGTCGAGGGTGCAACCCGCCAGGCCGCCGCCGAGCACGACGACGTGCTCTGCCTGTGGTCCTTTTACTCGACCGAGGTCGATGAGGTGTTCGAAGCCCGTGCGTCGCTGCCGAAGCCCGAGATGGGGCCCGCTCGGGTCGTCCACATCGCCGGCGGCGTGCACGCTACGGCCGAGCCGGCCCAGACGCTCCGCGCCGGCTTCGATCTCGTGGCGCTCGGGGAGGGTGAGCGGACCATCCTCTCGCTCGTCCTGGCGATGGCGGCAGGAAGCGACGTTCGCGCCGTGCAGGGCCTCGGGTGGCTCGATGGCCACGGGACGTACAGGTCCTCCGGCGCAGGCGAGCGCGTGGTGCTCGACGACTGGCCTGCTCACAACGCTCGCGATCGGCGCTTTTGCCCGATCGAGGTGACCCGCGGCTGTGTCTACGCGTGCCGCTTCTGCCAGACGCCGTACGTCTTCAAAGCGCGGTTCCGTCACCGCAGCGTCGCAAGCGTCCGAGAGCACGTCCGCGCGATGAAGAAGGAAGGGCTGCCGTATGTCCGCTTCCTCTCGCCGACGGCACTGAGCTACGGCGCCACCGGAACCGAGGTGAACCTCGCGGCCATCGAAGAGCTCTTGGCCGCCGCGCGCGAGGAGCTCGGGCCGGCCGGCAAGATCTTCTTCGGGACGTTCCCCTCCGAGGTGCGGCCGGAGCACGTCACCGACGAAGCCCTTCGCGTGATGAAGCGGTGGGTGAACAACGACAACATCGTCATCGGCGGCCAATCCGGATCCGAGCGGGTCCTAGCCTCGTCGCTCCGCGGGCATGACGTCGCCGACGTCGTGCGCGCCGTCGAGGCGTGCGTACGCCACGGCTTCGCGCCCAACGTCGACATGCTCTTCGGCCTGCCCGGCGAGGAGCACGAGGACATGGAGGCGACGCGCACCCTCATGCAGCGGCTGGTGGGGCTCGGCGCTCGCGTCCACGCCCACACGTTCTTGCCGCTTCCGGGGACCCCGCTCGGCTCGGCGCCGCCGGGCACGGTCGCACCCGAGCTGGCCCGCGATCTCGAGCTCCTCGAGGCGCGGGGCCGTTCCTACGGCTCCTGGCGTGCGCAGATCGTCTCGGCCGATCGCCTCCATCGCCGGCGCCGTGGCGGTCTCCCCCCTCACCTCGGGTGAGGG
>JBGTSH010000326.1:0-11884 GCA_041940405.1 Polyangiaceae bacterium
GTTGGACCTCCTCGGCGTCGAACACGTAGTGCACCCGGCCGGCACGCAGCCGGTACGCTGACGGTGCCGTCACGTAGTAGCCGACCTCCTCCTCGCCGAACCGAAGCATGGGACCGATCGACAACCCGTTTGGGATCGCCAGCGACGGCACGATGACGTAGCGATCGAGCGCGTCGGCTTCCCAGCAGGGCACGCGAAACAACAGCCGGCGGACACCGAGCTCGGCCGGCTCGTTCCCGCGCGCGTGGTCGCGTACGCGAAGTCGCGCGGCCTCTACGGCGCGTCATGCGAAGCATCGTCGTCGTAGGAAAAGGAAAGGTCGGCACCGCGCTCGCGCGGGCGGGCCGTCGGGCGGGCCTTCGAGTCATGACGTCGGCCGCGCGAAAGCTCCCGCGATCCATTCCTGCTTCGGACCTCGTCGTGCTCGCGTGCGCCGATGGGGCGATCGAGTCGGTGGCGCGCGCGCTCGCTCCGAAGCTTCGAGCGCCGACGCGCGTCGCGCATTGCTCCGGATCGATCGGCGCGGAGGCGCTGGCTGCACTTCGCGAGCACGGGCACGCGGTCGGCGTGATGCATCCGCTCGCGAGCTTCGCCCACGCGTCGGTGCCGCCGTCGCTCGATGGCGCCGCGCTCGTCGTCACCGGCGACGCGAAGGCGCGACGTGCCTGCGTTCGCTTCGGCAGGCTCATCGGCATGCGGCCGGTGGAGCCGGGCTCGCTCCACGGGCCGCGCTACCACGCGGCGGCCGCGCTCCTCGCCAACGGGGCGGCCGCCTTGGCCGACGCGGCGACCGGGCTGCTCGTAGCTGCTGGAATTCCGCCGAGGCTTCACGGGGCGCTCCTCGGCCCGCTCCTCGGGTCGGTGGCTGAAAACGTTCGAAGATTGGGCCCTGCGGCGGCGTTGACCGGGCCCATCCGGCGCGGCGACCGGGTGGCGGTCGAGAAGCACCTCGCGGCCGCCGACGCCGCGGGGGTGGGGGAGCTCTACCGGGCAGCCGCGTTGGCCCAGATCCCGATCGCCCGCCGCCTCGGCGAGGCGCCGAAGGGAGCCTTGGATGCGCTCGAGACCGTGCTTCGAGGGGGTGAGGCACCGCGATCCCAGAGGTGAGCGATTCCAGCTGTGAGGAGGCTTTGAGACTCTTTGAGCCTTTACCTTATTGTCCGGCGTTGCGGCGAAGACACACCTAGGTTACCCACGATGTAGGTCTTCGATGCTTGCTCGACGTCCTGCCAGCGAGCCGCCGCCGACGGCGCCCTCGAATCTCGGGCAGGGCTCCGTTCACGGGCAGCAGGCAGAGCAGCAGCAGAGCGGGCTCTCGGCGCTCGAAGCCGCGCTGAAAAGCACGTCGCACGGCCCGCTGCTCGTGGTCACCGCGCCGCGCGCTTGCCTCGAAGCGATCGGCGGACACGTCGAGCGCGTCCTGCACCTCGGCGGTGCTGCGGTCGTGCGCACGCTCTCCGGACCCGGCGGCGATGGTTTCCGCCTCGCCCTTGCGCGTCTTCGCGGCCCGGTCGTCCGCGCCGTCCCGGCCGATTCGTCGAGCCCCGACGCGCAAGAGACGCCGTCCGCGCGCGACGCGGCGACCTCGATCCTGACGGCACTGTCAGCATCTTCGGGCGCACGCCGCGTCGTGGTCGTCGATCCGACGAGCAGCCGCTTCTCGCGAGCGGTCGCGACCGAGATCGAGGCGACAGCTTCGACGAGCTCGGAGCCCCTCGTCGTCTGGGTCACGCCGGAAGCGCCCTCGGGCTCCGCCCGCGTCATCGAGCTCTCCGGCCAGCTGGACGCCGCCGAGGTCGAGCGCTGGTGGGCGGCGGCTGCATCCTCCGTCGTTCCGCAACTTCGTTCGATCGACGCGCTCGACGGTTGGTGGCGCGGCGCGAAGCTCGACCAGAACGCACGCTCGAAGCCGGACGCCGCATGGTCGGAGCTCGCGCAGGCCCTCGCGCTCGTCGGTCGTGCCTGGCCCGAGAAGCGCATCGGAGACCTCTTGCCCGAGGCGGATCGCGGGACCGCCGCGACCCTCGTGGCAGAGCTGGTCGCTTCGGGTGTGGCCGAGATCACCGACGCGGGCGTCCTCGCCATCGGTGGCGACGCCCTGGGCGAGCGACCGGTGGATTCGGCGGTTGCGCGGCGCTCGGTGCTGGCGCTCGGTCGCGCCTTCCCCAACGACCCGTGGGCCACGTTCCGCGCGGCCGAGATCGCGTTCTCGATCGGCGATACAGCCGACGGCGACCGGCTCGCCCAGCGCGCGATCACCTCGGTGGTCGACGGCGATGCGCGCGCGGACTTCTGGGCGCGCCTCGCGGTCTGCCAGCCGCTCGGTTCCGCCGCCGGCGCCAAGCGCCTGCTCGCCTACGTCTCGCTCGGCCTCTTCACCGGCGAGATCGACGTCGCGCTGCGCTTCGCTCGTGACGCCGCTTCGCTCGAGCCGGACAGCGCCGAGGTGCTCCTCGCGCTCGGCAAGTGCCATGCAGCGATGGGCGACGCTCCCGCGGCGCTCGTCACGATGCAGCGCGCGACCGAGCGCGCTTCCGATTCGGTCCTTCGCGCCCGGATCGAGGTCGAGCTCGCCGAGGTGAAATACAGGTCCGGCGATCTGGCCGCCGCGAAGGCGGGCGCCGAAGAGGCGCTGTCGATCCTCGGTGCCAGCACCGCGGGCGGCGACGTCAGGCTCGATGCGCGCAACGTCATCGGCAAGCTTCTCTTGGCCAAGGCCGCCTACGCCGATGCCGAGCTCCACTTCACGGCGGACGCCTGCGAAGCGGCACTCGCGCGCCAGCCGATGGCCGAGCTCCGCGCCCGGCTGAACCGCGGACTCGCGGTCCTCTACGCCGGGCGCCGGGGTGAAGCGCAAGCGCTCCTCGAGGCGGTCCTCGGCGACGCCTCCGGCGAGCTCGTCCCCCGCGGGTTCGCCCTGGTCAACCTGGGCGTCATCGCCACGCTCGAGCACCGCTATGCGGATGCGCTCGACATCACCGAGCGTGCGGCGGAGGCAGTGCTTCGCACCGGCGATCGGCTGAGCTTCGCGCGATGCTCGGCGAACCTGATCGACCTACGCCTCCGCGTGGGCCTCGTGAACGAGGCAGATCAAGCGCTGCGCTTCGGTCTGCGCGTCCTCAAGGGATCGATGCCGGGGACGCAGGTGTCGCAGTTCTCGACCCTCCAGGCGCGCATCCACTTCGCGCGCGGCGAGACGGCGCAGGCCCACCAGTCGATCCTTCGGGCGCTCGCCGATCTCGGGGCAACCGTCTCGACGTCCAACGTCGCTTCGGCCACCAACGCGGGCGCCAACGGCGCTTCATCGAGCCGCGGGCGCGGCCCCGGTCGTGAGCTCGCCAGCCAAGCGCTCCGCGTTGCGGCGCACATCGCCCTCGAGGACGGTGACACGGCTCGCGCCCGCGTCCTCATCGAGCAGGCCGAGCGTGAAGGCGGGCCGGTCCGCGCGCACGCCGAGATCGCGCTCCTCCGTGCACAGCTCTCGCGCTCGTTGGGCGAGCCCTTCGCAGAGCAGGCCCGTCAGGCGCTCGAGGCGAGCCGCGAGGCAGACGACATCGAGCTGATGCGCGACGCGCACTTGCTCTTGTTCCAGGCAGCGTCGGCGGAGCGCGATACGCCACTCGCTCGTCACCATCTCTCCGCAGCGCTCTCTTACAGAGACCGCATGGCGCTGGGCTTGCCCGAGGCAATGCGACAGGCGTTCTTCGCGCGCCGCGAGATCGCGGCGATCGATCGCGAAGCCCAGGCGTTCGAGGCGTCGGCCGCCGTCGCGGCCCGCGCCCTCGGCGGCGCTTCCGGCTGGCCGGACGCCGGCCGAGCCGTCGAAGCTCGCGCAGGCGGAGACACGAGCCAGGTGCGGCTCACCGCTTCCGACCGGCCGCGGATCGTGGGCGAGGACGGGGCGATCAAGTCGCTCCTCAACGCCGTCAAGAAGGTGGGCCCGTCGGACGCGACCGTCCTCATCCATGGCGAGAGCGGCACCGGCAAAGAGCTGGTTGCCGAGGCGCTGCACACCGCGAGCGGTCGCCGCGGCGGTCCGCTCGTCAAGGTCAACTGCGCCGCGCTCGTCGAGACCCTGCTCCTCAGCGAGCTCTTCGGGCACGAGAAGGGCTCGTTCACGGGCGCCGCGGCTCGCCGCCGTGGCCGCTTCGAGGCCGCCGAGGGCGGCAGGTCGCCCTGCTCCGCGTCCTTCAGGAGAAGACGTTCGAGCGCGTCGGCGGCACGACGCCCATCCGCGCCAACGTCCGCGTCGTGTGTGCGACGCACCGCAACCTGAAGGCACTCGTCGCCCGCGGAGAGTTCCGCGAAGACCTCTACTACCGCCTCTGCGGCGTCGTCCTCGAGGTCCCGGCGCTTCGCTCGCGCCTCGGCGACCTGGGTGCCATTTCCGAAGCGATCCTGTTGCGAATCGCGGCGGAGCGCGGCTCGTCTGTCAAGAAGCTGTCGGCCCGCTGCCTGATGGCGCTCAAGTCCTACCCCTGGCCCGGCAACGTCCGCGAGCTCGAGAACGCGCTTCGCGCGGCCTCCCTCTTCGCCGACGCCGACGTACTCGAGCCCGAGGATTTCGCGGACAACGTCGATGCTTTGCGCGGGCTATCCAGCCTCCCGACCGAGACCTTGCCGTCCGCCGCGGTGCCGCGTGCGGCTGCGTCGGTCGATGGTTTGGCTGAGGGCACGTCGCTTGCTGCGGAGCCCGGCGTGGCCGGCCGATCGTCAATCCCCGCACCGGTACCGTCGAACGGGACGCCGTCGGACGTCGCGTACGCCCAGGTGCGTTCGGGAACGAGTCTTCACGACATGAAGCGGATCATCGAGCGCGAGTGCATCGCACGCGCTCTCGGTGAAGCCGGCGGAAATATCACGCGTGCCGCGGCGCTTCTGGGTATGAAGCGTCCGCGTCTCTCTCAGCTCGTCAAGCAGTACGGCCTAGGTTCGGGTGCAACCGACGCCGATGGTGACGAGGGTGACGATCTTTCGGAGGAAGAGGCATGAAACGGAACATCCTGTTCTCGATGCGAGCGCTGGTGCTGGCTGCCCTTGTGCCGCTGGCCGGTTGTCTTGCCGAGGAGTCGGTCGAAGAAGAAGACGTCGATGACAGCTCCGAGGAGATCGGCGCCGCTGAGGACGTCGCGATCGAGGGCGACGGCCCCGCGGTCGAGCCGCCCGGCGGTGTCGGAGAAGAGACCGTCACCGGCTTCGTCCTGCCGGGTACGGAGCAGTCCGAGCCCGTGCCGCTCCCCTGGACCGGCTCGCAGAGCCGCGGCGACGATGAGGATGACAGCAATCCCTTCGGGCCGCCCCCTGTAGAGGCGACGAAGAGCAGCGAAGGCGTGCACGACCCGACCTGAATCCTCTTTCCCCTCGAGCACCCGACGAAAGCCCGCTTCTGCGGGCTTTCGTCGTTTGTGAGCCTGCCTCGTCTTCTGGCGCTCCCGGTGTACGCTCTGCCTTCGCGTGCTCTACGAGCTCCGAACCCGCACCGCCGTCGTCTGCGGCGCCCTCGCTCTGGCGATCGCGCTCTCGGCGCTGCTCCGCGGTCGGCCTCGCAGGATTCACCTCCTGTTCGCCGGCTTTGCGGGTGCCCTGGGCCTCTGGTACCTCGCGCAGTCGCTCCTCGGGTTCTTCCAGGCGACCATCTGGCAGCGCTTCACCGGCGTCGTGTCGGTCCTGCTCCCGCAGTTCGCCCTGAACCTCTTCGAAGGCGTCGTCCCCCACGAGCCCGGTAAGTCGTCCCGCCTGCTCCGGTTCTCGTGGCTCGCGACGGTGCCGCTCCTCGCCCTCGTGCTCTCGCCCTGGCACGCGAGCACCGAAGTCCTGACCGTCGTCTTCTGCTACGTGTTCGCGCTCATCACCCTTGGCCTCTGGTCCCTCGGCCAGCGCGGCGCCAGCAGCCCTTCGCGCGCGACGCAGCGCAGGGTTCGGTTCCTGGTCGTCATCGGCGCCTTGGCCGGCTTCGCGACCATCGTCGATTTTCTCTGGCTGGTCGGTGTTCGCACGCCGCCGGTCGGCGCCGTCCTCTCGGTGGTCTTCCTGTTCGGCCTCTCGCAAGCCCTCGAGAGCGAGCGCCTCCTCGATCTGTCCGAGATGCTCGGCCGGCTGATGGTCGCGGCCGCCGTCGCGTTCCTCATCGCGTTCATCTTCTACGTGCTTCTGACCTTCGTCGGCGGCTTCAACACGATGTACCTGAACGCGGTCCTCGCGGCGACGGTCGTCCTCGTCGTCTTCGATCCGCTCCGCGCGCGCGTCGAAGAGCAAATCCAGAGGCTCTTCTTTCGTGAGCGCTTCGATCTCGAGAGCGCCCTCGCCGAGGTGCGCAAGAAGCTCGTCCACACGCTGGTCGTGAGCGAGATGAGCGAGATGGTGATGGGGGCCATCGAGCGTTCGCGCCGCGCGACGGCGGCCGGCCTCTTCATGCTCGACCACGAGGGCGCGGGCTTCGATCAGATCGGGGCTTTCGGCGAAGGCGTGCCGCAGCGGATCGAGGTCGCCACCGCGCGCGTGCTGCTCGAGCGGCTCGAGCAGGGCAGCGTGCTCCTCGAGGACGTCGAGCGTGAGGTCCGCGACAAGGGCCGCCAAGGCGATCGCTACGAAGCGGGCGAGGCGATGCTTACGGCGGCCGAGGTGCTCGGCGGCCTCAAGACGGGCGTCCTGATCGCGGTGCGCGACGAGCGACGTGAGATCGTGGGCCTCGTGGCGCTCGCCGATCGGCGCGTGCGCGACGCCTTCTCGCCCGAAGAGGTGAGCCTCCTCGAGCAGCTCGCGACGCAGATGAGCGTCGTCATCGAGAACTCGCGCTCCTACCAGCTGATGAAGGACCGCGATCGGCTCGCCTTGCTCGGTCAGATGGCTGCGGGTCTCGCGCACGAGATCCGAAACCCGCTCGGCGCCATCAAAGGGGCGGCGCAGCTCCTCGCCGATCCGCCGCCCGAAGATCAGCCCGACGAGCCGGCGTCGCGGGAGTTCATCGGCATCATCCTGGAGGAGGTGGAGCGGTTGAACCGCGTCGTCGGCTCGGTGCTCGACCTGGCGCGGCCGAGCGAGCGCAGCGTGGCGCCGGTCGACGTCAACGGCGTCGTCCGCCGGACGCTCCAGGTTCTGTCGGCCGAGCGCGGACCGGACGACGTCGACATCGAGCCGGTGCTCGCGGCCGACCTTCCGCGCGTCGCGATCGACCCCGAACAGCTCCGTCAGGTTCTCATGAACCTGATCCGCAACGCCATGCAGGCCACGCAGTCGGGCGGTCGAGTGAACGTCTCGACGCGCGTGCGCTTCGGCCGCGGAACGCGCTCCGAGCGGCCGAAGGGCGCCAAGGACGAGGCCTATGTGGAGGTCACGGTCGCCGATACAGGGCCGGGCATCTCTCGCAAGGCGCTCGAGAAGCTCTTCATGCCGTTCTTCACCACCAAGGAGAAGGGCACCGGCCTCGGCCTCGCGATCAGCCAGCGCATCGTGCAAGGCGCCGGCGGCCGCATCGAGGTCCGATCGTACGAAGGGAAGGGGAGCACCTTTACCGTCGTCTTGCCCGCTTCGCTCGAGCCGCTGGGCACGCCGACGCCACGTCCGACGGCGCGCGTCGAGTCCGACGCGCCCGCGGGCGCATCCTCGCCGTCCTCGTCGCCGGCGGGAAGCCCGAGCTCGGCCCGGTCGGAGATCTCGCCGGCGAGCGCTCCCGACCGGTAAGCTCCTCCCCAATGAAGAAGCACCTGCTCCTCGCCGCCCTCGTGCTCGCGCCCGCCTGCTTCAAGCCCCGCGACTCCAAGCTCGACGAGATCCCCAAGCTCGCGTCGCTCGCCGAGGTGATGCAGGCGAACGAGACGATCGCCGGACCGCAGTGGAAAATGATCGGCGAAGAGAGCTACACCGCGGACCAATGGACGAGTGCGACGGACGCTTCGGCGCGCCTCGCCGCGCTCTCGGAGCGGGCCAAGGAGTTCTCGCGCGGCGAGGCGTACGACAAGCACCGCGCGAATTGGGAGAGCCACGCCAAGGCGCTCGGCGCCGCTGCCGAGAAGAAGGACGCAGCGGCCGCGAGCAAAGCGCTCGAGGACCTCAAGGCCACCTGCAAGGCCTGCCACGCAGAGACCAGGTAGCGACCCCGCCGGAGCCCGTCGCGAGAGCTAGGGCGCGTCTTCAAACCAGTCAGGTCCAAAACGATACCGGGCACGGGCACGGGCACGGCTAAAGATCCCGCACATCTCGTGATCCCTTTCGACGTGCACAAACGTCTTGGAGGACATGAAGACCTCGGTGCCGTCTCTGGCTGCAGAGTTTGCGGAGCTAAAGCTTGGGGATAGTCGGCTGCGTGAGAGGGTTCAGTCCTCTGTGGCGAGACTTTCGGCGGCGCCGGATCTCGGTTTTCCTCGCGCGCTCGGTACTGAGAAAGAGACCGAGGGGTTCTACCGGCTCCTTGCGAACCCGAAGGTCAAGTACGGTCGGCTCGTGGAAGCGCATGCCCAGCAGACGATCGCTCGGATGCAAGAGGGCTCGACGGTTCGAGTCATTCACGACACCACCGAGTTCTCGTTCTCGGGTGAGACGGCCTCGCGGGAGGGGCTCGGCCGTCTTCACGGCGAAAGGAACCAAGGCTTCTTCGCGCACGTTGCGTTCGCCGTCGAAGCCGAACGGCACGCAAAGCCACTCGGCGTGGTAGCCGCAATTTGCTGGGCACGCACCGCGCCTCCGAGGATCAGGGGACGCAACGTTTCGGGGGGAGAGCTCGCCAAGATCGACGGCAAAGAGTCTCTTCGGTGGCGAGAGCTCGCCTCGGAGGTCGAGCAACGCGTGAATCAGCGGTGCTCCTTGCTTCATCTGATGGACCGCGAGGCTGACAGCTACCCGCTGTTCTGTCGGATGAACGAGCTCGGAGCGCGCTTCGTGATTCGCATGGCGCGTGATCGGGTAGTCGAGTCCCGACACGATCGGATGCCGCTGAGCGAAGCGCTCATCGCGCTGCCCAAGGTCCTAGAGCGCGAGGTTCCGTTGAGCCGTCGCGTCGCGAAGCCGATGCCGCGTTCTACCCACGGGCAACGACAGGAACGCATCGCGAAGCTGCAAGTGAGCGCGGGCAGGGTCGCCCTTCAGCGGCCCCGCTACGTAGACGATCTGCCTGAGCAACTGCACCTGAATGTCGTTTACGTGCAGGAGGTCGACGCTCCGGAGGGAACCGAGCCCGTGGCTTGGGTGCTCGTTACCAGCGAGAGCGTCGATACGCCCGCGCAGGTCGAAGCCGTCGTCGATCACTACCGCGCGCGCTGGCTGATTGAGGAGTTCTTCAAGGCACTGAAGACGGGCTGCGCTTTCGAGAAACGCCAACTCGAGAGTTTCGAAACCCTGACCAATGCTTTGGCTCTGTTTTTCCCGATCGCCTGGCAGATGTTGCTCTTGCGGACGCTCTCGAAGCTCGATCCGAACGCCCCGGCATCAGATGCTCTGACGCCCTCGCAGATCAGAGTGCTGCAACACTATCAACCACAGAAGATGCCCCTGAAAGGCGCCACGGTGAAGGACGCCCTCTACGCAGTCGCTGGACTCGGTGGGCATCTCAAGAATAACGGTCCTCCCGGCTGGAGAACGCTCGCCCACGGCATGCAGGACCTCACGACGATGGCCGACGTTTGGGACGCTGCAACCGCGGTGCAAGCCAAAGCGAGCCGAAATCTGTGATCAATGATGAGACGGGCACGGGCACGGGCACGACTCGGGTGACGAGGGACGGGAAAGGGGTCGCGGGCTCGAGACCGGGAAACGAAGCACGTTGGACGGGCACGTCAGGCCTTGTCGGGAACGAGGGGCGTCTCGAAGCTCTCGTAAGCGAGCATCGAGACAAGTCGGAGGCGGAGCTCTTTGCCGAGGCGGTGATCGGCGTCGGTGATGAGCTTCACCCGCAGGCAGGCGTCGAGCAGCGCGGCAGACTCGGTCGCCGATCCGCGAGCTGTTTGGTAGAAGCGGCGCTTGTCCGGTGGGGAAAGCTTGCCCGCGCCTTCGGCCACGTTGAGCACGATCGACAGGGCCGCTCGGCCGAGTTGGTCGGAGAAGTAGGCTCTGCCGCGCGGAAAGCCGCCATGAGTCGCTCCGCGAAGACCAGAAAGTCGAGGGAGAGCTTGTAGACGTCGAGACGCTCGTGATCGAATTCCATGCCCGATATGTCGACACGACGCGCGCGGAGTTGCGTCGAGACTCTGCCACGGCCCGTACGAAGTCGGCAGATCGCGCCACGGCGCGCCTGTCCGCAGGATCCAAAGCATTGCTTCAATGAGCGGACGATGGGGCTTGGATGGCCTACCCCCGGCGGCAGACGGCAGCGGCAATTGCGGCTCGATGCTTCTCCACTCCGCATCCGAAAGTCGCACGAGTCGAGTCATGCCCTGCACCAGCATGCTCCGACGAGCCCGGCCAACTTTTTCGGCGGGCTTATCCATGTCCGTCCCGCTTGCTTCGTTCCCCGCTCTCGGGTCCGCGACCCCTTCTCCGTGCCTGCTCTCCCCGAGTCGTGCCCGTGCCCGTGCCCGTGCCCGTGCCCGATTGCTTTGGGAGACTTCCCAGGTATGAAGACGCCCCCTAGTCGTTCTGCATGAGGCCGCGGATGCGGCCGTCGGGATCGACGCGCACCGCGATGGCCGCGGGCTCACGCGGCAGGCCCGGCATGGTCATCATCTCGCCGGTCACCGCGACGGCGAAGCCGGCGCCGGCTGACAGACGGATCTCGCGGACGGTGACACCGAAGTCGTGCGGCCGGCCGACGAGCACCGGATCGTCGGAAAGCGAGTACTGCGTCTTGGCCATGCAGACGTAGGGCGGCGCGGCCTTCTCGACGCGCTCGAGGTCCTTTTCGGCGCGCGGCGTCAGCGCGATGCCCGAGGCGCCGTAGAAGGTCTTTGCGATCTTGAGGATCTTCGTCTTCACCGGATCGCTGGTTTCGTACGCGTAGCGAGGCGCCGGGGGCGCCGCGTCGGTCGCGCGACCCGCTTCGATGACCCCGCGCGCGAGGTCGAGCGCTCCTTCGCCGCCCTTGGCGAACGCCTCGCTCACGAAGGCCTGCACACCGTGCTTCTCGCAGGCCTTCTGGACCGACTGCAGCTCGCTCTCGACGTCGTCGGGAAAGCGGTTGATCGCGACGACGGCCTTGAGCCCGAGCGCTGCGATCGTCTCGAGGTGCTTGTCGAGGTGCGTGAGGCCCGCATCGAGGCGATGCTGGTTCGGCTCTTTGGCCGTCTTCACCGGCGAGCCGCCGTGCACCTTGAGTGCGCGAAGCGTGGCGACCAGCACGATGACGCGCGGCCAAACGCCCGCCTCGCGGCACTTGATGTCGAGGAACTTCTCGCCGCCGAGATCGAAGCCGAAGCCCGCCTCGGTCACGGCCCAATCGGCGCTCTCGATCCCGAGCCGGGTCGAGACGACGGACGAGCAGCCGTGCGCAATGTTCGCAAAGGGACCGGCGTGCACGAGGGCAGGGCCGCCTTCGAGCGTCTGCACGAGGTTCGGCATCAGCGCGTCGATCAGGAGCGCCGACATCGCCTCGGACGCGCCGAGATCGCCGGCGGTGATCGGTGCGCCGCTCTCGGACTGGCCGACGACCACGCGGGACAGGCGCGCCGACAGATCCGCCTGGTCCTTGGCGAGCGCGAGGATCGCCATGATCTCGCTCGCAGCGGTGATGTCGAATCGCTCTTGGCGGGGCACGCCGTCGGCCTTGCGGCCGAGACCGAGCACCACGTTTCGCAGGGCGCGATCGTTCATGTCGAGCGCACGCGCCCAGTTGACGAGGCGGGGATCGAGCTTGCCGCGATCGCCGAAGGTGAGCCCGAAGTGCAGCGCGTTGTCGGCCATCGCCGACAGGAGGTTGTGCGCCGACGTGATGGCGTGGATGTCGCCGGTGAACTGGATG
>JBGTSH010000327.1:0-11830 GCA_041940405.1 Polyangiaceae bacterium
CGCGGCGGCGCGCGCCGCTTCGTGCTCGCCGCGGTGCGCGTGTGCCTCTGCGGCGAGCGCGCGCAGCCGCCCGAAGTCTGTGGTTCCCTTGCCCAACCTCACGGCGCGCTCGACGTGGGAGAGGACCGCGGGGAAGTCGTTGGCCTCCATGGCCTGGAGCGCCGCGTGCGCGTACGCGATGCTCGCGCGTTCCGCAGCATCGCCGAGCTCGTGATGCCGAGCGAGCACGAGGGCCGAGGTCTCGCCGACGGACTCGAGAAAACTGCCTGCTGCCTCGTGTCCGTCGCGACGGTCATCGTCGGTGAGCATCGCATAGGCGGCTTCGCGCACGACGTCCTGACAGAAGGTCAGCTCTTCTTCTCCGGGAAACCGGGGCTCCTCGCGCCTCGCGATCCACTCGCGATCGACGAGCTCTCGCACCCACGGCGCGACGTCCGCCGGTGCGGTGTCGAGCATCGCGGCGACGCCGCGCATCCAGAAGGCGCGCCCGAACACGCTCGCCGCGCGGAGCACCCTGCGCGCCTCGGGCTCGAGCGCCTGGATGCGCGCTTCGACCATCGCCGCGACCGTCTCCGGCAGCTCGTCCCCGGCGCCTTCGGCGACCGCACGCACGACTTCTTCGAGGTGGAGCGGATGCCCGGCCGCGCGTGCGACCGCGCGAGCGATGACGTCGGCCGGCACCGACGTGCCGAGCACGCTGCGCACGAGCCGCTCGCTCGCCTTGGCCGTGAGGGCGCCGAGGCCCACCTCTTGAACGCCTCGTTCCTTCCAGAGGTCGGGGAACGCATCGCGGTACTCCGGTCGTGCCGTCGCGAGGACGAGGACGGGGGACTCGCGGAGGTTTCGAAGGACGCCGTCGAGGACGCGGAGGCTCGGCGGATCGCCCCAGTGCAGATCCTCGACGACGAGGATCACCGGGCGCGCCGCGCACGCCCCGCCGACGAGGTCTTCGAACGCGCGCTTCGTCTGGTCGCCATGGAGCACCGGATCGCGCCGCGCTGCAGCCAGCTCCGACGACGCTTCGACAGGGAATGGCGCACCCGCGAGCTCGCCGAGGAAGCACGCGACGCGCTCGACGTCGCCGGATGGGACGAGCCCGTTGCAGAGCTCGAGGAGCAGCCGGCGGCGCTCGGGCAGCGGCTCGGCGCCGGCGATCCATGCGGCGTCGCGGATGATCTGCGACAAGAGACCGAAGGGAGCGCCGGCGCTCACGGCGTCGCCGCGTGCTGTCCACACAGCGACGTCGGCGTCTCTCGTTTGGACGCGGCGGACCACCTCGCGACGCACCCTCGACTTTCCGATCCCCGGGGCGCCGAAGATGATCGCTGCCCTCGCGACAGGCTCCGCCGCGCACTCCTCGAAGAGCGCGACGAGCGAGGCGATCTCGCGATCGCGCCCGACGCACGGCGTTGCATAACCGAGGAGACGGCGCGGCTCGTCGGCGGTTCCCTCTTCGGAGAGGGCCCAACACTCGCCCGCCTTCTCCAGCGCGAAGCGTCCCGTGAGCAGATTCTTGGTGGAGTCGTCGACGACCACGAGCACGCCGTGCGCCCGCGCCTGATCGACCATGCGGGTCGCCACGTTCGCGAGGTCGCTGCTGAGCGCTTGCGAGCCCACGGTGGCGCGCCCGGTGACGACGGCAAGGCGGCGATCCGGCACGGCGGCGTGCAGGGCGAGCGCGCAACGCACGGCGCGCGCCGCCCGGTCGGTGGCGACGCTCCCGCCGTCGTCGAACAAGAGGAGAGGCCCGCTGCCTGTTGGCAGCACGCGCGCCCCATGGAGCGCGGCGATCTCGTCGAATGCCGAGGCGTTGATCGTGCCGTCGATCGGAACCGAGGCGTCGACGACGAGCGTCGGTGCGGCCGGATCGAGCCGCGTGCTCGCTTCGACGAGCACGCCGCAAACCAGGCGGCGCTCTTGTGCGCCGAACGAGACCCTCGCCTGGGGAGCGCGCAGACCGCTCTGGTGATCCGCCAGCGTCTCGAGGGCGCGCGCGACGGCAGCGCCGTCCTTGGGTCGATCATCGGGAGAGGGCGACAGCAGCTGAGCGACAAGCGCATCGATCTCCGGAGGCACGTCGGGCCACACGTCGCTGACGTGCGGCGGATCGTCGAGGAGCACCTTGGAGAGGAGCTCGAGCAGTCCCTCCCCCACGTACGGAGGCCGACCGGTCAGGCTCGCGAAGAGCACACACCCGATCCCGAACACGTCGGTGCGCGCGTCGATGACGCGGCTTCCGCGTGCCTGCTCCGGAGCGAGGTAGCCGGGCGAGCCGATCAGCACACCCGAGCGCGTCAGCGGGCTCGCGTCAGGTCCGACGCGCGCGATGCCGAAGTCCAGGAGCTTGATCCGGTCGAGGTCGTCGCTGCAGATGAAGACGTTGCTGGGCTTGACGTCGCGATGCACGATGCCCGCGCGGTGCGCGGCATCGAGGCCATCGGCGACCTGCCGGACGACGCGTGTAGCGTCGGCCACCGACAGCGGCCCGCGGCGGAGCCGCTGTCCGAGGTCCTCTCCATCGAGCCACTCCATCGCGAGCCACGGGTGCCCCTCGGCCGCGCCGCTGGCGACGTACCGGACGATTGTCGGATGTTTGAGCTCCGACAGAACCCGAGCCTCACGTGCGAAGCGACCGGAGTTCTCCTCCGAGCCTTGAAAGATCTTCAGGGCGACGTAGCCCCGGCTCTCGGTGTCGAGCGCCCGATAGACGGCGCCCATGCCGCCGGACCCGGCCAGCTCCTCGATCACGAACCGGTCAGCGACGATCGCGCCGGGCTCCATCACGGCCCCA
Organism: Polyangiaceae bacterium; assembly: GCA_041940405.1. Classification (GTDB taxonomy): domain Bacteria; phylum Myxococcota_A; class Polyangia; order Polyangiales; family Polyangiaceae; genus Xiheicaenibacterium. The sequence goes on from JBGTSH010000327.1 coordinate 2,792, forward strand.
TCTTGACGAGAAAGACATCCCAGTCGCCGGCGCTCGTGAGCGGGCCACCACCGAAATCCACCACGCCGAGGAAGCCTCCGCTGAAGAGCACGTTATCGGAGGGGTCGAGCGCCATCGAGTACGCGTGCTGGGCGTCGTAGCCGACGCTCCACACGTGGCCCCCCGAAGCGTCGAGCTTCGCGACGAAAATGCCTGGGCCGAGCGGGCCGCCGCCGAGATCGATGGGCGCAAAGCCGTTCTCCCCGAGCAAGAGGACGCTGCCCGACCCGTCGACTGCCACCGACGCCAAGCTCTCGGACTCCGATCCGCCGTAGCGATGGCTCCAGACGTGGCTGCCCGCGGCGTCGAGCTTGACGACGAACACGTCCTCCTGACCGGCGCTCATCAGCGGGCCGCCGCCAAAATCGACCGTGCTGCGGAATCGTCCCGCGACCAGCACGTCACCCGTCGAGTCCGCGGCGACGGCGCGTCCCAACTGAACGCTCTGCCCCCCGAACTGCTTGCTCCAAACGTGACTGCCCGAGGGGTCGAGCTCGGCAACGAAGGCGTCGCTGCCCTGCACGCTGGTGAGGGCGCCACCGCCGAAATCGAGGCTGTCGTCGAACCGACCCGTGACAATGACGTTTCCGCCAGCATCCGTGGCGACGCCGAGGCCGAGCTGATCGCCGTCATCGCCGAACGCCTCGCTCCAGATGTGATTGCCGGCGGCATCGAGCTTCACGAGGAAGATGTCGGTCGTGCCCGGCGCGCCCGCGGCCGCGATTGGGCCGCCGCCGAAGCTCGCCGTGAGCGCGAAGTATCCGGTCACGAAGACGTTCTCATCCGCATCGATCGCCACCGACGTCGCGAACTGGTAGGCGTCGCCTGCGAAGCTCTTGCTCCACATGTGGTTGCCGTCGGCGTCGAGCTTCACGACATATGCGCTCGTGTTCACCGGCCCGGTGCTCGTGAAAGGGCCGCCGCCGAAGTCGACCGTCCCGCCGAACGTCCCCACGACGATGACGTTGCCGGAGCTGTCGGTAGCAATGGCGTCCACACGGTCGTCGAACGCGCCGCCCAGGGCCCTGCTCCAAATGTGATTTCCGTCGGGGTCGAGCTTCACCATGGCCGCGTCGATCCCGCCGGCGCTCGAGACCACACCGCCTCCGAAGTCCGCGCTGCCCGAGAGATACGCGCCGAGGATCACGTTTCCTGAGGGGTCGGACGCGACGGCGTGGCCGGTCTGGTTTGCGGCGTCGCCAAACCGCTTGCTCCAAAGATGGTTCGCGACGACCCCACCGCCGCCAGCTCCACCATCGCCGCCCGCGCCTCCAGCGCCGCCGTCACCGCCCGAGCCGCTGCTCGAGCCGCTGTCGCTCGAGCTGCTGTCACTGGAGGAGCTGTGGCTCGTGGTTGCTCCCGTTGTCGACGTGATGGTGACGGCCGTCACAGCTGTCGCCGTCGTGGCCGCCGTGGTCGACGCTGCACCGCCGGTGCCTGTCTGGTCATCCTCGCAGGCGGCGAGAGCGCAGGCCGAACTGACCGCAGCTGCCAGAACGTTGCGCGTCAAACGAGGCCCCATCGGCGCGCAATGTTATCGTCACTACCCGCGATCCAACCAGGCCTTGAGCTCGGCCTCATCGGTGAACGTGACGACATCCATGTGCGCTTCACGGTTGAGGCGCTGCGACTGAAGGACGCCGACCGGCGTCCTGACCAGCGTCGCGCGGCGCCGGAAGCGTCGGCTGAGCTCGAACCACTTGGGCATCACCGTCTTCTCGAACGTCTCGTCGTTGCGCCCTTGGGCCCTTCTCGCGTCGAACACCAGCGTGCTCTTCGAGGCGACGATCCGAAGGAGCGCCTTCTCGATTCCTTCGAGCACCTCGGCCGCGACGGCGACGTCGCCTGCGGTCTCCGAGCTGCGTTCGACCCACACCGTATCCCTCGCCTCGTCGTGACGGACGGTGATGTAGGGATTGTCGAAAAGGATGACCACGCTGGACCCCAAACCCGAGAAGCCTAGCACGCGAAGATGACACGCCAGCTTCGAGACCGGCTTCAGATAGATCAAACCGGGATAGCCTCTCGGGCATGAGGCAGGCGCTGGGCTTGGGGCTTGTCGGGACGGTGCTCTTCGCATCCATTCCGGCGACGGCAGAGGTCGTGTGGGTCGGCGACTTCGAGGACGGCACGCTCGACGAGTGGAGCTACATCCTCAACGGCGACAACATCTCGGTCGTCGGCGATCCCACGTCGTCGGGCACGCAGGCCGGGCGGATCCAGCTCACCAACGACGCCGTCTGGCCGAACGGCCTCAAGCGCGTCGAGCTGAACCACCGGCCCGACGACGCGCGGACCGCCGAAGGCGCACAGACGTTCTTTGCGTGGAGCTTCTATCTGCCCGAGACCCTGCCCACCGATCCATCGCAACAGATCGGCTACTGGGAGTCGGATCAGAGCTACCAGCAGATGATGGCGTTTCAGGTATCCGGCGAGAACATCCGGTTCGATACCAGGCAGCCTCAGAACCAAAATCACTGGAACCAGGACGGCGCGGTCACCGCCGGCACGTGGCACCGCATCGCAATGCGCATCCTCTGGTCCAAGGACCCCGCGCTGGGTCAGGTCGACGTGTGGTTCGACGGCGACCAGGTGGTGACCGGCGCCGGCGCCAAGACGCTCGCCGACGACAACGCCCACTTCACGCAGGTCGGTCTGTTGCGCGGCGCGATCGAGTTCAATGACAATCCGGTTATTGTCATCGACGACGCCGTCGAGGGCGACACCCTCGAGGACGTCCGGCCGGACGCCCTCTCCGAAGGCACCGGCGGCAGCGGCGGCGGCGGGCCCGGTCCGGCAACGACTTCGGCGGCGACGACGGGCGCCGGCTCGGGACCGTCGGCCGCGACCGGCGCGGGCGCCACGACCGGCTCGGGCGCCGGCGGCGGCGCAGCCGCGGACGGCGACGCCGAGGACGACGGCTGCAGCTCGTCGACGGGTGGGTTCGCCGGCGCGTGGGCGCTTCTCGCGCTCGCGATCGCTGCGGCTCGGCGTCGTCGCTAGAGCTTACCCAAGAGGGTGCTCAGCATCCGGTACGTCAGCCCCCACACGACGCGGCCCTCTACATCCCATCCCGGAAGCGTGTAGCTCTCGCCCTTGTAGCTCACGTCGATCGAGGTGCGGCGCTCGCCGAGGAGGAGCGGCTCGACGGGTGCCCAGAGGATCTCGCAGACTTCGTGGTTCGGCGTCATCTCGGGCGACGCGAGCAGCTCGAACACGAACGGGCGGGTCGGTAGCGGAGCGGCCGTGTTTCGGCCGGTGGCATCCTGGTCGTCGAGCACGCCGACGAGCTCGGCGCACCGCTCGAGATCGATCCCGATCTCTTCGAGGGTCTCGCGTACGGCGGTGGCGAGGAGGTCCTTGTCGCCGGGAGCGCGCCGCCCGCCCGGAAACGCCATGTGCCCGGACCAGGGATCGCCGTCGCGCTCGGCGCGGCGAATGAAGAGGACCTCGAGCCCGCCGTTTGACTGGCGGAGGATCGCGGCGACGGCGGCGGCACGCGTGCCCTCGGGCTCGCCGCTACGGACGGGGAGCGTTCCCCCGAGCGCCTGGCGGACGCGATCGATGCCGAAGGCCATCGCCCCGATCTAGCACGCCCTTCGAGCCACGCGAGACCGGCCTACGTTGTCGTGCGCGACGCGCCGGGCGCATGTAGCATGCGGTCTCGATGCGCGAGTCTCTCTCCCAATCGATCCGCCGCGCCCTCAAGGGTGTGGGTCCTTTCTCCAAACCCGTCGCAGACGCCGTGCTCGAGGTCGCCTACCTCACGATGGCCGTCGATCAGGAGCTGCGCGACGAGGAGCTCGAGGCGTTCGAGCTGATCGCAGGTGAGCTCGTGGGCGGCGGCGAGGCCCCGGATTCGCGGCAGATGGCGAAGCGCCTGGACGGCCTCGGGCAAGCGCTCGACAAATCGACGATCCTCGAGCGCCTCGAGAAGACAGCCGCCACGTTCGGCGACGACAAGGCCGCGAAGCTCGCTGCGTACCGCGTCGCGACGCTCATGGCGAACGTCGATCTCGACGCAGCGGATCGCGAGTTCGAGTTCGATCTGGATCTCATCGCGACCCTCGGCCTCGAGCAGGAAGAGGCGGACAAGATCGCCGATGAAGTGAACGCGGCGATCACGCCGGAGTAACGGCATGTCGCGGGCGCGACGTTGGCCGGCATACGTCCTGCTCTTCGCGCCCGCGTGCAGCACGCCGCCCTCCCCCGCAGCGAACGGATCGGCGCTACCGGCATCGAGTACCGGGGCGCCCGGCGAGCTGTCGGCGGATCTCCAGGCGGCGGTCGACAAGATCGGCCGCAGTGGTCCGGTCGCTTCAGCGGTGAAGCCGATCGTCGAATCGAAAGACCCGCTGGCGCTCGAACGCGCCACCGACAGGTTGATCGAGCACGGCGAGTTCGTGGCCTCCGAGATATGGATCCCGACGCAACGGGACTTCATGCGGAGGGTCAATCGAGAGCGCAAGGTCGAGCCGACCGCCGAGGAGTTCGAAGCGCAGATGCTCCTCTACCAGGCCGAGGAGCACGCCCGTGTCGTCGAGGCGATGAGCGAAGTCGGAGGCGCGCGGGTGGTCGAGTACGCCGTCGCGCTCACCAAACGAACCGACACCCACGCGACGCTTTGGCGCGCCGCGGTAGCGCTCCTGGAACGCCATGCACCGAACCACCCAGAGCTCGCAGCAATCAGGAACGCACCAGAAGGCTCGTTGACCCCTTCGGTCCCGGGTGCGGGGGCCACCGTCGAGGGCATGCGGCCAGGATTCCTCGAGTGCTTTAAAACCGAGCTCGCGAAGGACGCGAAGTACCAGCGCGACAACGCTCGTCTCACCCTCCGGCTGGGAGCGAAGGGCGAAATCACTTCGATCTCGACGAGCGGCACGACGCGGCCCGCGTTCATCCGCTGCCTCGAGGACGTCGCCCGACGCGCCAAGTTCGACCCGCCCGGCCGCGGCGTCGGTGCAACTGTCGTGATCCCGCTGAGCTTCACCCGCGAGTAGGATCCGCGACCAGAGACTGCACTGTGCCTTGGACCTTCGCTAGCGCACGCCTGAGCGCGGCGTCGTCCGGGGTGCCGTCCCGCTCGCCGAACAACACCTCCGGCGGGATCGGCTCGCCGATGCGAATCGCGATCCGCGTCGGCAGCCACGACACCATCGAAAGCGGCGACGCCGCCCAGGCCCACGCGAGGAGCGCTCGCCACGGCCACGCAATCGGCAGGAGCGCGAGGATGAGCGCCGCTCCGAGCACGCCGAGCAGACTGAGCCCGTAGCGCTTCACACCGGCGAGGCGCGGCCAGAGGGCGAGGTACGCGAGAATCGGCGAGCCCCAAAGGATCGGCGCCGTCACGCTGCGGAACGCCATCGGGACGATGGGCACCCATGCTTTGTGGGCGATGCGAAGGAAGCCGAGCCGGCCGCCGAAGTCGACCTCGCTGGCTTTCCAGAACGGACGAAACCCCTCGTAGTCGCCGCCGGGGAACATCGTCACCGGGATGCCTGCGGCGAGCGCGCGCTCGGCAGCCTCGTACGTCGAAGGGATCGCACCGATCTGACGAAACACCCACGAGAGCGGCCACCATCCGAACGAAGCGGCGTGAGCGAAGCCCGCGAGCGGTCGCGACGCACCGAAGCGCTTCACGTAGAGCGCCATCAGCGACGTGAACTCGGCCACGCCGAGCGACATCGGGTGGTTACCTATCAAGAGAAAGGGACCGCGCTCCGGCAGGTGCTCGGCGCCGGCGAGCGACGCGCGATGGGTCACGCGTACGATCGAATGGGTGAGCCCCCCGAGCAGGCGAACCGCGAACGGCGACGGTACGCCGGGATTCGGCACCTCTTCGTGTCGCGCGAAGCGGCGGCTCACAACGCTCGGCGGACGAGCCGCCTGCGTTCGGAGAGGTAGCCCTCCATCGCGGCTCGACCCTCGGGCCCTTCGACCACCGTCCAGAGATCGAGGTCCGGGACTTCTTGGGTCTGCGCGACGACGGCGTCGATCGCATCGAGCGGCGGGACCAAGCCGTCGCTCCGTCCGGGAAGCTCGACGACGGCGGCGCGAGCGCGGAGGCGCGTCAGCCGATCGATCGCGAGGCCGACGAACCCGTCGACCCGCTGGCGGCTCATCTCACGCTGGGCTCCGACGCCGACGAGCAAGAGCTTGTCGATCGACATCTGGGGCTTGCCGGGGACCATCACCACCTCACCCTCTTTGCCGGTGATGAAGCCGGTCCGCATGAGGCGCGCGATCCGCCCGCCGAACCGCCAGTCGCACAGGCCGGCGACGCCACGCGGAGGCCTGACATCTTCGTACACCGAGGCCACGAGGACCTCGGCGTCCAACGTGTCGAGGGCCGCGAGCTCTGGCGACGTGAAGCGGACGAGCATGGCTCGTCAGACGCTGATGGCGCCCTTGCGAAAATCGCTGCCGGCGATCTTCACGTTGATGCAGCTCGGCTTCTTCGAAGCGAACGCTGCATCGAGCGCCGGGCCCAGATCTTCGACCTTCTCGACCCAGGCGCCGAAGCCCCCGACGGCCTCGACAACCTTCTCGTAGCGGGTGTACTCGAGCGCGGTCGCGACGGCGCGCTCCTGGCCGTAGAGCTCGACCTGACCGCGGCGGATCTGCGTCCAACCCGCGTCGTTGCCGATGAGCGCAATGACAGGGATGTCCTGACGAACCATCGCCTCGAACTCGAGGGCGTGCAGGCCGAACGATCCGTCGCCGTACACGAGGACGACGTTCGCGTCGGGACGCGCGAGCTTCGCGGCCATCGCGTAGCCCGGGCCGACACCGAGCGTTCCGAGCGGCCCGGGGTCCATCCAGAGCTGCGGCCACTCGAGCTTGAGGACATACGCCGCGGTCGCGACGAAGTCCCCGCCGTCACCGATGACAATATCGTTCTTCTTCAGGCGCTTGCCGAGCTCGGCACAGACGCGGAGCGGGTTCGGCGGGCTGTCGTTCGACTCGATCTCGGCGGCCATCTTCGCGCGGCTCTTGTCCTCGGCCGCGCGGACGGCGGTGAGCCACTCGGGCGCCTTCTTCTCTTTCACCAGCGCGAGGAGCTGCTCGAGCACGAGCCCGCTGTCGCCGTGGATGGCGAGGTCGAGCCGGCGGTTCCGGCCGAGCTCTGCACCATCGAGATCGACCTGGACGACCTTGGCGTTCGGCGAGATCGCGCGGCCGTAGTCGAGGCGGAAGTCGAACGGCGTCCCGAACACGAAGCAGAGGTCGGTCTGACCGAGCGCGAACTTGCGCGAGCGCGTCATGAGGCCGCGGTGCTCGTAGGGCAGACCGCCGCGCGCCATGCCGTTCAGGTAGAACGGCGCTTCGATCGCGTCGGCGAAGCGCTTCACCGCCTCGAGACGCGGCGACCAGCGGATCTGCGTCCCGATGATGAACATCGGCCTTTGGCTCTCGGCGAGAAGACGCGCAGCCTGCTCGATGCTTCCCGGGTCGCCACCGGGCCGAGGCGGCGTGAACGCCTCGGTCGCCGGGTTCGCGTCGTCCGCCCAGTTCATGAGCAGATCGAGCGGCATCTCGAGGAAGACCGGACCGGGAACGCCCGCCTGCGCGATACGGAACGCCGAGTCGATGTACTCCTGGATGCGGTCGGCCGCAGGGACGCTCACGCTCCACTTGGTGATCGGGCGCATGAGCTCGACGTGGTTCATGTCCTGGAGCGAGCCCATGTCCTGGAGCGCTCGCGGTCCCGCGCCGCCGATGATGAGCAGCGGGATGCCGGCGCGCTGCGCGTTCGCAGCCGCGGTCACGACGTCGGTCACGCCGGGGCCGGCGGTCACCGCACAGACTCCGGGCTTACCGGTGACGCGGGCGTAGCCGTCGGCTGCGTGTCCCGCCGTCTGCTCGTGCCGCACGTCGACGACGCGAATGCCCTCGTCCAGACAACCGTCGTAGATCGCCTGGATGTGTCCCCCGCACAGGGTGAAGAGGTGCGTCGTGCCGTGACGCTTGAGCGCCTTGGCGACCAGCTTTCCGCCGTGGACCTGAGCCATGGGCGCTTTTCGCCGTCCGCTCCACCCGCGTCAAGGCTTCGAGAGGTCGCGCATGTCCCAGAGGAGCACCGTCGTGTCCTGGCTTCCGGTTGCGAGCATTCGGCCGTCAGGACTGAACGCGAGCGCATACACGGAGCTCGCATGGCCATCGAACGACTTCAGGACCTTGCCGGACGCGACGTCGAACACCCGAACCCAGGTCTCGCCCTCGACGACGCGTCGCCCGATGCCGCGGCTGTAGGCGACCGCGAGCGCCTTGCCGTCGGGAGAGAACGCAGCCGCCTCGAGCGGATACTTGAAGAGACCAAAGTCTTTCACCTTCTTTCCGGTCGAGGCGTCCCAGAACGTGAGCGGATCGTCCCAGCCCGCCGCCGTCACGATCAGCTTTCCATCGGGAGAGAACGCACAGATGTCGACGCCCCAGCGCGTGGCCTCGACGTTGAAGGCGGTCTTTCCTGTGGTGAGGTCGACGACCAAGAGGTTTCCGTCGCTGGTGCCGGCGGCGAGACGTTTGTCGTCCGGCGAAAAGGACATGCAATCGGGCGTCTCGTGCTCCTTCAGTTTGATCTCCAATGAGCTCGGCGTGCCGCCCACGACGAGCGCGCCCGACCGCGAGCCGGCGACCATCGCGCCGCTTTCGGAGCAGGCGACGCGGTAGACCCGATTCTCGTAGCCGGTGTCCGGCCACGCGCAGGTCGCGCCGCGAGACGAGAGACCGGTGCGCTCGGGAACCGAGCTCGCGCTCTGCAGCTTTCCGTCGCGCGCCGAGAAGGTAGCGAGCTCCCACTTTTCCGAGAGCACCGTCACCTTGTCTCCCCCCTCGGAGAAGCTGACGCGTTTGATCGCCGCGCGGGGCGCCTTCGACTCGGGCGACAAGCGAGTCTTGTCTGCGATGCGCCACAAGGAGACTTCTTGCTTCTCTTCGGTGACGGCGATGACCTTGCCGTCGCGCGACAGCGCGAAGGGCTTCCCCTTCTTCTCGACGAGC
>JBGTSH010000328.1:0-11803 GCA_041940405.1 Polyangiaceae bacterium
CGGGCATGAACGACGCGTTCAAGCCAAGCGTCGAGCTGCCGATTGAGATCGTCGACGGACGAGAACGAGCGCGCGGCGAAGAAGGACTCGCGGATGTCGCGGATCCTCCGCTCGACGCGGCCCTTTTCGTTGCCGCGCGCCACGCCCACCGGAGTCGGAGCGAAATGATAATGCCCAGCGAGCTCGAGGATGCGGGGGTGGAACCGGATGAGATCGCCTTGGCGCTCGAGGACGACGCTCTTCAAGTTGTCGTACAGCACGCCTCTCGGCGTGCCCTTGAAGAACTCGAACGCCTCTGTATGGCAGCGAGCAAAGCTCTCGAGGGTTTGGTCGAGGGTGAATCGCGCAAAGGTCGCACGCGACCACGCGAGCACCATGACGAAGCAAGAGAGATTGCGCTGCCCGCGCCCGATGCGGATCTTCCCGAACGAGCCCCAGTCGACCTGAGCTTGCTCGCCGGGCAGCACGGTGAGCCGGAAGAAAGCCTCGTGTCGCGAGGCCGGCCGGACCTTGCGTACAAACCGGCGCACCGCGTAGACGCTGCCCTGATAGCCGCGCTCGCGGATCATGTCGTAGATCCGCGTCGCGCGAAGCCGGGAATACTGTCCGAGGGTCTGCTCGATGAAGGCACGGTAGGGAGTGAGCTGCGTAGCGCTGCTCTCGTGCCGGCGATTGACGAAGCGCCTCGGCTCGACGGCGAGCTCGACGGTGTCGTGATGAAGACCGAGCTCCGCAGCGATCGTCCCGATTCTCCAATGCTCGGCGAAGAACATCCGCCTGATGAGGGCACGCTGCTCATCGGTAATCATCGCGCCACCTCTTCGATGACCATGCGCTCGAGGTCGTCGAATCTACCGACGCCTCGGAGCCGGTCTCGCCGCCGGGGGGGTAGGCAATCGCGGACCCAGACGATGCTGTAGAGCGCGCCTCCTTCGTCCGAGAACGCTTCGCGAAAGAGATTCGAGTCGTATGAACATCCCGGGGGTGCCGCACAGAGCGCAGCGCGGACCGGCCGCCCCTGCCAGAGCGCGATGGCCTCGAGCAGTGTGCCGAGCGCCCGAGGATGGCGCGGCTCGCACGAAAGCTGCGCCTTGAGGATCGTGTCGCTCGGTCCCGCCATCGCAATCACGCGCGTCGCCGTCGAGCCCGGCGCGATGCCCATCCAAATCGATTCCATGAGTCGTCTCCATGCGAGGCGACTCGACCGTCACAGCGACGGCGGAGCGCTCCGCGACGGAGACGATCGGCGTCCGGGCAACTTCTCGGCGACCGTCGTCCGTTTCTATTTGTCGCCGACGCCTCCGCCACCGCGCGGTCCGCGCGGCCGTCTTCCGCCTCGCTGAGGACTTCCGCCAGTGCTCGCGCTTCTGCTCACGACGACGACCCATGCGCTCGGCGTCGTGGCGCCCGTCCGGGCAGTAGATGTGCCCGCGATCGCAACCGCGGCAGAGCTAGAACACACGTCGGCAGACGTCGGCGATGCACTGAACCTGCCTGAGATCGTCCACTCGCGAGCGCGACCGCCAGGAACTCGACCAGCTCGCCGAACTCGTGCGACAACGCTCTCGTCGAACGCGTCCACTCGCGGCGACCCGGGGCTCGGAGCTAGTGACTCCGGGCCCTTCTCTTTGGTGACGGTCGTCCCAATCGTCCGGCGCCGCCGTGTCCAGGGCCAACTACCCGATCAGATCGGGCCGCTCAGATTTCCGCGCTTCTGAGTGCCCGGCGACAGGCGTAGTCACCGAGCTCACGGCCAAGTGCCCGTCCCCCGCGTCCGCGGTACCCTGCGCTCGTGTCGGACTCCATCGACGACCGTCAGCATCGGTTCACGTACGACGAGTACGTGATGTTCGCGGAGAAGAGCGAAGTCCGCCTCGAGTACTGGGCCGGTCTCATCTTGGACATGCCGGGTGGCTCGCCACGCCACCCGAGGATTTGCGCGAACATCGCGCGCGTGCTCGGTGTGCAGCTTCGCGGCAAGCCGTGCCAGCCCTACGACTCCAACCTCCGGTTGCGTGCGGTGCGCGCGAACCGTGCGACGTACCCAGACGTCGCGGTCGTGTGCGGCAGCCTCGAGATCGATGTCGAGGACAAGTCGAAGCAGACCGTCCTCAACCCGACGGTCGTGTTCGAAGTGTCGAGCCCGAGCACCGAGCGCGACGACCGAGGCGCGAAGCTCGACTGCTACAAGACCATCGATTCACTCCAGACGATCGTTCTCGTCGCTCAAGACCGCCCTGAAGTCGCGGTACATACCCGACAGCCAGACGGCGAATGGCGAATCGCTACCCTGACGGAGGGCGAAGCCGACCTCTCTGCGATCGGTTGCAAGCTACCGGTTGCCGAGGTGTACGCCGATCTGCCGGGGGAATGACGCGCCTCGCGCTGGCACATCTGCTGCCTCGTCATGCATGGAGCACTCGCACGCCGGGTGCGAGGACTTGAAGGCTCCGGCGCGGAATGATACGAATCGTATGTCCTGAAAAACAAAGGACATCGTTTCGTATCATGCCACCCGCCGCCGCAAACAAGACCACGATCCTCCTCCGGCTCGCTCGGAAGGGGCCGGTGCGAGCTCGGGACCTCGACGACGCCGGCATCCCGCGGGCCTATCTCAAGCGGCTCTGCGACCGCGGCCTGCTCGAGCAGCTGGACCGCGGGCTCTACCGGCTCGCCGACGCGCCGGTCACTGAACTGAGCACGCTCGCCGAGGTGAGCAAGCGCGTCCCGCACGCGGTCATCTGCCTGCTCAGCGCCCTGCAAGTCCACGGCATGTCGAGCGAGGCGCCGCACGCGGTGTGGGTGCTCATCGACCGGCACGCGCGCATGCCGAAGGTCACGTCGCCGACGCTCGAGATCGTCCGCGCGAGCGGGAAAGCCCTGGAGCATGGCGTCGAGACGCGCGTCATCGACGGCGTGAAGGTGCAGCTCACCACGCCCGCGAAGACCGTCGCCGACTGTTTCCGCTTCCGCCGCCACGTGGGGCTCGAGGTCGCGCTCGCGGCGCTCAAGGACTACCTGCGAAAGCGCAAGGGCAGCATCGATGCGCTCGTCGAGGCCACCCGCGCCGATCGCATCTACGCGTTCGTGCGGCCGTACCTGGAGGCGCTCGCGTGACGAAGACCCCGCCTACGGACATCGGCGCGTCGGTGCGCGCACGCCTGTCGCGTCTGGCGCGCGAGCGGGGCGAGGACTTCCAGCTCGTGCTCACGCGGTACGCGAACGAGCGGCTGCTCTTCCGGCTCGCGTCGTCGACGCACGCGCAGCGGTTCGTGCTGAAGGGAGCTGCGCTCTTCACGCTCTGGACCGGCAAGCCGCATCGAGCGACCCGAGACCTCGACCTGCTCGGTTTCGGCGACCCAGGCGTCGAGCACGTGCGCGAGGTCTTCACCGAGCTGCTCGCGGTCGACGTGGTTGACGACGGCGTGCGCTTCGACCTCGGCTCCCTCGCGGTCAGCCTCATCCGCGAGGAGCAGGAGTACGGCGGCGTTCGCGTCGAGCTCGTCGCCCGCATCACGAACGCGCAGGTGCGGCTTCAGGTGGACGTAGGCTTCGGCGACGCGATCACGCCGGAGGCAAGCGTCGTCGAGTTCCCGCCGCTGCTCGACTTCCCGGCGCCGCGTTTGCGCGCCTACCCGCGCGAGACCGTCGTTGCAGAGAAGCTCGATCGGCATGGCCAACAGCCGCATGAAGGACTTCTACGACATCGCCGTGCTCGCCCGGGACTTCGACTTCGACGGTGTGTTGCTCGCCCGCGCGATCCACGCGACCTTCGAGCGGCGCAAGACGACGCTGCCGAGGACCACGCCGGTCGCACTCACGACGACGTTCGCCGAGGACCCGACGAAGAAGACGCAGTGGTCCGGCTTCGCGCGCAAGGCAGGCGTCCGCGATGCCGGCACCCTCGCCGAGACGATCGCAGCGGCGCGAGCGTTCGTCGAGGCGCCGCTTGCGGCGGCGGCGAATGGCACCCCCGCGCCGAGGACGTGGCGAGCGGGCGGGGCCTGGGGGTGAGCGAAGCGGTCGATACGCAAACGCATCCGCATCGCCGACGGAGCGAGCGTGGATCGCAGGGCTCCAGCGCCTCGCCGAGGAGGACGAAGACGAAGGTTGGTCTTCTGAGACGACGCTAGATCGACCTCGCGATACATCTTCCGAAAGCGCGGAACCGTCGTGCCGGCACAGCCCATGCATCTCACCATGCATGGAGCACTCGCACGCCGTCGCCGTGCTCGGGGCCGGCAACTGGGGCACCGTGGTGGCGGATCGCGTGGCGAGGAACGGTCGCGACGTGCGCCTCTGGACGCGGAGCGCAGAGGCTCGCGACGAAATCAACCTGGAGCACACCAACGAACGGGCGGTGCGGGGGCTTCGGCTGCACCCGCGGGTGCGGGCGGTGACCGATCCGCGCGACGCTCTCGGCGTAGCGCAGCTGGTCTTCGTGATGGTGCCGGCGCAATCGATGCGCGACATGTGCAAGAACGTCGGTGACCACTTTCGCCCGTATCACTTCGTCGTCCACGGGACGAAGGGCCTCGAGATCGGCACGCGCGCGCGCATGAGCGAGGTCATCCACGACGAGACGTGCATTCGCCAGCTCGGCATGCTCTCGGGCCCCAACATCGCGACCGAGATCGCGCGAGGCTCACCCGCGGGAACCGTCGTCGTCAGCCACTACCCCGAGGTGGTACGCGCGGCGAGCGAGGCGCTGGCGTGCGAATCGCTCATGGTGTTTCACGGCGACGACCTCCTCGGCGTCGAGCTCTCGAGCGCGCTGAAGAACGTGATCGCCATCGCCGCTGGCATCGCGACCGAGATGGGGGTCGGCGAGAACGCGAAGGCCTTTCTCCTCACGCGCGGGCTGGCAGAGATCACGCGCATCGCGGTCACCTCGGGCGCGCACCCATCGACCTTCGGCGGCCTCGCGACCCTCGGCGATCTCGTGGTCACGTGCGCGAGCGAGCACTCGCGCAACCATCGAATCGGTCGGGCGCTGGCTCGCGGAGTACCTCTGGCGCGGGCCCTGGACGAGCTAGGGATGGTGGCCGAGGGGGTTCCGACCAGCCTTGCCGCGCACGAGCTCGTGCGCGACCTGGAGCTCGCCGCGCCCTTGATCGAGTCGGTCTATCGGGTCGTCCACGAAGGTCTCGCGCCGAAGGACGCGCTCGCGGAGCTCATGCGAACGCCGGCTGGGCGCGACACGGCGCTGTTTCATTCGCGGATGTAGCGAGCGCGGTCGATCCCTCAAAAGAACGACGCCCCGCGAGGAGGGCTCGCGGGGCGCGTGTATCAGGCCAATCCTGAGGGCTCAGCCGATCAGTTGCAGTTCAAACCGCAGATGGAAGCGACCTCGCCGACGCACTGGCTGTCCCAACTCTCAACCGGATTGCAGCAGAACGGGTCTGCAGCACAGATCTGGTCGACACAGTCACCGAAAGCGCTGTCGCAGTTGGCGACGAGGGGTGTGCCGGTCACGCACAGCGTGTGTGCGCAAGTCCCCTGGCTAGCAGAGCAGACCTTGCTGTCGCCGACTGAAAACACCTCGTTCACGCACGCAGTATCCCAGTTGCCGCCGAACTCTCCGCAGCAGTAGGGGTCGGCGTCGCAAATGGCGGCGATGATTCCCTGGTTGCCCGTAGTGCATCCGGGCGTGTCGATGAGCGCGACCCCAGTCGAGCACTTGCCGTGAGGCTGTCCCGGCGTGAACGACGCCACGCAGCCCTGCGTCGGCGTACACTCGGCCGTGCAGGCGAGCGCATCGCCCGGGCAGGTCAGGTACGCGCACTCGAACGTCGTACACGCTGCGCTGCAGCCATCGCTGTTGGATGTGTTGCCGTCATCGCAGATCTCGGTGCCGGTAACGATGCCATTACCGCAACCGGTCGCGGTGCAGTTGCTGTCGCAGCCGTCGCCATTCGCGAGGTTGCCGTCGTCGCAGGCCTCTGCACCGTCAACGAACCCGTCGCCGCAGCTCGGCGCGGCGATCGTGGCAACCGTGAGCGTGAAGGCCCCGGCGACGCCGTTGTTGTACGCGTCGACCATGACGTGAACCGTCTCGCCGGTGGTCACCGGAACTGAGATGGTCTCGTTGCCCGAGACGATGTCGTCCTCGCACTCGTTCTCGGTGCCGCTCGAGGCGCAGCCGGTCCAAGCGGAGACGCCGAGATCGACGGTGCTGTTGAGCGTCAGGTGCATGAAGCCGGTCTGCGACGCGACGACCTGGTAGACCACCTCGGGGCCCGAAGTGTTGGAGCAACCCGACGCGTAGTCGTCGGCATGTCCCGTCGTATTCCCGGTGGTCGTCGACGGATCGAGGATCGTCGGCACCGCGAAGCAGGCGTCGCCGCACTCCGAAGCGCAGCTGCCCGTATCGGCGCAGTCGACCATCGCATCGCCGTCGTTGTCGACGGTGTCGTAGCAGTTCTCGTTGAGGCAGCCTGCCGTGTTGAACGCGCAGGTCCCGGAGCAAGCGAGCGTGCCGCCGTCGAAGCCCTGGCTGGCGCAGGTCGCGCCCCCGAGGTTGACGCCGTCACACTGCTCCATCCCGGTGATCATGCCGTCGCCGCACGTGAGCATCACGCAGGCGCTGGTGTCGAACGCGGTGCAGGTGCCGTTGCAGCCGAGCGTGCCGGTGTCGAAGCCCTGGGTGATGCAGCTCTCGCCGTCGAGGTCGGTGCCGTCACAAACCTCCATCCCTTCGACGGCGTCGTTGCCGCACATCTCGTTCATACAGCCCGACGTGTCGAAGGTGCAGTTGCTGGCGCAGTCGAGCGTGCCGCTGAGAAAGCCCTGCGATGCGCAGGTCTCGCCGTCGAGATCGGTGCCGTCGCACTCCTCGCCCGCGTCGACCTCGTCGTTGCCGCACTGGCTCATGCCCGTCGAGCTGGACATCATCATGCCGGTCGAGCTGGTCATCATCGAGCCGGTCGTGTTCATCGAGGCGGAGGTGGATTTGGTCGTCGAGCTCGTGGTGTCGTCCCCACCCTCTCCGCCAGAGCCGCCGTCACCGTCGCTGGCGTCGTCGCCGCAGGCTGCAAGCAGCGCGAGGGGTGCGAGCAGGAATACGTAACCAAGTCTTCTCATAGTGCCTCCAGGGTGGCGCGCTTAAGCGGCCTCGAAACGGATTGCAAGCGGCGCTCGTACGCGCAGGTGCACGCCGAGCTTCCCTCGACCAGGCGAGGCAGAGGAAGCTCCGCTATCGCGGACGCTGGGGCACAGAAGCGGTAAGGCCGCGCTCCCGAAGGGAGCGCGGCCTCGAACCGCATCGTGGTGTGAACGTCAGCTCACGGATCGACGCAGAACGCGATCTCCGTCGACGTCACGCTGCCGAGGTCGCCGCTGGCGTCATCAGCGACCCGGACCGTCCAGTTGCCCGCGACGGTCTGTCCCGTGAAGAACGAGAAGACCGATTCGGGGCGATAGACGCCCGTGAAGGGAGCGGTACCGCTGGTGACCGCCGTCGCCACACCGTCACGGAAGAAGGTGTCGACGAAGTTGTCGCCGTCCGACCCGTTGTCGCTGCAGACGTCGCGCTGGCCGCCGCCGTTCGGCCCAGTGAGCCAGATGTCGACGTCCGAATCCCACGGGTGGGTGATGTCGACGCCCATGGCCATCGAACGAACGGTGCCGGCACCGACAACCGGGATGGTCATCGTCACGCCGCCAGCCGGGGTCGCATCCGGAATGTTGGCTGGAAGGCCCGTTGCCGTGGCCGTGATGATGCTGCCACCCGTGCACGGCCCGAGGAAACAGGCCGCGGTGGTGCACCCGACGATGCTGAAGCACGTCGACGGAGCGCCCTCGCACAGGAAGCCGGTCTCGAGGCCGCACGTGGCATTGCAGCCGTCGCCGGGAGTGGTGTTGCCGTCATCGCAGCCCTCGCCTGCACCGACTGCACCGTCGCCGCAGGGGCTGATCTCGAACAGCAGGTTGAGGCTGTTCGCCGATGTGGAGGCGCTCCACGCGTCGATGATGACCAGAACCGTCTGCGTGGTCGGCGAATTGTAGATGAGCCCGGGGGTGATCTCCGCAGCGCCCACCCCGTCGAACGATGCCGCGCACGGCGTCGTGCTGTCGCAGGCGCCGGTGATGACGTGCATGAGAACGTCGGCTCCGCCGCTCTCGGCCACATGGAGCGTGTCCCCCGCGTTCAGGTCGACGCTGAAGACCAGGTCGGCCTTGCCGGTTGCGTCGGAGTTGTCCGTCGCGCACGTTGCGTGCTCGAAGTCGAGGTCGTCGTTGAACGGCGTCATCGCAGGTGCCTGGAAGGTCACGCCACTGCCGGTCACCACGAGAGGATCTGAACAGGTCGCCGCAGCGCACACCGACGGTGAACCGATGCAGCCGAAGCCCGCCTCGGTCTGGCAGGTATCAGAGCAGCCGTCGCCAGCGGTGGTGTTGCCGTCGTCGCAGCTCTCGCCAGTGATGACGGTACCGTCGCCGCACGCGCTGACCTCGAAGAGCAGATCGACGTCGAGCGCCGAGTCAGCGATCGAGTAGCTGTCCACGACGACGAGCACGGTCTGCGCCGTGGTCGAAGTGTAGGTGAGCCCCGGCGAGACTTCGGCGGAGTTGATGCCGTCAAAGGACGCCGCGCAAGGCGTGGCGCTATCGCAGGCACCGGTGATGACGTGCATCAGAATGTCGGATGCGCCGCTGTCGGTGACGTGGAGCGTGTCACCGGCGAGCAGATCGACGCTGAAAACGAGGTCCGCCTTCCCCGACATGTCGCTGTTGTCGGCCGCGCAGGTCGCGTCCTCGAAGTCGAGGTCGTCGCCGTACGTCGTAAGCGCCGCAGCTTGGAAGACGAAGCCGTTGCCCGCCACGATCGGCAGGCCGCAGCTTCCGAGAAGGCCGCACACGCTCGGCTCACCGGTGCAGTCGAACCCGTTCTCGATGTTGCAGGTCCCGCTGCAGCCGTCGGCATCGGCGGTGTTGGCATCGTCGCACGCTTCGTTGAGGGCGATGAGACCATCGCCACAGGTCGACATGCAGACGCTGGGCTCACCGGTGCAGTCGTACCCGTGCTCCTCGGCGCAGGCCGCCGAGCAGCCGTCGTCGGGGTCGTTGTTGCCGTCGTCGCACTCTTCCATCCCGTCGACGGCGCCGTCGCCGCAGTTCGGGGTGCAGACGCTGGGCATGCCGTTGTCGCACGACCAGCCCATCTCGACGGTGCAGTCGGCGGCGCAGCCGTCGTCCACGTCGGTGTTGCCGTCGTCGCACGCCTCGGTCCCGAGGACGCTGCCGTCGCCGCAGACCGGCGTGCAGACCGTCGGGCTCGCACCGTCGCAGTCCCATCCGTCCTCGACCGTGCAGTCGGCGGCACAGCCGTCGGCGGCGTCGGTGTTGCCGTCGTCGCAGTCTTCACCGGCGTCGACGGTGCCATCACCACACATCATCATCGACGACGACGTCGACGAGTTGGTGGTGGTGGTGGTGGTCGTCGTCGTCGTGGTCGTGGGGCCCGTCGTCGTCGGGCCGGTGGTCGTCGTGCTGGTCGTGGGCTCCCTACCGCCCTCACCGCCAGCGCCCCCGCTTCCTGTGTCATCTCCGCAGGCGGAGATCATGAGCCCGCTCACTACTGCAGCGGGAAAAAGAATGCGTCGCATGGATCCTCCAGAAGGAACGCGCCTTTTCGCTCTGCGCAAGCGCGGCGGCAAGCGGGAAGCGCAGGCCCGCGAGCGAATGAAGGCCTTTTCACAGAGGCATGACGGGGTGCGTCGAGAGTTTCACACCTGCAATGCCTGGCGCAGCGAGCGGAGCATCAATTCCTCAGCCATTTCCCGGCGAGCTCCAATGTCCGCGCATTCTCTCGCACATTCGTCAGGAACGTCTTCTTGTATTCGGCGTTCGTGATCTTCGCGGCCTTCTCGAGGAGCCGCTCGCGCGCCGCGCCGACCGCGGCTCGCGCCGCCTCGGGATCACCGGAAGCGTCGAGGAGCTCGGCGAGGGTGAGGCGAATGAACGCTTCACCCTCTTCGACGGTCTTCTGGTCGGCGAGCATCGCCGCGGCGTCGCGCGCCATGAGGAGGGCGTCGTCGACGCGGTCGAGCGCCGCCAGAGCCCGAGCACCGGCGGCGAGGCACGCGGGGACGAGCGGGGGGAACGTCGAGAGGAGCTGCGAGGCGTGCATGATCTCTTCGAAGGCGCGATCGGCCTGGCCGCGATCGAGGAGGACGAGGCCGAGCTGCTTGCGGCAGTGGCCTTCCATTCGGCGGTTCTGTTGGGCTCGGAAGAGGCGCAGCGCATCGCCGAGCGCGTCCTCGGCTTCGCCCAAACGGCCGAGTCGCTGGAGCACGCCGCCCAGGTTCTCGAGCGCGGCGGCGAGCGTGTGCCGCAGCGTGAGGCGCTCGGCGATCTTCTTTCCCTCGGAGAGAGAGCGCTCGGCCTCTTCGTACATGCCGAGCTCGTGACGCGCGTAGCCGAGGCCCACGAGCTCCAATGCGAGCTCGCGCGTGTCGCCGCCGGCGTGGAAGCTCGATGCGGCGCGCTCGGCATGATCGAGGTAGCCCGCGATGTCACCGGCGAACATGGCGGCATACGCGTTCGCGCGGTGGCCCCAGCCCCATTTCGCGGCGGGCTCGTTGGGATCCTTCAGCGCCGTGCGAACGACCGCGAGGGCGCGCCGCGCCTCCTCGTTCTTGCCGACGTGCATCAGGTAGAGCGCGACGCGCGCGACCGATGGTGACGGCGCAGGAGGCGAGGACGTGAGATCGGTCGCGAGGCGGTCGATGAGATCTTTCTGACCGGTGCGGGTGGCGCCGAGCACCGCGTCGGCCGCAGCCATCCACCAGCCGGGTGTGCGATCCGGAAGGAGCGACATCGCTTCCTGCGCCCGATCGAGCATGCCCTGGTTGTCGCCGAGGTGGCGCAGCGCCTCGGCCTGGAGCAGCCGGGTGCGACCTAGCAGCGCACCGCTCGCTCCGGCGACGGCTCCCCGGTCGCCCCGCTCGATCGCCTCGCGGAAGTCGCCCTGACCGAGCGCGATCTCCGCCGCGCGCGCGTACCAAATGGCGGCTCGCCGCGCCTCTCCTGCGCGATCGAAATGGTCGGCGACCGCCGACGCGTCGCGCGGTCCGGCTGTGCTCTCGAGCCATTCGGCCGCGAGGCAGTGCGCCATCGCGCGGTCCTCTTCGGTGAGCTCTTCGTACGCCGCCGTCCGCAAGAGCTCGCTCGCGAACGTGTACGGGACGCTCCTCAGCGAGACGTCGACGCGCGGCGGCGCGATGAGGATCTCGCGCTCGACCAGGTCCGAGATGATCGCGGCGAGCTCGGTCTCCTGAACGTCGCGGAGGATCGCCGAGAGCGCGCCGACCGTGAACTCCATCCCGACGACGCTCGCCGCGCGAAGGACCCGGCGCGCCTCTTGGGACAAGGCCTCGAGCGCCATCGCCGCCATGGCGACCACGGTCTCGGGCATGTGGTCCTCGCGCCCGGCGGCGACGGCGCGGACGAGCTCTTCGACGAAGAAGGCGTTGCCGTCGGCGCGCGCGATGATGCGGTTCACCAGCCTCGCGTCGGCGCTCTGGCCGAGCGCGCTCTCGACCATCTTGCGCGACGCGTCGGCCGAGAGCCCGCGCAGGTTGATGCGCACCAGCGAGCGCTCGGACCAGAGCCGTGGATAGGTCTGATCGATCTCCGGCCGAGCGAGCGCGAGGACGAAGAAGGGCTTGTCGGCGAAGGTCCGCAACGTGCCCTCGATCAGGGCGACGCTCTGCGCGTCGGCGGCGTGGAGATCCTCCATCACGAGGATCACCGGACCGGCGGCGAGCTCGGCCGCGATGAAGTCCTCCCACGCGGCGCG
>JBGTSH010000329.1:0-11789 GCA_041940405.1 Polyangiaceae bacterium
AACCGGGGTTGGTGTAGAGGAGAACGCTCATTACGCAGACGAGGTGGAAGGCACGGTCTTCGATATCGGCTACCAGCATTACGATGGTCCGCGTGAAGGCCGGAATCGTGCGCGGCTTTCGGTTTACAAAGACGGCCTGCAGAATTCACTGGGGCTTGGCCGCGGCATCGACATGCTGTTCGACGCCATGGGATTGCCGCGCATCAAAACTGCCCAATTGGAAGATTTCGTGGGCATCATGCGACGATTGTGGAAGGGTGAAACAATCCTCGGTCATGATGGTGCTTGTGGGTCTTATCCCATGCTGCGCCTGGACCCAAGCTTCGACTTTCACATTCCGATCACATTTACGGCCTTCGGGCCGAATTCCCTCGCGTTTGGTGGCCGCGCCTGCGACGCCGTCGTCCTCCACACGTTCTTCACGGACGAGACGACGCGCCGCTGTGTCGAGACGGTGAAGCGCGCCGCGGAGGAGGCCGGGCGCGACCCCGCCGACGTGCGCGTCTGGTCCTGCTTCGCGACGATCGGCGACCACCTCCCCGAGGCGCTCCGCCTGAAGAAGACGGTCGGCCGGATGGCGACCTACCTCCAGGCCTACGGCGACCTCATGGTGCGCACGAACGAATGGGATCCGGCGGTGCTCGAACGCTTCCGGGCCGACCCCTTCGTCTCGGGCTTCGCGGGCGCGCTCGACCAGCTCGCGACGACCGAAGAGCTCGAGCACGTCGCGTCCCTGATTCCGGAGTCCTGGCTCGCCGCCGCGGCGACCGGATCGCCCGAGGCGTGCGCCGCGGCGATCCAGAACCAGTTCGACCTGGGCTGCGACGGCGTGATCCTGCACGGCGCCAGCCCCGAGCAGCTCGAGCCGGTCCTCGACTTCTGCCCCCACGACCGCCGCGAGCTGCGCAGCTTCGGCTTCCTCTCCGTCGCCGCCGGGATCTGCGAAGAGGTGGTGTATCGGGGATACCTGATGTGGCTCCTCGGCGGTTTCGGCGGCACGACGGGCCCGGCGATGGAGGTCGAGGGCGAACAGAAGCCGATCGACGTAGACGGTGTCGCCCAGGCGCTGGACGAGGCCGACAACGTCGTGATCGTCCCGGGCTACGGCATGGCCGTGGCGCAGGCGCAGCACCCGCTCTACGAGGTCGCGACGATCCTCCGCAAGCGCGGCAAGAAGGTTCGCTTCGCCATTCACCCGGTCGCCGGTCGATTGCCCGGCCACATGAACGTGCTCTTGGCCGAGGCGAAGGTCCCCTACGACATCGTCCTCGAGATGGACGAAATCAACCAAGACTTCCCCGAGACCGACGTCGTGCTCGTCATGGGCGCGAACGACATCGTAAACCCCAGTGCGCAGGACGATGTCTCGAGCCCCATCTACGGCATGCCCGTGCTCGAGGTGTGGAAGTCCAAGACGGTCGTCGTCACCAAGCGCGGCATGGCGGCCGGCTACGCAGGCATCGAAAACCCGCTCTTCTTCCACGAGCGAACCAAGATGCTCTTCGGCGACGCGAAGAAGAGCGTCGACGGGATCCTCGGCGAGCTGAAGAGCCAGCTCGGGTAACACCGCGCGTTCGTTGAGGACGCGGGCAGCGCCTTGACGCGCGCGGGTCGTCCCGGCTTGGCTTGGCCCCGTGAAACCGGCAGGGCCAGATGACACACTCGGGGAAGAGCCCCTTGGTCGCCTCGCGCGACGCGTCGGGGACGAGCTTCCGGCGGAGCGCGATGTCGACGTCTATGCAGCGCTCGTGGCGACGAGCGAAGCAGCGCCTGGCGAGCTTCCGCGTGCCCTCGGGCTGTGTGGCTTGCAGGAGAGCGACTGGGCCCGACTGCGAAGCACGTGGCGCGACAAGATGGCAAACGATGCCGAGACGAGCGCGGCGTTCAGCGCCAGGCTCGCCGATCACCGAGCGCTCTGCAGAGCGCTGTTGTCGCCCCGGCCCAAAGCGTAGCGCCTCGTTGCTCGGGCCGCCGGCGCCGCGCCTCAGCTCAGCGCCGCCTGCGGGCGCTGCCAGCGTGACGGTATCGTCACGAGCACCTCTTTCGGCGACACCCGGATCTCGATCCGCCGCTCGTGCGCGCGCTGCGATGCGTGAATCATCGTCGCCAAGCCGCGGCCGATCTGCTCGCCGTATCCGAGGTGCCGCGCGAGCGACGCGAGGAGCGGGTTGCGCGGCTGCGAGACGCCGCCATCGCGGCCGAGCTCCTCGAGATCGCCGATGCCGTCGGGTGGTCCGCCCGGGCTCCAGATCTCGAGACGATCGACGAACACGCGAACGGCGACGCGGCTCGGCCGCCGGATGTCGCGGTGCACGATCGCGTTGACCACCGCCTCACGGAGGGTGCCCTCTTCGTACTCGGCCTCGGCGGACAGCGTCCCCCCGGAGCGACCGCGTACGAACTCGATGGCGCCTTCGACGAGCGCTCCCAGAGGGCCCTCGAGGTCGGCCCGAGCGTCGAGTCGATCGGTGATCGCCGTTCCCGCGAACGCGGCGCAGCTCACGCCCCATTCGGGGAAGTGGAGCTGGGGGAGCTTGCCGAACACGTAGAGCCCCACGTGCGTCGGCGCGTAGCGGGTCGCGGCCTTGGACAGGATCCCGAGTCTCGTCGCCGCTTCGTCGCGGCCGATCTCCGCAACCAACGACAGGGCTCGCCGGGCCAAGAGCTGGTCGACGGCGGCCATGTCGAGCTCGGACGGATCGGCGCCCGAGACGGCGATTCGTTCGTTGGTCACGAGAGGATTCTAGCTTGCGGTCAGGCCGGGCGGGACGGTCCGTCCGTGGCCCGGCTACGAGGAGGCCCACCATGGAATCCATCATCGTCGAGATCCGCGCCGCCGAAGGCGGCCAGGACGCCAAGCTCTTGGTCCTCGATCAGCTCGCGGTGTACGTGAAAGCCGCGCGCGCTGGCCGTCTTTGACGTCACGCTGCTCGACGAACGCGCAGGTTTCGTCGCGGTGATGTTCGAGGGACGGGGCTCGCGAGCCCTCTTCCTTCCCGAAGCCGGCGGACACAGGTGGCAGCGCGTGCCCCCGACCGAGAAACGCGGCCGAGTACACACATCGACCATCACGGTCGCCGTGCTCGATCCCGTCGCCGCCGATCGCTACGAGCTCGACATGCGGGACGTCGACATCAAGAAGACGCTCGGCACCGGTCCCGGCGGGCAACACCGCAACAAGACCGAGTCGTGCGTGATCGCGACGCACCGACCGACGGGGATCGCCGCGAGAGTCGACATGCGCTCGCAGCAACAGAGCCTCTCCATGGCGCTCCGGATTCTGTCGGCGAAGCTCGCCGACATCGAGGCCGTCGAGCGCGACAAAGGCCGCAACGCCGAACGCCGCACCCAAGTCGGTTCCGGGATGCGTGGAGACAAGATCCGCACGTACCGCGAGCAAGACGACCGGGTCACCGACCATCGCACCCATGCGACCTTCCGGCTGTCGCTCTGGATGCGAGGTGATTGGTCGCGCGCGGCGCTCTAAACGGTTCCGCTCATCAGGTCAGCAGGGGCAGAAGTGCTCGGGGCGATCTTCGCGAAGGATGATGTCGTTGTCGTTGCCGACGAGGTTCTGGAGCTGAAGCCAGCCCGCGCCGAAGGTGCTCGAAGTCACCGCTTCGAGCACGCCATCGCCGTTGCTGTCGATGAGCAGCCGCGGCTCATCCTGCGTTGCGAGCTCGTTCACCGGAACCAGCTCGCCGCCTTCGACTCGATAGAGCCGCGCGATGATTGCCGCGAACGAGCAGGCTTCGCCTGCTTCGAGCCGCGCGAGCACGTAACGCTGCCCGGCGTGCGTGAACGCCGTCACGGTCGTCCTCGCCGTCTCCTCCCAGCCCGTCGCGGGCTTCGGCTGCTGGATGCTCGCGTAATGCGCGTCGAACGAGTCCTGCGCCTCGGTGTAAGCGGCCTCACGGCGCAAGAGAGCAAGCGCGCGGTCGGCGATCTGCGGCTCGGCCGGCGTCACGGTGGGGAGCCCCGGTTTGGGCAGCACCGCGAGGCGACCCCACGTTGCGTTCTTGGGCTCTGCCGGGCCGAGGTCGGCCACGAGCCAGCGGGTCCCATTGTTCCACGCGTCGTCGGCGAGCGCTTGGTTCGAGGGGCGCTCCTCTCCCTGCGGGCGCGGCTCGTTGTAGTCGAATGACATGCTCGCGATCCACGTGGCGCCGAGCTTCGTTTCGCCGACGAGCGAATCGCCGTCGTAGAGATCGACGGCGAGACCCGCGACGCGGTGGCTCTCGGGGAGCTGTCCGGGCGCGATCGTCACGCGTGCGATGCGAAGCGAGTCTTCGGGCTTCGTGAGAAGCTCGGGCTTTCCGTCGCCCCAGGCGACGTCGACGTCGGTCGAGAGGAGCAGGACGCGACGGTCGCCCAGCGTCTCGACGAAGCCGAACCTGCCGACGGCGAACGTGCGAGGACCCTTGCTCGGCGCTTCACGCGGCGCTTCGCCCGATGCAACCGGCGGACGCATCTCGACCACGGGCTCGGATCCGGCTCCGCTCGTACAACCGAGAGCCGAGGCGATCACCAAGAGGGCGAGCGAGAGCGACGGGCGCATGGATGTCGGTCCATACGCCCGAAGGTGGGCAGCGTGTTTCCCAATCGGCGTTCTACTGGCATTTCGCGTCGTTCGCCGACACCTGGACGCAGGTCTGTCCCAGGTCGGCGCATTCGACGCCCCAGAGGACGTTGCCGTCGCAATAGAGGAAGGTCTCACCCTCGACGTCGCACGTCTCGACGATGCCGTAGCAGCCCGAGCCTCCGGGCACGCCTTGCGGTTGCTCGTCACCTCCTGCGCCGGGATCAGGATCCCCGTCCCCGGGATCCTCGCCGCCCGGATCGCCGCCGGGGCATTCGCCTCCGCTTCCGCCGCCGCCCGGATCGTCGGCCGGTCCGCCGCCCGCACCCGAGCCGTCACCCGGCGGACCCCAGCCTCCGTTCGCCTGCACCTGCTGATCGATCCAGGTGTAGACCTGATCGACGCGCGCGAGGATCTGCGTACCGCCGCCCGCGCCGGAGTTGACCGCGAAGATCGTGTGCGAGTCGGCGCCGACGACGAGGCCGCCCGAGTCGCCGGGCTGGATCTTCATCGTCGTCACGTAGGCGTACGGGTAACCGTACCCGCTCCCGTTCTGCGCGACGATCTGCGGTCCGATGAAGAGCTGCGACCACGACGCCTGACCGTTCTGGATGCGGCCGATGTTCTGCAGGAGCCCTCCGCTCGCGATCGGCTTCGAGGAGACCTCCGGGTATTTGTCGAGCGTGATCGGCGTCTTCAGGAACACGAGCCCGACGTCGTGCTGGTTCGGGTTCACATAGCCGCTCGTGTCCTTGTAATCGTACGTCGACGCCTTCTGGGCGTAGGCCTTCTGCCCGTTGGCGAACGGGGCGACGACCTCCCACCCGCTGTATCCGCCGACGACGCAGTGCCCGGCGGTGAGCACGACCTTCGGCGCGATCACGGCACCCGAGCAGATGCTCGCGACCTGGTTGCCGTACAGCATGTTGACCAGCGCGGCCTCCGGGTAAGCCAGCGCGGGCTTGCCGCCGATGATGGCTTGGTCGTTCTTCTCGGCCTCCTCGGAGGTCTCGTCCGGGCCGAACGGCGCGCACGAGAGCGCGGCAAGCGCGGAGAGCGACGAGACGAGCAAGCGAACGGTCGCGAAATCGTTGGAGCTCAAAGAGCACCTCCTCACCGGCTCCCCAGAGCACGAGCAGTGCCATCGTTGACCGCGGGTCAATAAACGAAACCGATTGCCGGGCCGGCCCGTAGAAACGGCCGCATGCCCCGCTTCGTGCCGTTAATCCCCGTCAGTTTCGAGGCACCGGCGATCCGCCTCCGAGCCGATTCACGCTCAGCGACGAGGGAGGAAGCCAACCCACATCGGCGGCGTGGGTCGGGCTCGTGCGGCCGGCCCGGTGCTATAGGTGCGTCGTGAGCCGACTTCCCCGACTCGGCGTCGTCTTCGCTGCCCTCGCGGCCGCGTGGCTTGCGTCTTTTACGGGTTGTGGCGACTCCGACACCGAGGACGGCGAGACGCAGGTCGAGCAGATCGAGGGCGTCGTCTACGAGGGCGGCGCGACCGATGAAGCGCTCGAGGCTCTCCTCGCGCAAGAGCGGCAAAGCGACCCGACCAAGACGGCTGTCTTCGACTGGCCGTCGAATGGCGAGACGCTCGGGGCCGCGACCCCCACACCGTTCTGCTGGCACATCGGCGAGCCGAGCGGAGCCCTGCCGGTACAGCCGGGCCACCTCAAAGAAGATCTACGCTTCGGCCTCTCGAGCCCCCGGCCGAGGGCGGTCGGCAGCATCCTGTTCCCCGGCCTTCCCAAAGCGCACGCGCACGGCACGCCGATCTCGGGGCCCGCGTACCTGATCGAGTTTACCGGTCCCGACGGAGCGATGTTGCTCCGCGGCTTCACGACCGCGACGAACTTCCTGCCCTCGGCCGAGGCATGGGCCGGTCTCAAAGCCGCCGCGGTCCCGATCACCGCGGTCGTCACGTGGGCGGAGTTCGAGGATAACCGGATCGCCCCCGGCGGCGGACCTTGGGCCGGCAAGGCCATCACGGTCGAGATTCGGACAGAGTGACGCACCCCGATAGGGCCTAGCGCCGCCGGACAAAGACTCTGCTATAGCGGCGAATCATGATGTTTCGCCGACTGCTCTTGGGCGCTGCCGCCTTCACCGGAGCGCTCTACCTCTTCACCTTCACGACGGCGTGCGACGACGAAGAGGTCGGTCCGGACGGCGTGATTTACCAAGGTGGCGCGACGGACGAGGCGCTCAACGCGCTCACCGCGGCGCAGACGAAGAACGATCCCGCCAAGGCGGTCGCGTTCGAAGAGCCCACGCAGGATCAGGTCGTCGACAGCGACGCGCCGTTCACCTTCATCTGGGCCGAGGCAGGCGCGTCCGCGAGCATCTCGCCGCGTGACTTCCTTCCGCCCCACCTCGTTCCTGGGGCGCGTGAGATCGATCCGATGGAGCGCGCTCTCGGTGTCCTCCTGAAGAACACGCCGGTCGCGCACGCGCACGGCGATCCCATCAGCGGCGCGGCCTACTACCTCGTCTTCTCGAGCGCGTCGGACAAGAACATCGTCGAGGTGTTCACGACGAACACCGACTACTCGCCCGGCCCCGACGAGTGGGCAAAGCTCAAGGGCGTCGAAGGCTCGGTGTCCGTCCGCCTGACGTGGGCACAGTTCGAGTCGAACCGCGTGACCGAGGGTCCGTGGGAAGGCGCGGCTGTCAGCTTCAGCATCAAGTAGCTGCCCCCAATGGCGCGTGCTCGACGCTTCGCGCCCCCTCACGCGGGCTGAGCGCCACCGCACCCAGGCACCTGGGTGCGGCCGCCCTCATGCATGCCGCCATTCGGGCGCATCGGCATGCAAATCTGCCCGCTTCGCACGCGGCTCGGCTCGGCACGGACGCTGCTGAAGCGCGGACCACCAACGTAGGGAGGTCTCGATGCTCAGGTTGCGGTCGTCTCTGGTGCTCTTCGTGTGTTCTCTGGCTTGGGGCTGCGGCGCGGATCGGGAGCCGGGAAGCGAGGGAGAGGGGGGCCACGGGCCGGACACCCAGGTCGGCGAGCAGGCGGTCGAACCGGCCGACATAGATGCATTGAAGGTTCGGCGTGACCCTGACGGATCTGTCTTTGCTCTTTCACGGCGTGATCGGGCGCCGCTGTTCCGGTTCGATCCGAGCGGCGAGCCGGCAGAGGCGCTCCTCGCGTTCGCGCGCGAGAACGCGAGCATGCTGGGCATCGAACCGGTGCGAGACGGCGAGAAGCTGACGACGCTGAAGCTCGAGCGCGTGATAGAGGTCTCGGAGAACCTGCGCATCCACCGCTACGAGCAGCGCTATCGGGGCCACCGGATCGCGGGGGCGGGCGAGACGATCGCGGTGACGAGCCTCGCCGATGGCAGCGTCGTGGCAATCCACGGTGCGCTGCTCGACGAGCGGAGAGAGCTCGAGGGGCTCGATCCGAAGACCTCCCGCGAGAGCGCGCGAGAGGCGGTAGCGCGAGCGATTGACGGCACCGAGCTCCCCGCCGACGTCGAGCTCGTCGCCTTCCCGCGGCGCGGCGTGATGGCGTGGACGGCGGATGCCGGCGGGCGCGTGCGGCATCGCGTGTGGGTATCTGCCACCGACGGTACGGTGCTGTCGAAGACCGGGCTCGCCGCACACGATGCGTTCGATCACGCGCCGGTGACGGTCCTGGCCAGACAGGCGACGAACAACCCATCCACCACGGCGACTGCGATGTATTCGACCGCGGGCTCGCTTTGGGAAGGCAGCTTCAACCCCTACTACGGTCATCTCGTTCGAATGGGCGACGATCGAGCGATGGTCTTGGACTGGGAGAACGTCAACAACGGCCTCCCGACGAACTACCTCTCGACGCAGTACTACCCAGGGCCGATGCCCTGGCAGTTCGGTCCCCTGAAGTCGTCCTTCACGGCGACCACGGTGACCGACGCCAACCAGTTTCACACGCAGAACCTCTATCAAAAGATGCGCGCGGCGCTCGTGCACCTGGACGCACGGCAATCGACCCTCGGTTGGGACCACGCCCCGGGGACGCCGTTCGGCTTGTTCACGCCGGCGCCTGTCAGCCTCTTCACGAACGTGGACGGCAGCCCCGAAGGCATGGAGCCGGACACGTGCGGCACCGGGAGCGCAATGTACGACGCCTGCACGTACCTCGATAACTACTTCCAGCCGCCGTACGTCAACGAAGAGATGTCGTGCATCTACATGTGCACCGACTACGTCGGGCATCTCTTGCACGAGCTCGGGCACCACGTCGACATGCACGCCGAGTACGGCATCATGGGTAGCCAGGGCGGCTTCGACTCTTGCATACAGGACACGACCGACGAGTCGATCCCGCTGCGGGAGACCATCGGCGACATGACGGCGCTGTATCTCACGAAGAAGCTGTACCCGTCCCTGACGTACACGTTCTCGACCGCCAACAATTCGTGCACGTTCGGCAGCATCTACATGGGCTCGTTCGCCGTGCACGATCCGACGTGCGTCGACGCCGTGAGCGACCTGGGCGACTTCGACGTGGACAGGCCTTCGGAGGATCTGGACACTGCGTGCGACTACAACGACGGATACCGCATCAAGGCGGTCAATCAGGCCGTGTGGGCGTGGCTCAACCGCAGGTCGTGCTCGACCACCGCCCCCTACTCCTGCAACACGTTCCTCGGTGGCAACAGCAACGACTTCATGAGCGCGATGGTGTACTCGCTCGCCGTCTCGAACGCCCAAAGCTACGAGAGCTTCTTCGAAGCCATCGAGCTCTATTACGAGTACATGGTGAGCGGGACGGAGGCCGACAACTTCCGATTCATCATGGCGAAGTACGGCATCCTCGATCCCTGACCGACGAAGTTGTCATGCTGCGGGACGGTGACCGCTCACGCCTGTTCCGAGAACGCGACGTCGATCCCTACCGCCTTCATCAAGCGAATCGCGTTCGTCGTCTCGACGACGCCTTCTCGCAGCTTGTAGTCGAAGAGCATCTTTCCGTCTTCGATACGGTCGGAGAAGTGGACGGTGCGGACGTGGCCGCCGCTCTCTTCGGCGATCGCTACGAGGGCGAAGTCGTGCGTGGAAACAGCACCGACGCCGCCACGGGCGACGAGATCGAGGACGACGCCGCGGGCGCCGATGGATCTTTCGTGCGAGTTGGTACCGTGGAGGATCTCGTCGAGGAGGAAGAGGACCTTCTTCCCCTCGTGCGCGGCGTCGACGATCGCTTTGAGGCGGACGAGCTCGGCGTAGAAGTGGCTCATGCCGCGATCGAGCGCGTCCTGAATGCGCATGCTCGTCCACGTCTCCATGCGTGAGACGCGGGCGCGGCGCGCACAGACGGGGAGCCCTGCGAGCGCCATGACGGCGCAGAGCCCCATCGAGCGAAGGTAGGTGCTCTTGCCGGACATGTTCGATCCGGTGACGAGGAGCGCCCGCCCGGGCTCGGGGAGATCGAGATCGTTCCGGACGCAGCTGCCCGGGGGCAGGAGCGGATGACCGAGCTCTTCCGCAGTGATGCGCGCGGGACCGTCGTCGACCTCGGGCCAGGAGAGGCGTTCTTGCTCGCCGGCGTAGATCGCGATGCTGGCGAGCGCTTCGAGCTCGCCGAGGGCGCTGAGCCACTTGCGCGCCTTCTTGCCGGAGCGCTGGCGCCAGCGCTCGAGCGCGAGCGCGACCCACACGTCGTAGAGAAGGAAGAGGTTCGCGACGAAGTGGATGAGCCCGTTGTGGCGAAGGTCCGCGAAGCCGATGACCTTCTCGAGCTTCGCGAGCTCCGCGGAAGCCGGTGCGCCCTCACCCCGCAATGTCTCGACGATGCGGCGGAGCAGGGGCGACTCCTTCTCGGTCGCCTCGATCCGCTCGAACACGGCGCGAAAGCGACCGAACGGAGCCTCGCGCGACGAGACGAACGTGACCATGCGCGCGATCGGACCGTAAAGAGCGCCCAGGATGACGAACTGCAGAACGAGCGGAACCGCGAACGCGTAGCCGAGCCATTTCGACTGGGCGGCGAGCCAACCATTGCCGAAGTAAAGGCCGATCGTGAGCGGGACGGTCGCTCGACCGAGCATCACCAGGATCCGGCGAAGCGGCAGCTCGGGTCCGGAGGCGCCGGCGACCGGCATGACCGCGGGTGCCTCGCCCCAAACGGCGAGCGGCTCCTCGGCGCGTCCACGGCTCTCGGCCCGACGGGCGAGCACCGCGAGGTCTTCCAGCAGGACGGGATCGGCGAGGAGCTCTTTGGCGGCCTCTTGCCGCGCGCGCACCACGTCGACTGCAGCAGGCTCTTTCAACCAACTCGCCAGCGTCTCTTCGCCGACCGCGGTCTCGGCGCGCGAGACGGCGACGAAGAGCGAGCTCGGCCCGAAGAGATCCAGATCGCCGGAGTTCGGATGCTCGGCGCTTCCGAAGCGGGCGCCGTGAGGATCGGGGAGCTTGGGCCGGAAGGGATCGTCGGGCTCCGGCTCACCCTGGATGCGCCGCAGCCCGGCCCCGACGACCTTGAGTCGCTCTTCGACCAGTGCACGGTCGGATGCCAGAAAGGCGTGGCGCACCACGAGGGCGCCGAAGAGAAGGCCAACGACACCTACGAGCGCCCAGCCCCAGGTCGGCAAGCCACGGAGAAGGCCGAAGACGATCCCGACCGCCGCAACGAGCGCGAGGATCCCGCGACGGCTGGAGATGACGTCGCTTTTGGCGTCGAAGCCTGCGCAGAGCTTCTCCAGCTCGGACTTGCGGCGCTGGTAGTGGTCGAAGAGCGAGGCGGCCACGAGATCGCCTGTTTAGCATGAAGCGGGCGTTCGACCCTCAACGCGTTGCGCGCCCCGGCCGGGAGGACTAGGGTCCCTGGGCGCCTCTATGATCGCCTGGTTCAAGAAGCTTTTCGGCACTTCGCATGAGCGTGCGGTCGCTCGCCTCAAGCCCAGGGTCGTAGCCATCAACGACCTGGAAGCCGAGATGAAGGAGCTCACCGACGACGAGCTCCGGGCCAAGACGGGCGAGTTTCGAGAGAAGCTCGATCAGGGAGCCAAGCTGGACGACATCCTGGTCCCCGCGTTCGCCGTGTGTCGCGAGGCAGGCCGGCGCGTCCTTCGGATGCGGCACTACGACGTGCAGCTCATCGGCGGGATGGTCCTTCACCAAGGCTGCATCGCCGAGATGCGCACCGGTGAGGGCAAGACACTCGTCGCCACCCTGCCCTGTTATCTCAACGCGCTCGAGGGCAAGGGCGTCCATGTCG
>JBGTSH010000330.1:0-11769 GCA_041940405.1 Polyangiaceae bacterium
CTTGGCGAGCCATCGCTGGTCCGGCAACGTGCGCGAGCTGCGCAACTACGTCGAGCGAGCGGTCGTCCTTCGAACGACGGCGCCGGCGAAGAGCGGTACCTACCGCATCCTTCCGCCGGTCTCGCAGAAGACGGTCGACCTCGACATCCCCTTCCGACACGCAAAGGACGCAGCCATCGAGGCGTTCGACCGTGCGTACCTGACGGATCTGCTCGCTTGGTCCGGCGGCAACGTGAGCCAGGCGGCGCGTCGCGCGGGGATGGATCGCATCCACCTGCACCGCCTGCTGCAGCGGTACGGGCTTCGTGTCCCCGCTGCTCGTCGTAGCTCGGGCGGCACCGCGAGCGGCACCGGTACGAACGGCTAATCGCACCTCTGCGCAGGAAATCCGACTGCGAGAGGCTCGCGCGCATCGAGTGATGCCTCAAAGCACCGGCCGAAGCTGACAAAACTGTCGCTATCACTCCAAAACGCCACGGCACGTGCGTTGCGTGGCGAGTCGACCCAACCGAAAGGGTCGACGAGTGAAGCGAAGCATCCGAAGTGCGAGCGCGACTGCGCTCATTCTCCTGTCTGTTGCGTGTGCCGAAGGCGGCGCCATCGACCCGGATGACGGGAGCGGCGATTCGAGCGGCGGCGCAGACGCGACCGGGGCAACGAGCGGCGCAGGCAAGGGCTCCGCGACGAGCGGCGCAGCGGGCGCCGGAGACGCCACCGGTGCCGGCGACAGCACCGGCTCGGGCGCGGGCTCCAGCTCGAGCACCGGTACCGGCGCGGGCGATCCCGGTCCGGGTCCGGGTCCGGACGGCGGCGGTCCGACGCCCGTCGACTGCACACACGTCGGGCAGGGCACCGACTACCAGGTCGGCCCGGGCAAGGCCTACGAGAACCTCGGCGACGTTCCGTTCGAGTCGCTCGTCGCGGGTGACACCGTCCGCGTCTTCTACAGGCCGGATGCGTACCACGAGAAGCTGATGATCAGCGGCGAGGGCACCGCCGAGCAGCCGATCCGGATCTGCGGCGTCGCCGGACCGAACGGCGAGCTTCCGATCGTCGACGGCGCGAACGCGACGACCCGCCCGTCGCTCGTCTTTCCGTACTCCGGGCACCAGATGCGCGGCGTGATCGTCGTCGGTCACCCCAACAGCGACCCGTGGCAGCTCCAGCCGCAGCACATCGTCATCGAAGCGCTCGAGATCAGGAACGGCTCGCCCGAGAGCTCGTTCACCAACGTGTCGGGCCAGCAGCAGACCTACTTGCCGGTTGCCGCCGGCATCTACGTGCAGCGCGCCGACTACGTCACGGTCCGCGGCTGCCGCGTCCACGACAACAACAACGGTCTGTTCATCGGTGGCGGCAGCGGTGACGAGCTCACCGAGCACGTCCTCATCGAGGGCAACCACATCTATGAGAACGGCAGCCTCAGCGACTACTACCACCACAACGTCTACAACGAGGCAGTCGACGTCACCTACCAGTTCAACCGCTTCGGCGAGCCGCGCGCCGGCACGCAGGGCGTGCTCGGCGCCAACATCAAGGAGCGGTCGGCCGGCGTCGTCATTCGTTACAACTGGATCGAGGACGGCGCGCACCTCCTCGACGTGGTCGACGCGCAGGAGGCTGCTTCCGACACGCTCGGCCTGCCGGCGTTCCACGAGACCTATGTCTACGGTAACGTCATGATCCGCAACGGCGCGTCCGGCTCGATGATCCACTACGGAGGCGACAGCGGCATCCTCGATCACTACCGAAAGGGAACGCTCCACTTCTACGAGAACACCGTGGTCGTGAACAACGAGTCGCTCGGAGACTGGGATTCGGTCGACGTCTTCGAGCTCTCGAGCAACGACGAGCAGCTCCTCGCGACGAACAACATCTTCTACAGCTCCGCTTCACCGGAGGCGAACTCGCCGGTCAACATGCTCGGCGAGCGCGACAGCGTCGTCGCTGGCATCGCGACGTTCGCGAACAACTGGGTGCGCGACGGCTGGTCGCCGATGGGCGGCTTCGGCGGTGCGTCGGAGATCGCCCAGATCGTCGGGCTCGGCGCCTCGATGGGCGGAGCGAACCCCGGCTTCGTCGACGCCGCGAACGAGAGCTTCGCGCCGACGAGCGGCGCGATGGTCGTCGGCGCGGGTACCGACATGTCGTCGATGATCCCCGCCGAGCTCGGCGTCACCCAAGAGTACGTCCCGCATCAGGGGGGCAAGGCGCGCGCGCCCGAGTCGCCGCCGACGCTCGGGGCAATGGCTCCCGCGCCCTGACAGGTGATACCGATCGGAGCGTGAGGCGGTCGGGCTTCGTGCTCGTGTTGGCGGTGGGAGCTGCGGCGTGTGCGCCTGCAGCTACTACCGCCGATCCGCCTCATCCGGCGGCGACCACCACGGCCGCGGTCGACCGACCCGCGACCCCTACGGCCACCGCCGCGGCCTCGGCGGTCGTTCCGCCCGTGGGTGAGCTCGAGCCGCTCGATCCGACGGAGGCTCGCACCCAGGCGATGGCCCTCGGAATGAAGGTCACCAAGACGGTGCCCTACCCGGTGCGATGCCCGGTGTTCCCCGCATCGGCGGTGAGCTCCAAGCTCCGTGCCGAGGAGGCACCGTTCGTCCCGCTGGTCGTCGATCCGAAAGGTTTCTTTCGCGACGACGTCGGCATCGCCGAGGCGATCGCCCTCTTCGGTCCGCCCGTCCTGTGCAACAAGTCCAAAGAGTCGCGGTACGTGGGTGTCGATCTCGCGCCGCGCGCCGCCAACATCGAGGAGGTGGAGCTCTCGACGAAGGCAGGTCAGCTGGTCGAGCTCCGTGTCCACTTCGACCCGCCGGTGGTCGTCGACTTCGGCGCGATCTTGAAGCGCATGGGCGCGCGCCGGCGCATGCCGCGGTCGCCGCACTCCCTCTTTCCGGGCAGCGACATGTTCGACCTGAAATCGCCGACTCAAGAAGGCTACTTTTCGATCGGACGTGTTGACGAGCAAGATCCGCTCGGCAAGACCCGCGTTCGGGAGGTGAGCTTGTCCCGGACACCGACGCACGAGCTCCTCCCCGAGACGTTCGTCACCGAAGACGACCTCGTCCGGCTGGCTGCGCTTGCGCTCTGGAACCCTCCTCCCGCGCCGGTCGACTTCTACGGAACGATCGGGGTAAAGACGTCCGACGAGGACGGAACCGTCCTCTTCGATCAAGTGGTGACCACGCGGAACATCGCATTCGCCAAGATCCAGAGGAGCGGTGGTCGCTCGGGCCTGCTCGAAGCCGACGACCTCTCGCTCACGATCGAGCTGAAGCGGCCGGTCGCCGTCGTGCCGGCTCGGTTCGGGGCGGCGCTCGCAAAGGCGCTGCGCGTCGGGGCGCCCGAGGTGACGTCGCAAGGCGATGTCGCGAAGCTTCGGCTGGGCGACTCGCGGGGTGAGGTCGTTCTGTCGATCGAGCGTGGCGAGGCGAAGAAGATGACCGTGTCGCGCAAGCCGTGAGCGCGCCGAGCGCTACTTCGCGAGCTTCTCGACGGTCTCCCAGGTACGCGTCGTCACGTCTTTGCCGAAGGTCTTCTCGATGAGCCGCATGAAGACGGGGCCCTTCGGACCCGTGACGTAGGCGCTGAACGCTTCGCGCCCGACGCGCTTGACGATGACGGCACCGTCCTGCTCGATCGGCAGCTTGACGCCCTCGGCGGGCTCTTTGCGCATGAAGGTGATCACCTTCCTCGCCTTGGGATCGAGCTTCATCCTCGCGTACGGCTTTGACTCGAGGAGCGCGCGCAGATCGTCGACGGAGCGGACGATGGTGAAGAAGGCGCTCCCGAGGTGCTTCTTCATGGCGGCTTCGGCCTTCTTCTCGATCGCGGCCTCGGCCTTTGCTCCGGAGACGGTGAACACGACGTTGCCGCTCCCGAGCACCGTCTTGACGTCCGTGAAGCCTGCGAGCTCGAAGGCCCGCTTGAGCTCGGGCATCTTTGCGTTCGTCGGCATGACCCCGCGCAGGATCGCGGCGTAGCGGGTCCCTTTGGCGCTCGGCATGGTCCGACCCTACACCAAAGCGACGGCGTCGATCGCTTCGCGGAGCGCTGCGCCCAACCCATCGAGAGTGAACGGCTTCGCCAGGAACACGACGCGCTTGCCCTGTGCTCGGCGCGAGTCGAGGGCGTCGCTCGGGTTGCCCGACATGAAGATGACGGCGACGTTGGGTACGGTCGACTCCACCCGCTCGGCGAGCTCGATGCCGGTCATGTGCGGCAGCATCAGGTCGGTGAGCACCGCAGCAGGTCTCGCGCCGCCCTCGATCATGCTGAAGGCCTCCCGAGGCTCCGACGCCATCAGCGGCGCGAAGCCGAGCTCTCGCAGGCTCGCCTCGAGGGCTTTGCGCAGGCGCGGCTGATCCTCTACGCAGAGCACGATCTCTCCCCGGCCGGGGCGCTCGGCTTGGGCCGAGACGCCGGAAGGGGGCGTCTGGCGCCGGGACTCCACGCTCGGCAGCGTGACGCGAAACGTCGAGCCCTCGCCCAGCCTGCTGTCGACCGTGATGGTGCCGCCGGCACGCTGGACGATCCCGTACACGGTGGAGAGCCCGAGGCCGGTGCCGGACCCTTCTTTGGTCGTGAAGAACGGATCGAAGATCGATGCCTGCACCTCGGCCGACATCCCGGTGCCGGAGTCGGCAACCTGGAGGACGACGCGAGCCGGTGCGTCGCTCGTGGGCGGCAAGCGCCCCGTCGACACGGCGATCTTTCCGCCTGTCGGGAGAGCGTCCCGCGCATTGACCACGAGGTTGACGATCACCTGCTCGAGCTCCGAACGGGTAGCGAGGACGGCGGCGCTCGTCGCGCCGAAGTCGATCGAGAGCTCGACGTCGTCTCCGATGAGCCGACTCAGCATGCGGGTCAAATCGGCGACGACGACGTCGAGCTCGATCGGTTCTCGCTCGCCTGGAACCGCACTGCCGAAGGCGAGCAGCTGTCGAGTGAGATCGGCGGCTCGATGGACTGCGTTCGTCATCTCTTCCGCGTAGCGGCGCCGCGGGTCGGAGCTCGCCAAGGAACGCTCGAGGAGCGCGCCGTTGGTCAGGACGACCGCCATCAGGTTGTTGAAGTCGTGGGCCACGCCTCCGGCGAGCCGCCCGAGGGCCTCGAGCTTGTGCTGGCGTGAGAGCTCGCGCTCGATCCGCCGTCGCTCTTCCATCTC
This sequence comes from Polyangiaceae bacterium, assembly GCA_041940405.1. GTDB lineage: Bacteria > Myxococcota_A > Polyangia > Polyangiales > Polyangiaceae > Xiheicaenibacterium. Next base: position 5,174 of record JBGTSH010000330.1, read on the forward strand.
GCGCTTGAGCTCCGCCGTCCTTTCTTCGACGCGCAGCTCGAGCTCGGCGTGTGCACGCCGGAGGTTCTCTTCGGCGCGCTTGCGCGCGAAGAAGTCCGGAATGAACGAGGTGCCGGTCTTCACCTCGTCGCGCACGTAGGCTTCGATCCTGTGCGGCGGCGCCATCACGAACCGGCACGCGTCGTCGCCTCGCGCCCGGCAGCGCACCTCGGCGGCGACGAGCTGGATGCCGAAGCTCTCTTGGCACCATCCCGACGAGTACCCGGCGTTCATGATGCACACCGGAAAGTCGCGGGTCTCACCGGCGCGAAGCCACGCGTCGGATTCGAACGAGTAGGGGTGTTCGTAGACGAGGTAGTAGTCGTCGTCGGGCGACGGCCGCGACTCCGGAAAGATGTGGACGAAGGCCCAGCCGGCGTGGGCGAAGTGCACGGGGCCCGCCGAGAGGCGCGCGACCGGCTCGGTGAGCCCCATCTTGGCGTGGAAGCTCTTCGCGTCCTTGCGCCCGACCGCGTGCGCGAGATCGAAAAGGATGTTGCGAGCGAACTCGTCGGCTTCTTGCGCGCGGCCGGGCCCGTAGAGCTCACGCACGAGCCCGAAGAACTCGACCGACAGCGCGGCACCTCGGACGAGGATGTACCGCTCGCCCGAGATCTCGATCGTGCCGTGCTCGGGATGGTCTTTGCGCTCGCGGAAGTACCGCGAGACGACGTGCTCGGCAGCGGCGAAGACGTCCTCGAAACCCGAAGGTACCGAGACCGTCTTCAGCCCTGGTGCCACCCCCCCTCGTCCTTCAGTTTCCGCCGGCCCCGCCGCCGCCGCCGACCCCGCCGCCGCCGGTGCCGCCGCCGCCGACGCCGCCGCCACCGACGCCGCCGCCACCCTCACCGAGGGGGATCAGCGGATCGAGGCAGAACGGACCGTGCTGCGTCTGGGTGCACTGGTCGCCCGACATCGGATCGCAATCGGCTTGGCCGTTCGGGCACTCGGTCGCGCCGAAGCAGAACCCGTTCCTTGCGAAGTTGTTCGAGAAGCACCACCAGGTCGGGTTCGCGCAGTCGGTCTGCACCGAGCAGGCAGGCGCGCAGAAGCCCTGATCGCCGGCGCCGAAGCTCGACGGACGATAGACGCAGACGCCCTCGGTCAGGCCGCCGCAGTCGTTGCCGTCGAGCACGCCGCCGAGCACGCAGCGATTCGAGCAGATCGTCTCGCCGCTCGTGAAGTTGACGCAAACGCCCTCGCACTCGGGCGGATCCGCTTCGGCGTCGCAGATCGCGCCGTCCGGTAGACCGGTGCTCGGCGTGTCGACGCAGACCGCAATCCGCGGATCGCACGAGCGGCCGGCGCACTGCGCGTCGACGCCGCAGGTGGGGATGCACGCCGTCAGGTCGTCGGTGACGGCGACGCAGCGCACGTCCTCGCGCGCGTGGCACTTGTCCTCGCTCAGCTCGTCGTCGATGAACATGAGCTCCGGACCGATCTCGCACCCGAGGAAGCAAGAGCCGTCACCGCAAAAGCCGTTGTTGGGGCACTGGCTGTCGTCGGTGCAGTCGATGGTGCAGTAGCCGTCTGCCGGGCCGCCGCCGAGGAAGGGATCGTCGTCGGTGGGCAGGATGCACCTGCCCATCGGGCCGCATTCGCCGTCGCCGGTGCAGGCCTGACCGACGAACTCGACCATCTGCCCGCTCGTGGTCGACGTGACCGTGACGCCGGTAGCTTTGGTTGCGCTGGTGCTGACGGTGCTGTTTGTCGTCGCGCCGCCGCCGATGCCGCCGCTGCCCGTGGTGTCATCGCCACAGCCCCAGAACCCAACGGTCATGAGCGCGGCGGAGCTCACCAGCAGCCACGCGTTTCGATGCTTCATACCAAGCCTCCGAATGGACGTGAGTTCGCGTCGCGGCGCGAATCAAAGGAGCAAAATGTGTGCGCCAAACGGCGCGAAATCGAGGATAGCGGACACAGGCCAAGAAAAAAGGGGCGCACTGTGAAAAATTCACGGTGCGCCCCGTCACTTTTGTCACGTCGGTCGGACCAGCGAGTCGCAATTCGCGACTCACGGGCCCCATCACGACCCCGATCAAAATTGATCGAAGCCGCGGCGTCTCGCCCTCAGCCCAGGCTGATCTTGCCCTGGAGGATGAAGGCGACGACGAACGCGAGGAGAACCAGCGACTCGATGAGGGCGAGGCCCAGAATCATCGGGGTCTGGATGCGGGCTGCGGCGCCGGGGTTGCGCGAGATGCCCTCGAGCGCGGCAGCCGTCGCGCGGCCCTGACCGAGCGTGCCGCCCAGCGCAGCGAGGCCGATCGCGAGGCCGGCGGCGACGCCGAGGAAAGCGCTCGCATCGAACTTGTTGGCCGCGGCGCCCGCCTGCTGCGCGTACGCGAGCGCGGGGACGAGGAATGCAGCAGCAAACGCCGCGAGGGAAACAAGCTTGCTCTTGAGGGACATCCTGATTTCGCTCCTTCGCACCCGTTGGGGGGCGAACATCAACACCGTTGGGGACTTTGAGCGGGCGACGAGGTTTCGCGCGCGCTCTTAGATCGATTCTCTGGCTATGGCCAGATGAAAGATTTTCGCTCTTGCGTCGCGCGGGGTTGGGGCCCCAGGCGAAAGGGTTGAGAGACTAGTGATGAGCCTCGTGTTTCTCGGTCGCGAGGCCGATGTACACGCAGGTCAGCAGGCAGAAAACGACGGTCTGCACGACGCAGACGATGATCCCCAGCATCATGATCGGCAGGGGAATGAACAGCGTCACGAGACCCAGGAACAACGCCCCGAGCAGGTGGTCGACGGCGATGTTGACCATCAACCGGATGCTCAGCGTGAAGGGGCGGACGATGATGGTGGAGAAGAGCTCGATCGGGAGGATGATCGGCGCCAGGTACCACTTCGGCCCGGCGAAGTGCGCCAGGTAGTGGACGCCGTTTTCCTTCAAACCGTAGTAGTTGAACGTCAAGAGGACGACGAGCGCCAAACCGAGCGTCACGCTCCAGCTCGACGTCGGCGACGAGAACCCGGGCACGAGGCCGATGAGGTTCGAGAAGAGGATGAACAGGGCCGACGCGCCGATGATCGGGAAGTAGCGCTTCGCGTTCGCCGCCCCCATCACGTCCTTGGCCAGGTCGTAGAAATAGGAGGTCAGTACCTCGAAGAAGGTGGTCAGCGTCAGCGTCTCGCTCGGGACGACGGCTTGCTTGAGGCGGACGACGCGCGAGCGGACGGCGAGCGCCATGATCACCAGCACCGTCATGTAGAGGAGGCTGGTGATGACGGGCTCGTTGGCGCGGTAATCGAGGTGCTGGTGGCCCAGGAACTCGTCGCCAAAGGGGCGCTGGAGCGCCCGCGCGTTGTGCTTCAGCGCGGGAAACTTATCGAGCAGGTACGTCAGCCAGTACGTGTGCTTGGGCATGGTCGCGTAGCGCGGCGGCACATACCACAGCCGCGCCGGGCAGGGGGAGAGCTTTGGGGCCCACCCGTTTTCAGCGACCTACCTAGGGCTTCTCTTTGCCCGGAAACAGGCCGGAAATCGTGATCCCGATCGGCAGGGACCCGAAGCCGACGACCAGCGCCATGGGCGAGATATCGCCGCGCTTGAGGATCAAATAGACCGCGGCAAAGAGGCCGACGAGCTTCAAGACGCCGATGATCGCCCAGGGGGTCCGGCCGCCGTTCTGCTCGAGGAAGGCCTCACCCAAGCGGATGAGGATCACGAGATTGAGCGTCGCGAGAGCCCCCCCGAGGAAGACGCCCACCGCGGAGTGGAAGTCGGTGAAGACGGCCGCGCCGGCGGTGAGGACCAACCCGGTGATGGCGACCACCTTGACCGCCGCTTTGAGGGCCGGGTCCTTCTTCTTGTCCTTGGCGTCGTCGCTCACGTCGCGTCCTCCTCATCACTGCCGGTCTTTTTGGCGATCCGCTCCTCACGCTTTCGGAGGGCGCGGTCGGCGTCGGTCTCGTACAGCGGGGTCGGGTTGCCCTGCTCGCGCTCTTCGCGGATGGTCTCGGCGCGCATCATCCGGACGGCGCGGAGCACGCTGTGGATGCCGGTTGCCACGCCGAAGGCGAAACCGGTCCACGTCAGCCACGGATCGGTGCCGAAGCGGCGGTCCGCCCAGCTGCCCACGAACATCGCGACGGCGATCGCGAAGACGATCTCGAGGCCGACCGTCGCGTAGCCCGCCGACCCTTTGTACAGCTGGGCGGTCTTTTTGATCGTGGGGCTCATGCACCTCCGTAGACGCGCTTCGCTTCGGCGAGGCGCGCCGCGACCAAGGTCTCGACGTGGGCGAGGAGCTCGCGGGCTGCCTTGCCTCGGTGGCTGATGCCGTTCTTCTCGCTCTCGCCGAGCTCGGCGAAGGTCCTGTCGGACCCCTGCACCACGAACAGCGGGTCGTAGCCGAAGCCGCTCTCGCCACGCGGGCTGCGGGCGATCGCACCCTCGCACCGTCCTTCGACACGGATGGTCGCGCGAGGGTCGGCGAACGGATCGCACAGGGCGATCACGCAACGAAAACGTGCAGAGCGCCCGGCGTCCTCGACCTCTTGCAAGGCGTCGAGCAGGGTCGCGTTGTTCTCGGCGTCGGTCGCGCCCTCACGAGCGAACCGCGCGCTGCGCACGCCGGGGCGTCCGCCGAGCGCGTCCACCTCGAGTCCCGAGTCGTCGGCGATCGCCACGAGCTGCGTGGCCGCGGCTGCTGCAACCGCCTTCTTGGTGGCGTTGTCCTCGAAGGTCGCGCCGTCCTCGGGGGGAGCGACGTAGGCCGGGGCGACGTCTCGGATCGAGACGACCTCGACGGCGAGCGGAGCGAACAGAGCCCGGAGCTCGGCGAGCTTGCCGGGGTTCTGCGTCGCGAGAACGATCGTCATCGCCTTCAACTTCCTTACACTCCGTCGAGCCGCGCTTAAGGTTGGCTCGAGAAACGAGCCAAGGCCAGGTGGCCGGCCTTACCGCGAGCGCGGACCGGGGGAAACCGTGAAGGCGGCGTGGTTCAGCAGCCCAGGCTCGCGCCGTCGCAGGTCACGTAGCACGCGTCGCAGAAGACGCAGAACGCGAGGTTCGTGTAGTCGGCCTCACCCGCGGCGTGGTCGACCAAGCACTGATCGGCACAGGTCTGATCCGGACAGAGGTTGAGGCAATCGAGCAGCGCAACGCACTCGGAGTTGTTCGCGCACGTGTTGACCTCGGTCGCGCAGTCGTTGTCGAACGCACAGGTCTGGCAATCGTTGCAGGTCGCCTCGCCGTCGCAGCCGGTCGGGCCCGTCGTGGTGGTCGCCGCCGGGCTGCTCTGCGTTGCGGTAAATGCCGTCGTCCCCGACGTCGTCGTGGCCCCGGTCGGCCCGGCCGTGTTGGCCTTGGTCGACGTCGCCTTGGTCGAGCTCGTGGTGTTGCCCGTTCCGCCGGCGCCGCTGTTGCCGTCGCCGTCCGGTCGCTCCCAGATGCTGCCGTCGTCGTCGTCGTCGTCGTCGTCGCTCTGGAAGGTGTGCTGGACGCACGCGCCCAGGGTCACGAGCATGAGGAGGACAAGCGACTTTTTCATGGTGGGCCTCATTGGAACTGGCACTCCGGCGGCACTTCGGTGTCAGGGGGCGTCACGTACGCGTCGATCGCCGCCTGGCAGGCTGCCTCGGTCGTCGCGTCGTATCCGGCACAAGACGCCGTGCTGACCATGGCCTGCTCCGCCGCGGCGATGCAGCAAGCCTTGATTTCGTCGCACGCGGTGCCGCCGGTGGGCGGGTCGTTCGGGTCATCGTCGTCACCGCCGCCGCTCTCTGTGTGGGCGACCCCGAGGACGTCGTCGTCCAAACAGTCGGAGACCTCTTCGAGCTCGTCCGCGCACTCGTCGAGGTCGACCTCATTGTCGTCGTCGCACTCCAGGTCCTTGTCGAGGCAGCTCAAGAGGTCCTGGTAGTCGTTCGCGCAGCCCTCGCTCTCGGTGTCTTGCTTCAGGTCCTCCAGGACGTCGACGCAATCGTTGAAGTCGCCTTCGTCGCAGCCCTCGCAATCGCAGGCTTGCTCGCAGACACTCTGCTCTTGAGAGGAGCCGCACGCCTGGGTGACGAGCGCCAGCGCTCCGAAAAGTGAAAGAGGTACGACGGACCTTAGAACAAGACGCCTGATGGTCATGACAGCCTGCCAAGTAGAGCCTGGCTACCGCCAGGTGTCGCACGATAAAATGCTCAGGCGTCGCCCGGCGCCGCCGCTCAGTGGGGTTTCAAGAGCGATTCCATCCCGATGCCGGCTTCCGCGAGAACTCGCACCTGAAGCTTCGTCAGCTCGATGACCCCGTCCATGGCGAGGTTCACCATCTCATCGAGCTCCTTGCGAGGAATCGCCTCGCCCTCGGCGGTGCCTTGCACCTCGACGATGTTGCCGCGCTCGGTGCCGACGAGGTTGAGGTCGACCTGCGCCTTGGAGTCCTCGACGTAGACCAGGTCGAGCGCGAGGCCGTCGGTGAGAAAGCCCACACTGGTGGCTGCGACCTGCTCCCGAATGACCGGACGATCCAGCTTTCCGTTCTTCCTCAGCTTGTCGAGCGCGATCGCGAGCGCGATGAAGCCGCCGGTGATCGAAGCCGTTCGCGTGCCGCCATCGG
>JBGTSH010000331.1:0-11768 GCA_041940405.1 Polyangiaceae bacterium
ATCCGCGGAGGAAAACCGCGAGGGCCCGAGCAGCGAAGAGCTGCTTGGAGGGATGTACAGCAAGCAGCGCAAGCGCCGCGTTTTCATCGTGGTGGGCTTGGTCGTCGGGCTCATCGCCGCGGTGATCGGCGGCGCGTTCTGGCAGGTGCAGAAGGCGAAGTCGCGCGCGCGGGAAGCGTACTCGGCTGTCTCGCAGTGCCTGCTGGGCGGCGCGCCCCCCGATGGTGAGGCGCCGGCCGCCCGCTTCCGGCGTTCGCAGCTCGCGGCGATGGGCTTGCCCGAGGCGCAGCGCGGGATGGTGGACAAGGTCGCCTGGCCGCAGCGCTGCGGGTACCGCGCGCAAGAGCTCTTCGATGCCGCGCGCAGCGCGGGAATGACCTCGGGCGGCGACAAGAACCTTCCGTACTGGGCCGATGCGCTGGCCAAGGTCCTCAAGGCGCCCCAGGGGCACGTGCTCGACGCGAGCGAGCCGATGAACATGCTGTTCGAAAAGGCGAAGGCCGAAGGCCTGACGTTCGCCGAGACGAAGGAGCCGGGGCCGCCGAACGTGGCGACGCCGCTCAACGCCGACGATCTGCTCAAGGTCGGCACCATCACGCAGAGGCCCTTCAGCTTCTCGAACGTGTCGCTCGACCCCATTGCGGGTGAGGTTCGCCACATCCTGATTCAGGACGCCGACGTCCCCGAGTCGCCGCTCCTCTGCGCGCACGCGCAAGACCTCACGTGCCGGCGGCTGCCCGAGGCGCTCGCAAAGTCGAAGCACGGCCTCATGCTGATCGGCACGACGGCGCCCGGGGCGGCGCCGCTCGTCTTCGCCGGCCAGCGCGGGCAGTCCGGCGTTTTTCGCAGCGATACGGGAGAAGAGGTCTACGCGATGTCGACGTCGTCGGCGTACGTCGCGGCGGATGGCTCGGTGACCGCCATCGCACAGGACGAGCAGGGCAAGTCCCACCTCATCACGGCGGTCAAAGGCGAGAAGGTCAAGAAGCGCGAGCTCGAGATCGACGGCTATGACCTCGGCTCGCCTGCGATCACGACACAGCTCCTTTGGGATCAGCTCGTCTTTGTCGCGATGAAGGACGCAGGCGACAAACAGAAGAAGGAGCCCAAGGAGGGCGAAGAGGAAGAGGCGCCCAAGGCTCGCAGCGTGCACGTCTACTCGGCAACGATCGACGTCGCGTCCGGCAAGATCGAGAAGCCCGCCGACCTGGGCGAGGTCTCGAAGATGATCGACATGCCGATCGCCGGCGGCGACCAGGACGTCTGGGGTTGCCGCTCGTCGACCGGCACGGTCGCCGTCGTTCAATCCGGCGGCACCAAGGCCCTCTTCAACGTCGACGGCAAGTGGACGGCTCCGCTCGACGTCTACCTGGGCCGTGCGCCGCTCTGCGATCCGGGTGGCTTCGGCACCGCCACGTTCCGTCCGGGCACCGAGTCCGAGCCGTGGAACGCCACCGTCGCCCACACGCGCTGCACGACCGCCGGTTGCAAGGGCGGGAGCATGCCCGTCAAAGAGATGCTCGTCGGCGGTCTGGAGCTCGCGCCGCGAGCCCGTCTCGCGGACGCTACGCCGCTCGGCGAGGACGTCGTGTTCGTCTGGGTCGCGGGCGATCGCGGCGGCGTCCGCGCCCGCGTCGCGCCCACCGACAAGCTGGCGACGGTGAACGACATCGTCGTCTTCGACGATCTCGTCAAAGACGGCAAGCTGCGGGAAAAGAGCATCGTGACGGATATCGGCCTCCTCCCCGGCCAAGAAGGGGCGACCGTCGTCATCGCTACCGAGGCCGGGGTTTTCGCCATCCGGATCAAGAAAGACGGCACGCTCGAGCCGCTCGCGGTCAAGACGAAGTGACTGCTACGATCGCCCGCCGATGACCACCAAGCCGCCCGACGCGCCCCCGAACAAGACGATGCCCGGCGCGACCAGCCCAGCGGACCGGTTCGGCAACCTGCCGGCCATCGAGGTCGAGCTCGTCTCCGAGGTGCGGCGGCCGCCCGCGGTGGACAAGCCGTGGGCGATGCTCGAGGTGTGGACCCAGAACCGCGTCTACTCGATCGACGTCAACATGCGTTGCCTCGACGTCGTCGACATCGGCACGCAGAAGTCGGTCCGAGACCACGAGCTCATCGGGGCTCGACTCCTCGGCGGCCAGCACAACGAAGCCGACAAGACCCACCTGTCGCATCCGTACCCGCGCCCCGGCACCGAAGCGGTGTTCGAGCAGCCGCGGCCCAAAGGCGGCGTCGTGTTCTCGCACTCGTCCACGGTGACGCGCGTCGTGCTTCGCCTTCGCCAGCTGACGATCGTTACCGGCGGCGAGCAGCCGACCTGGGATCAGATCGCGCAGGCCGGTCGCAAGTCGACGCTCCCCCCGGGCGACGGCAGCGCCATCGGCTGAGGTGGACGCAGCGCTCCGCGGCTTTCTCGAGCAGGCGACCGGTGCAAAGAGCATCGATCGCCTCGAGAGGATCCAATCCCTCTGGGGCGGGTACGGCGAGCTCTACCGTGCCCACCTGACAGGCGCGTCCGCGGCGACCGCGATCGTGAAATGGGTCCGCCCGCCGGCGCGACGCGGCGGCGACGCCTCGCACCGTCGCAAGTGTCGGTCGTACGACGTCGAGACAGCGTTCTATCGCAGCTATGCGGCGCGCTGCGGTGAGGATGCCCGCGTCGCGGCGCCGTTCGGTCAGCGCGCGAAAGAGAGCGAGTGGCTCCTCGCGCTCGAGGACCTCGATGCATCGGGCTTTTCGCGGCGCGTTCGCGATCCGTGCGGTGTCGAGCTCGACGCATGCCTCGGCTGGCTCGCCTCGTTTCACGCCCGATTCATGGGAAGGTCGCCCGAGGGTTTGTGGTCGGAGGGGACGTACTGGCACCTCGCCACCCGGCAGGAGGAGCTCGCTGCGATACGCGGCACGGCGCTCTTCGACAGCGCGCCGGAGCTCGATCGGCGCCTTCGCGAGGCGCGCCATCGAACCTTCGTGCACGGCGACGCGAAGCCGGCGAACTTCTGCTTCTCCGCCGACGGCCGTCGCGTCGCCGCGGTCGACTTTCAGTACGTCGGTGGAGGCTCGGGGATGCGCGACGTCGCCTACTTGCTTCACGGCTCGGTGTCCGGCGCTGCGGAGCGGCGCGCGCTCGACGTGTACTTCGATCATCTCCGCGCCTCGCTCGCGCCACTCCCCTTCGACGTAGCAGCTGTCGAAGAGGAGTGGCGCGAGCTCTACCAGGTGGCGGGCTCGGACTTCGATCGGTTCTTGGCGGGGTGGAGGGGCTGATTCGAGGCCCCGGAGACTTTCGTCATGCGACGCGCGCTTCGTCGTCGTCGCGCGCCCACAGGGTCTGGACCATTCGCGTCGGGCGATCGTCCTCCTGCGGAGCGTCGTCGAAGCTCGCCGGCGCCTGCGGTGCGATCGAGCCGTGGGATGCGAGGAGCATCGCGATCTCTTGCCGCAGCGCGTGCCACTGCTCGGCCCAGAGCGAGGTCGAAGCATCGCTCTTCGCAAGCTTGCGACACATGCGAGCCAGCTCTCGCGCCTGCTTCGCCGCGCGGATGTCGATGAGGAAGTAGACCTTCTCTCGACGGAGCGCCCAGGTGTCGAGCGCGTCGGCGAGGTCGTAAGGCCGGAGACGATGCGAAAGCGTGAAGCCGCTCATGACAAGGGGCTCGGTGGCAGCTTCCGTGCCAGGAAACCGCCCCGCTTTTCGACGATGAATCTCGCGCAAAAGCGTGGCGGCGCGCGGCATGCGGCCACGCCGTGCGCTCATGCCTCGCGCAGCGCCCGCTTCTGTGCGCCGTGCGAGATCAGGGCATCGTGCGGGCGATCGCCTTGGCCGCCGCTGCCGCCGCCTTCGAGCGCTCCGACGCTTCTTTCTTCGCGGCAGGATCGGACAAGAGCTCCGACGCCTTGGCGAACCGCTCGGAGAGGTTCTCCCAGTACTTGGGATCGGCGTCACGAGGCGCGGCGATCGTTCGGAGCACGCCGGCATCGAAGGCGGCCATGCCGGCGCTCGGGGCTGCGCCCTCGCCAACGACGACGTCGAGCGCGCGGACGTCGGCGAACTCCGGCGCGAAGCCTTCGTTCTTCAGCATCAGGACCGCGACGTCCTCGGGGCCGCGGCGGAGCGCGATCGCGAGCGCAAGGACGAGCCGGTCATCGGCGGACAGCTTGTCCTTCGGCACCTTCGCGAGCTGCGAGGCGGCGGCGTCGAAGTCGACCGCTCGCCAGTAGCGAATGCCCATCGCGAGGCGACCGCGCGCGTAGAGTGCGCGGACCTCGTTCGAGAGCGACGCGTCGGCGTCCTTGAGGGCGGCGCGCTGCGGGATCGGGATGCCCGTGTGGATCATCGAGCGCAGCGTGGCGGCGTCGGTCGCCGCCTCGGGAGGAAGCAAGAGGCCGGCGTAGAAGGTGGGGAGCGCTCGCGCGAGCCGTTCGTTCACCTTGGCGCTCGAGGGCGGCGGCATCGGCGGCAGGACGAGCGCGTCGAGAGAGTCGACGCGGCGACCGCCGTAGAGCTTCGCCAGCAGCGTGCGCGCGGCGTCGACGCGGGGGCTCCTCAGCACGCCGGCGTGCGCGAGCTCGCGAAGCCCCGCGAGCGCGCCGTCGCGACCGCGCGTCTTGCGCGGCTCGAGCTGCTCGTCGAGCGACGCGTAGTACGCGTTGGCGAGCTCGGCGTCCTTCTGGAACTCCTCGGGGATCGGGATGTCGCGGACCGCCTCGACCATCCGCAGATCGGCGGTGCCCGCGGCGATCGCGACGACGCCCTTGCCGTACGAAGAGAGCTCCGAGCCTGCCTTGGCCAGCTCTTGAACGGCCACCGCTTGCTCGGTGAACCACTTCCACATCGGGCCCTTCACGAACTCGCCGACCCGCTGCTTGGTGAACGGCGCCTTCGGCTGAGGCGGAGACTGCACCGCGCGGTGAAGCCTCGCCGCGAGCGCCTGACCCACGAGCGCATGCTGCACCGCGCCCGGCACGCCCTCGGGCTTCTTGGCGCCGCCGAAGAACTGCTCGACGAGCGCGTCGCCGCAGGCGGGCGGGGCGAGCTCGACGCGCAGCGACCGGACGATGCCTGCGGGGATCTCCGCCGTGCATGCCTCGAGGGCGACGAGCGCCTCATCCCGCGCGTCGGCAGCTTCTGTCGCCAGGGCAGCGTCGAGCGCTTCGAGCACTTTGGCCTTGTCGCCGCACGTCGCCTTGGTCTTCGTAACCCGCTTGGTGAACGCGCCGCACTCCTTCGGCGGCGGCGCGACACCCTTCGGCGCTGCGCCGAGCTTCACCTCGGCAAACGCGGGCGCAGGCCCCTTGAGGAGCGGAAGCTGCTCCTCGCGGACGAGGCCGGTGATCGCGAAGGGATCGCCGCCGGGGCCACCCTTCTCGACGACCTGTCCCTTCTCGCCGCCCAGCCTCGGCTCGACCAGGTCGGGCTTCGGTGTCTGGGCGTCGGGACCGGAGGAGCAGGCGACCGAGAGCAGCGCCGTGAGGGCGAGGAGCGTGGTTCTCACGCGCCGCACCATACCAAAGGAGCGCGCCTTCGGGTCAGTCCGGCTCGATCCGGAAGATCGTCCCCGTCATGTCGAGGACGTAGAGCTCGCCCTCGAGGTCTTCGCCGAAGGAGCCGAACATGTAGTCGCCGAGGACGTTCTGCGAATCCAGGTCGTCGGTGTGATCCATCGGCTCGACGGCGTTTCCGCTCGCGTCGATGCGGAACGAGACGATCCGCCGCGAGCAGATGTCGCCGTAGAAGTACCGGCCGCGATGTCCGGAGAGCAGGCTGCCGCGGTACGCGTAGCCGCCGACGACGGCGCACCATCCGTCGGTGTGCTGGTGCTCCGCCGCCGGCATGTGCTTGCCGGTCGGATCGCAAGGCGGGTTGAAGCAGCTCGTTCCTTCGTACTCGTTCCAGCCGAAGTCGAGGTGCTGCTGCGAGGCGAGCTGTACGCTCACCTCTTCGATCTCTCCTTGTCCCACGTCGCCGATGTAGAGGTCGCCGGTGCAGCGGTCGAAGCTCCATCGCCACGGGTTGCGAAGACCCATGTCCCAGACGAACGGATCGGCGTTGGGCATGTTGCCCGGCGGCGGCGCCGGGAACGTACTCGTGTCGATGCGCAGCACCTTGCCATAGCGGTTCATCGGGTTCTGGGCGTCGTTCTCCGGATCGCCCTCACCCCCGCCGTCGCCGCGCGGGTAGTACAGCATCCCGTCCGGACCGAACGAGAGCGCGCCGCCGTAGTGCCACACCGTCGTCTGGTCCAAGGTCATGAGCTCGCGCACGGGCGTGGGATTCGCGACGTTCGGATCGCCTTGCGACACCTGGTACTCGGCGAGGACGGTGGTCGAGTCGGCCACGGTGCCGAGCCGTGTGTAGTGCACGTAGAAGAGACCGTTCTGTGCGTAGCTCGGGTGAAACACCAGCCCGAGGAAGCCGCGGTCGTCGTCGCAGCACGAGACGTCCGCGCTCACGTCGAGGAAGGGATCCGGCAGGAGCGCGCCGTCTTGGATGACGTACACGAGGCCGGTGCGCGTGCCGACGAACATCCGCGTTTTGTCGGTCGGATGCGTCGCGAGGACGATCGGCTGATCGAGGCCCTCGACGAACGGGACGAGCTGGAGCGTCTCTTCGGTCCCTGAGGGGGGATCGCAGTTCGCGCCGCTGCCGGTCGAAGAAGCGCTCGAGGACGACGAAGACGACATCTGTGTCGTCGTCGCTCCGCTCGCCGACGCGCTCGTCGAGGTGATGGCCGACGACGTGGTTGCCGCGCCGCCGGAGCCTTCGTCGTCGCTGCATCCCGAGACCAGGCAGAGCGCAGTGGCTGAAACGACCGAGAAGAAGGCCAAGCGACCGAGCATGACCTCGATCATGGTGCGGCAGGCACGGCTCGCCAAGGGCTCTTCTTCCAGCGCGTCAACCAGTCCGCGTACACCCAGACGGCGCACAGCACGATGATGCCGTCGTACGGCATGCGCAGCCTTGCCTCACCGAAGAACACGATCGCCACGGCGAACATCGCGAAGAGGTGCGCCGTCAGCGTGAGCGCGAGCGCGCCCGCCTTCTTGAGCGACCGGAACAGCGCGACGACGAGGCCCGGCAAGAGCAGGACTGCGTGCGCGACCGAGCTGATCGCTGCGACGGCGCCGGTCGTCGGCCACGGCACGTTGTACGCCCAGAGGAGGAGCAGGTGCGTCAGACCGTACTTCACCTGGCGAACCGGACCGGTCGCTTCGACGCACCGATCCGCGAGCTCGCGAGCGGGCTCCTCTTGCCACACCTTTCCTTGGAACGTCAGCTCCGGGGTAAGCGCAGGATCGAGCGCGGGGATCGGATCGACGCCGCTCTTCTCCCGGAACCTCCAGAGGCGCAGAAATCCGGGCGGCTGAAATGCGCTCCTCGGCGACTCGGTGGCGGCGAGCGTGTGGGCGTGACAGCGGCCGAGCGCGTAGTTGAACGCGCCGTTGGTCGAGACGAGGCCGAGGTGGCCCGTGTGGTATTTCATTCGCGCGGCCGAGAAGATCAAGACGGCGGCGATCGGCACCGCCGCGAGCGCCGCGGCGCGCCACCGCGGGGCGCCGAGCTCGCGGCGGCGCAGCACGAAGACGAGCGCCAGCGCCGCCACCGAGGTGAGGATCTGGGGGCGGAACGCGATGCCGAGCGCGAGGACGAGGCCCAAGAGGAAGGCGTCGCGCGATCGCCCCTCACGCGAAAGCCGAACGCCGAACAGCGCCGCGCCCGAAATGCAGAAGGCCGCCGGGGTCTCGCTGAGCGCGAAGCCTCCGTGCTCGATCCACGGTGGGTAGAGCGCGAGGATCAATCCGGTGACGAGGACCGCGCGTGGCCGATCGGGAAGGAACGCCCGGGCGGCGAGCATCGAGAACACGACGGCGAACGTGCCCAGCAGCGCCCATGCGATGCCGACCGACCACTCTGCGCGACCGGATACACCCAGCACGGCTGCGAGAAGGAAGTGCGTACCGTACGGAAAGAACGTCGAGTTGGGATCGGCGGAGAAGTTCCCGTCGAGGAGCGACTGTGCCCGCAGGATGTACCCGCCCGCGTCGCTGCGTACGAACGAGAACGGCGGGTGGATGAAGAGCCCGTACATGGCGCGCACGACGAACGCGAGCCCGCCCACCATCCACACCTCACGTCTCCCGAAAACCCGCTCCCCCCTCGACGAAGTCGAGGGGGGCTGGGGGGGTGAAATCACAGGAGCATCGTCATCCAGCACGCCCACGTCGCCAATCTCTGCACGACGTCAGGCGTCCATCCCGAGCTCGCGGGCGTCGTCGGACCCTTCCCACAACAGGTCGACGCCGTGGCGCGCAAAGCGCTTCGCGGCGAGGATGCTCTTGCGATCGCCGGTCGCGGCGACGACCGTCGCGTGCTCGACGAGGAGAGCCAGCTCGGTCGCGCGGCCGAGGGTGAGCGCGAAGCGACGGGCGTTCGCCTCCACCGATCCCGGAGCCTTGCTGTACGTGTCCTCCAGCCACCGGGCAGCGCGCTCGGAGACCGCGCGCGCCATTTGCGCTTCGCTCACCAGGTCGGGGTGGGGCCTCGCCGTCGCCGCGCGGATGTCCTCGAGAAGGGGAGCGAGCGCGCCCTCTTTCGCGATGGCCCGGAGCGCGTCGAGCGAGAGGACGTTGGTCGTCCCTTCCCAGATGCTGAGGACCTGCGCATCGCGGAGGAGGCGCGGGAGGCCGGTGTCCTCGACGTAGCCGGCGCCGCCGAAGCACTCGATCGCCTCGCTCACCACGGCGACTGCCTGCTTGCCCGTCGTGAGCTTCATGAGCGGCGTATAGAGGCGAAGCGCCGCTTGCTCGTGGGCCGTAACGGTCTTGTCATCGACCTTGCCGAGCAGGTGAATGACTCGATAGACGAGCGCGAACGAGGCCTCGAGCTCGGCTTGCATCCCGGCGAGCGTGTCGGTGTGCAGCGGCTTGTCGGCGAGGGGCGCACCGAACTGCACGCGCTTCTTGGCGTAGTCGCGCGCGAGCGCGATCCCGCGGCGCATCCCGGCGAGCGCTCCCACAGCGTTCCAGGTGCGGGTCACGTTCAGCATGGGCGAGATGTTTTTGATGCCGTCGGTGAGGCCGGCGACGGGCGTGGCGATCGTTCCGTCGAGCGTGAGCTCGGCGGTCGGCACCTTGCGCGTGCCGAGCTTGTCCTTGAGGCGGTTGATCGCGATCCCGTTGAGGCGGCCATCGCTGTCGCGTGCCTCTACATAAAAGAGTGCGAGGCCTTTGCCGCCCGGCGGGTTGCCTTCGGGCCGGCCGAGCGTGAGCGCCATGTCGGCGGTCGTCGCGCTGGTGAACCACTTCGTCCCGAAGAGGCGATACCGGCCGGAGCCGTCATCCATCGCCTTGGCCACCGTCTCGGACAGGCCGACGTCGGATCCGCCGGTCCGCTCGGTCATCCATTGGCCGCTGGTCCAAGCGCGATCGGGATCGCGGCTCGTGAGCAAGGGGAGGGCGCGCTCCGCTGCCGGTCCGCCGATCACGCTGAGCGTGGCCGACGCGCCGTCGGTCATCGCCAGCGGACACGTGTAGACGTCGGTCGACGCGTCGAAGAGGTACACGAGCGAGAACTGCAGGAGGCGCGAGAGCTCGCCGTACTTGCGCTCGTACGCCGTCGCGATGAGCCCACGCTCGGCGGCGATGCGCTTGGCCTTCTGCCACAGCGGCGTGATCTCGATCGCGTCGATGCGATGACCCCACGGATCCCACTGCGTAAGGCGGGGCTCGTTCAGCCGATCCGCGAGCTGCATCCTGTAGAGCTCGCCACCCGCGAGCTCGCCCATCTCGGAGAGCTCCGTCTCGACGGTCCGGCGAGCGTCCTCCGGAAAGAAGCGCCGGATCATGCCGCGCAGGAGCCGGTCGTCGTCGAACTGGTTGCCGAGGGCGGGCGGGGTCTGGAAGAACGCCATCCCCTTCTTCGTGCCTCGAAAGCGGCCGCGGAGAAAGGCATTCCGGTTGGGCCAAAGACGATTCTTGACTTATCCGATGGGACAATTACAACCCTCGCCTGTGAGGCTCTCCAGCAAGGGCCGGTACGGCGTTCGCGCGCTCTACTGCATCGCCTACCACAACGGTGGTCGTCCCACGCAGATGCGCGAGGTCGCCGAGCAGGCGAACATCCCGGCGCGATTTCTGGAGCAGATCCTCCACGACATGAAGCGCGCGGGGCTCGTCGTGGCGAAGCGCGGACCGAACGGGGGCTACCAGCTCGCGCGACAGCCGTCGCAGATCACGCTCGGCGACGTCGTCCGCTCGCTCGAGGGCGCCGCGGTCACGTTGCAACGCGACGTCGACAACGACCCGCGCGATCCGCTCGCGGGTGTCCTCTCGGACCTCGCGGCGAGCATCGAGAAGTGCTTCGACGCCGTGACGATCGCCGAGGTTTGCCGCCGCGGCGAGCGGCTCGGCGTTCCGCGCAAGGGCGAGCCTGCGGGGCCCGAGTATGCGATCTGAGCCGAAGGTCCTCCTCGTCGGCGCCGGCGGGATCGGTGCGCCCTTCGTCCTGACCCTGGGCAAGGCTGGGGCGAAGGTGCGGCTCATCGTCGCTGACGACGACGTCGTCGAGCTCTCCAATCTGCACCGACAGATCTTGTTCGGCGACGCCGACGTCGGCCGTCCGAAGCTCGACGCGCTCGCCGACGCTACGCGCGCCGTCGCGCCGTCGGTCTCGTTCGAAGCGGTAAGGTCGCGGATCCTCCCCGACAACGCCGTCCATCTCGTGTCGAACGCGGATCTGGTCGTCGACGCGAGCGACAACTTCGCGACGCGGTTCCTCGTCGCCGACGCCTGCGCGATCGCCAACCGGCCCGTCGTCCACGCCGCCGCCGTCCGCTGGACGGCGACGGTGCTCGGCGTCGCCGCGCGGGGGCGCCCTTGTTATCGCTGCCTCTTCGAGGATCTGCCCGAGGGGCCGGCGCCGGATTGCGCGACCGCCGGCGTCGCAGGCCCCGTCTGCGGCGTGTCCGGAGCGATCGCGGCGGATCTCGCCCTTCGGATCTTGGACGGCGACGCATCCGCCACCGGCGCGATCCACACCTACGACGGCCTCCGCGACAGGCTCCGCCTGGTTCGGGTCAGCCCGCGGGCGCGGTGCCCGCTCTGCGGCAGCTCGAGAACGATCACCACCATCGATACGGCTCGCTACGATGCGGCCGCCTGCTCGGCTTGAACGAAACAGGAGAACGTCATGGATACGCTCGTCACGATTCCCACGCCCATGCGCGTATTGACCGGCGGCGCCGATGAGGTAGCCGCGAGCGGCGGCACTGTCGGCGACGTCATCGCCGATCTCGAGAAGCGCTATCCGGGGATGAAGGACCGCCTGATGGATGACAAGGGCGTCAGGCGCTTCATCAACGTCTTCGTCGGCGACGAGGACATCCGCTTCCTCGACGGCTTGAAGACCGAGCTCAAGCCGGGCGATCGGATCTCGATCATCCCGGCGGTGGCCGGCGGGAGCTGAGGCTTGGACGCCGAGCGGTACCTTCGCCAGATCCTGCTCGCCGAGATCGGCGAAGCCGGACAGCGCGCGATCGCCGCGGCGACGGTACAGCTCGGCGGTCCACCGGGCGCACGCGACGTCGCGCGCCTCTACGCCGAGCGCGCCGGATTCCGGCGCATCGAAGAGACCGCCGGAGAGCTCGGAGCGAGCGCCGACGACGCGGCCGTGCTGACGCCCGCGGCGCGCGAGGTCCTCGCGGGGTCGCGCGCGGTGGCGCGCGCGATGGTCGCGGCGACCGCCGGGGTGAAGCGATCAT
>JBGTSH010000332.1:0-11767 GCA_041940405.1 Polyangiaceae bacterium
GTCGTCGTCGTCGTCGTCGTCGTCCGCGGCCATCTCGCTGGGAACGTCGGTCGCCTTGCCCTCGTCGAGGATGACGACGCGCCGCGGCCGGACGTCGAGCAGCGAGCGATCGTGCGTGGCGAAGAGCACGGTCGTGCCGGTCTCGTGGATGTCCTCGAACATCCCGAGGATGTCGATCGCGAGCTGCGGATCGAGGTTGCCTGTCGGCTCGTCCGCGAGGATCAGCGCCGGCTCGTGGACGATCGCGCGAGCGATGGCGACGCGCTGTTGCTCGCCGCCGGAGAGGACACGCGCAGGATCGCTGCCGCGCCCCGCGAGGCCCACGCGCTCGAGCGCTTCTCCGACGCGCGTACGAACGAGGCGCTGCGGAAGCCCGATGACCTCGAGCGCGATCGCGACGTTGTCGTAGACCGACCACCCGGGGACGAGGCGGAAGTCCTGGAACACGACGCCGATGTTGCGGCGCAGCGCCGGAATCGCGCTCTCGGGGAGGCGCGCGACATCGCGGCCGAGAAAGAGGATGCGGCCGTCGTCGACGCTCTCGGTGCGATGAATCAGGCGGAGCAGCGTGCTCTTGCCGGAGCCTGACGGCCCGGTAACGAACACGAATTCCCCTCGCTCGACCACGAGCGACATGCCGCGGAGCACGGGCTGATCGGGGCGGTACGACTTGTAGACGTTCTCGAAGACGAGGATGGGCCGCGCCGCCGCCGACGGATCGTACCGATGTCCTTGTCGGATCGCTTGGTTGCGGAAGCGGCTCGCTACACCGACCATCACGTCGGCAACTACCCGCTCGGCCAAGGTCGGGAAAACTTTTCGGCGGGCCGTTTTGCCTCACCGCGGTAGCTCGGGCTAGAGAAGCGGCGTGCGCGTCGTCTTTCTCGGATTGCCCCTGGCCGCCTGCCTGCTCACGGCCGACGGTCACGAGATCCTCCTCGCCGCGCTCAGCAGGACCGATACCCCAGGGCGGCGCCGCATCCGCCGCGTCCTCGGGAACGACAAGGTGCTCGATCGCCCGAAGCTCGACGGCCGCTTCGTCCAGACAGTCCGCGATCTCGCGCCCGATCTCGTCGTCAGCTGGTTCTGGACCAACAAGATCCCCGTCGCGATCCCCCGCGCAGCGAAGCATGGAGGCATCGGCGTTCACCCATCGCTGCTGCCTCGCCACCGCGGCCCCGACCCCACCGCGTGGGCCATCCTCGAAGGCGACGCCGAGACCGGCGTCACGTGTCACCGCCTCGAAGAGGAATACGACACCGGAGATATCCTCGGGCAGGAGCGCATCGCGATCGATCCATCGTGGAACGCTTGGCAGCTTGCGCGCGCGCTCGATCCGCCCAGCCTGCGCCTCTTGCGGCGCGTCTGCCGGAGCTTCGAATCGGGGCAACCTCCCCAGGCGATTCCGCAGGACGAGGCGCTCGCCACGAGCGCGCCGTTTCTCGACGACGACGCCCAGCGCATCGTCTGGGATGCGCCGGCCGAGCTCGTTCACCGAAGGGTTCGCGCTCTCGCTCCTTCGCCCGGTGCGTACACCGAGATCGCGGGCGAGACGCTCACCGTCGTGCGCGCCACGATCGTGCCCGCACCGAACGTGCTCGAGCGACCCGGAGAAGCAGCTTGGCTCGCGGGGCACGCCGTAGTGCGTGCGCGCGACGGTGCGCTCCGCCTCGATGCTGTGGAGCGTGATGGCGTCCCGTTGACTCCCGATGTTCTAAAGGGGCTGCTTCAGCGTGCCGCATTGCACGGCTAGTGCTCCCTCTCCCCGAATCCCTTCAGGATGGTACGCTCGCCCCGAATCCCCCCAGGAGGTCCGTCTTGTCGAATCCCGAGAGCATGGCCAAGGCGGCACGCGAGCGCCTGGCCCTGGCGCTGAGCGCCTTGCAAGGTAGCCCGGACACACCGGAGGACCTCCTGGCTCTGGCCGATCCGATCGCGGAATCGATGGGCATCCTCCACCGCATCGAGCGCTCTCGCGGCAGCGACCTTTCGGGGCGCGATACGGCCCTGACCAACGTCCGGTCCGCGCTCAACTCGCTTCAAACGATGACGTTCAATCACCCGGCGCTCGATCAGGTGATGGATCATGTCGCCGGCTGCCTCGCGAGCGTCCACCAGCTCGCGCGCTACACGCCGCCCGCTGCGGTGACGACGGCTGCTCCGTCGCCGATCGCTGCGACCGTACCCGCCGCCATGCCCGCGGCGGCGCCCGCTCCGGCGCCTGCGCCGGCCCCGGCGCCCGCGCCCGCGGCAGCTCAGCCGACGCCTGCCCCGGTCGGCCTCGGCGGCACCCAGATGATGAAGCCGCAGCCGCTAGCCGTTGCTCCGGTCGTGCCGGTGCAGCCGATTGCTGCGTCGCCGGCGCCCGCGGGGCCGCCCGCCGGGTCGATGTCACCGAACAACACGATGCGCATTCCGCCGGGACAGGGCCCCGCAGTCAGCCCTGCCGTGCCGTACACCCAGCCGCAGCAAGCCCAGCCGCAGCAAGCCCAGCCGCAGCAAGCCCAGCCGCAGCAACCGCTCGCGGCGCACGCGCAGCCCTTCCCGGCGCAGCAGCCCCCGCCCGGCTTCGGTGCCCCGCCGGCCGCAGCACCTGCGGCTGCGCCTGCCTCGATCCCCAAGTCGGCGCCGAGCCAGGGCGGCAACGTCGTCGTCGAGCTCGGCACCCACAGCGTCTCGAACTTCTACAAAGGGCTTGGAGGCAACGACGTCATCGAGCACGGCGGCATCTTCGTCGCGACCTACAAGATCCCCAAGATCGGCGCGCAAGTGAACCTTCGCATCTTGCTCCCCGGCGACTACGAGTTCCAAGCCGCCGGCGTCGTGCAATGGATCCGCGAGCCGCACAGCGGCGGCGACTCTTCCGAGCCGGGCTTTGGTGCGCGCTTCGTTCAGATCACGCCCGAGGGGCGGCAGCTCGTCTATCGCTACACGCGAAACCGCGAGCCGATGTTCTACGACGATCTGTGAAGCTCTCCGCCGCCGCTGCCGCTGCGGCGCTCGGCGCGGCGATGCTCGTCTTCGCGCCCGACGCGCGCGCGATCGACGATCCCGAGCTCGAGTATTGGACGCTCGAGACCGCGCATTTCAAGCTCACGTATCCGCATCCGCTCGAGCAGGTGGCGCGCCGGATCATCACGCTCTCCGAGGCGATCCACCCGCGCGTGACCGGGGGCATGGCGTTCTCTCCGGACGAGAAGACGGAGATGATCCTCACCGACAACACCGACAGCTCGAACGGCTCGGCGTCGCCGGTCCCGTACAACGCGATCCAGCTCTACGTCACCGCGCCGGGCGATATCTCGAACCTCGGCGACTACGACGACTGGTACCTCGGCCTCGTCACGCACGAGTACACGCACATCAACCACACCGGAAACATCAGCGGCGCCGCGTCGGTGGCGAACGCCATCTTCGGGCGCACCTTCTCGATCAACTCGGCGCAGCCGCGCTGGGTCATCGAAGGTCTCGCGGTGGTCTTCGAGAGTGAGTACTCGAGCGGAGGGCGCATTCGCTCGAGCCTCTTCGACATGCAAATCCGCGCCGACGTCCTCGAGGACAACATCGCGCGGCTCGATCAGATCTCGGCCAACGCGCAGCGCTACCCGTACGGAAACCTCTTCTATCTCTACGGCTCGCGGTTCGTTCGCTGGATCGCGGACGTCTACGGCGACGACGTATTTCCGGCAGTCTCTGCGGACTACGGCGCCGCCGTCGTCCCCTTCGGTGTGAACCGCGCCATCCGCCGGCAGACCGGCCGCACCTACGAAGAGCTCTACGGCGCGTTCATCGAACATCTGAAGATTCACTACAAGGAGCAGGTCGCCGAGGTCGACAAGCGGGGCCGGCGCGAGGGAGCGCGCGTCACGTTTCACGGCCACGCGGCCCACTACCCGCGCTTCGTTCCGCCCAAGGTCCGCGAAACGCCCGGCGAAGACGAGATCATTTACTTTCGATCCGATCAATCCGAACGCGGAGGCCTCTATCGCTTCAAGCTCGGCAATCCGCGAGCTGCGGGTGAGCGCGATGAAGAGCTCGTCATCCGCACGAGCGGTGACAGCTTCGTCTCGTTTACCCCCGAAGGCAGCTTTGTCTTCGCGAGCCAGGAGTACTGGAAGAACCTCTACTCGCGACACGACATCTTCGAGGTCGCTGCGGGCGAGACGTCGACCTTCGGCACCGAGAGCACGCGCACCCAGCGCACCTTCGGCATGCGCGCGAACGAGCCGGACGTCGATCCCGGCGGGCGCAACGTAGCGTTCACGGTCAACTCCAAGGGGACGACACGCCTCGTCATCGCCGCTCGCGACGCAACCGGCGTCCTCGGTACGCCGCGCGTCCTCGATCCGGGTAAGCAATTCGACCAGGCGTACACGCCTCGCTTTTCGCCGGACGGCAGCAAGATCGCCTACAGCGTCTGGCGCGCGGGCGGCTATCGCGACATCCGCGTCGTCGACGTCGCGACGGGCGCGGCGGAGTCGATCACCTCGGACCGCTCGCTCGACACCAATCCCGTTTGGTCGCCGGACGGCAAGACGCTCTATTTCAGCTCCGACCGCACGGGGATCTTCAACGTCTACGCGTACGGCGTCGCCGACAAATCGCTGAAGATGGTCACGAACGTCGTCGGCTGCGCCATCGCGCCCACCATCAGCCCCGACGGCAAGACGCTCGTCTACACCGGCTACACGCACAAAGGCTTCGACCTCTACGCGATGCCTCTCGACCCGGCGCGCTTCCTCGATGCGCCTCCGGAACCCGACGGTCGCCCGCCGCCGCTGCCCGAGCCGCCGCCCGTGCGCGTCGACAAGTACAAGTACGAGCCGATCAAGACCTTCGGTCCGAAGAACTGGTTCTTCTCGATCGGCACCGGATACTTCGGCAGCGTCGCCGTGACGGTCGAGACGACGGCGTCGGACATCGTCGGCCATCACCAGCTCAGCGCCTCGGTCACCTTCGATCCGGACGCCGCCGAGCCCCGCGGCGGCATCTCGTACACCTACGCGGGTCTCCCGGTGGACATCGGCGGCGAAATCTCGCGCACCACGGTCCCGCGCACGGGCGGCTACGTCATCTCGGATCGTCAGGTCCCTTACCAAGAGACCCGGACGAGCGCCTCGACGCGCGTATCCGCTCCGATCCTCCGCTCGTTCGTCGATCAGAACGTGTCGCTCTCTTACGCCGCGACCGTCTACCAGACGCGCCTGCCGATCCCCGACAACCTCGATCCCGAGGCAGCTCCCACGAAAATCCCCGAGGACGGCCTCCTCAGCGAGCTCCGCGTCTCTTACGGCCTCAGCACGGCCGAAGGCGGCGTGGCCTCTGCGGGCAACAAGCGCGGCTTCAGCTTCCGAGTCGGCGCGTCGCTCGCCGACGAGTACCTCGGCTCCACGACGAGCCTCTACTCCTTCGACTTCGGCTCCTCGGCGTACGTCAGCATGCCGTGGCCGGGCGAGCAGACGATCGCGCTCCGCGCCGCGGGCGCCATCGCGGGCGGCGCCTACGCACGGCGAGGGATCTACTTCGTCGGTGGCTACGACGTCGAGAACGCGAGCCCGCTCGATCTGCTGATCAACAACGTCTACGACGGCGCGTTCGTCCTGCGAGGCTATCCGCCTGGTTCCTTCTCGGGCAGCGCGTATCTGCAGAGCACCTTCGAGTACCGAGCGCCCTTGTGGGTGCCGAACTGGGGACCATCGACCTTGCCGCTCTTCTGGCGCCGCCTCGACGCTGCGGCCTTCGCCGACTTCGGCGGCGCCTTCGAGCAGCTGAACCTCGAGGACATCGACGTCGTGAAGAACGGCAACCTCATCGACATCCCCGGCCTCCACACGTCGGTCGGTCTCGAGCTCTGGCTCGGCCTGACGCTCGCGCACCGGCTCGACACCAACCTCAAGCTCGGCTGGGCCTACGGGACCAGCGCGCCTGCGCCCACCGACGGCTCGTTCTACTTCCTGGCCCAGAGCGCCTTCTAGCCGGCCGGATCACCATAAAACTTGGCCCGGTCCAAGCGCTCGCTGCATGACCGTCTGCAGCATGAGACTTGCTGCCCTCGTCCTGGGAGTTTCGGTATTCGCCGGCTGCGTCAACCCGCCCTCGGGGGGCGAGCGACTGATCAGCGATGCAAACCAGGTCGTGACTGCCGCGCGCTTCGGTCGAATGGACTTGGTCCTCGCGTGCGTGAAGCCCGAGCTTCGTACTGGCTTCGCGGCTTCGCACGCCGAGTGGGGCAGCAAGATCCGCATCCTCGATATGGAATACGGCGGCGCTACGCCGCTCGACGAGAAGAAGGCGATCGTCGCAGTCAACGTCGCGTGGTCGCGCCTCGACGAGACCATCGTCCGCTCCACCGCGCTCCGTCAGACGTGGGAGTTCGGCGAAGACCGCTGGATGATCATCGGCGAAGAAGTCGCCGACGGCGATCCCAAGCTCCTCTCGACGGGCATCTCGCCGTCGAGGGACGGCGAGATCGCTTCGTCCTCCGGCGGGCTGGCTCCCTAACGCCCCCTCCACGAAGTGGAGGGGGACGGGGGGAGGAAACTACAGAGACCAGCATCGCCGGTCGGCGATTGCGTGCCGGTCTTGGCAAGACGTCAGGACTTCTTGCCCTTCGCGGCGGGCTTTCGCGCAGCGGCGCGGCGGCGCGCGATGCGTTCCTTCTTCTTCGCCTGGCGCTTGCGGCGCCTCATCTTGTTCGACTTCCTGCGGTCGCCTTTGGCCACGCGGATCTCCTTTCGAGGGGGCGCGTCTTCTTTCACGAAGACGTCCGCGAAGCAAACACGTCAGCCGCTCCGCTCCTTGGAGAGAGAGCGCCGACGGGAATCTCAGCGATCGCCGCCGCCGCTCGCCGCGCCGTCGAGAGCAACCTCGCGGCCGCGCACCTCGAGCCGGTAGCGGGAGTTCACGGTCTCGATGTAGAAGACCTCTTTGCCGGCCAGCCGCAAAACGCGCTTCACCGGAGTGGTCACGTACTCATGCATGCCGTCCGAAAACTCGATGACGACCACCGAGCCCTTGCGCGGTGCACGGACAAGGCGCCCAACAACGGCGCGTGAGCCTCGTCCCAGCTTCCGCAGCACGACCTGCACGGCTTCCATCCTAGCACGGGCTCGGGCGCGAGCACGATAGGGCTAAATTGCCTCTTTGATTCGCACCCTGATGGTCGCGATTCGCCCAACGCTCTCGGGTGGTTGAGACTTCCCCTCGCTTCGCGGCCGGCTAAGGGTAGAAGGCATGTTTCGGCCCGAAGCCTCAGGCTGCATCGAGGTGATAACTGGCTCGATGTTCAGCGGCAAAACCGAGGAGCTCATCCGCCGGGTCAAACGCGCACACTTCGCTCGCCAGCGTGTCCAGGCTTTCAAACCTCGGGTCGACGACCGCTACGATCTCTCCAGCATCGTGACGCACGCGGCCGCCGAAGAGGGCGAAAAGGGCGGCATCCTCGAAGCCGTCGCGGTCGGGAGCAGCGAGAGCCTCGAGAGCCGCGTTCACGAGGCGACGCATCTCGTCGCCGTCGACGAAGCGCAGTTCTTCGATCGCGGGATCGTCGACGTCGTGCAGCGCCTGGCCGACCGCGGGCTCCGCGTCATCCTCGCGGGGCTCGATCAGGACTACCTCGGGCGTCCTTTTCACCCGATGCCTGAGCTCATGGCCGTGGCAGAGCTCGTGACCAAGGTCCACGCCGTGTGCACCGTCTGCGGCGGCACCGCGAGCCGCTCGCAGCGCCTCGTGGCCGAGGGTGCCACGGTGCTCGTCGGCGGCAGCGAGTCGTACGAAGCGCGGTGCCGAGCCTGCTTCGAGCCGCGCGACGTCGCGCGCACGGTCGTCGCACCCGTCTCGTAGGCTTGGCCGTCTCGTAAGTTGGCCCGGCGCGTCACGCCCGGGTAGTCGCGAGGCGATGCGCCGGTGGATCGTCGTCGGGATCGCCGCTCTCCTCGTGGCCGTCACGCTGCCCTATCTGCGGAGCGAGGCCGCGCCGGATCTCGGGCTCGCGAAGCTCGCGTTCGGCGATCCCGGACCTGTCGGGACCACGAAACGCAAGGTCGTCCCCGAAGCGCTGCACAAAGTAGATCTGGCAAAGATCGACGTGCGCGGCGACGTCGCGACGGCGCCTGCCTGGGGCGAGCGCACCGCGTCGCTGACCGTGGTGCCGAAGTACCAGCGCGCCGCGAACCGTCTCTTGCGCGAAGGTGCCGTCGCCGAAGGCGCGATCGTGATGACCGACATCAAGACGGGGCGCGTCCTCGTCTGGTCGAGCTACTCCGCGGAAGCGCCGCTGCGCGACATCGCGAGCGAAGCGTTCGCCCCTGCGGCCAGCATCTTCAAGATCGTCACCGGCGCCGCGCTCGTCGAGAACGGTCTCACCCCGGCCACGCGCGAGTGCTACCGCGGCGGCAGGAGCCGCATCGACGACAGCGATCTGCTGCGAGACGAACGGCGCGACAAATGGTGCGCGACGCTCTCCGAAGCGATGGGACGAAGCTTGAACGTCGTCTTCGCGCGCCACGCGCTGGACCACCTGGAAAAAGAAGAGCTCGAGAGCATCGCGACGCGCTTCGGATGGACGCGCGACATTCCGTTCGACGTGCCGATCGAGAAGAGTCGCTACGAGCTCCCCGAAGAAACGACCGAGCTCGCCAAGGTCGCGGCCGGCTTCTGGCACACCACGCTCTCGCCGTTCCAGGGCGCCTTCCTGGCGACGACGATCGCCAACGGCGGCGAAGCCGTGCAGCTCTACATCGTGGACAAGGTGAAAGATCGCGACGGCGACATCTACGTCGGTCCCACCGAGCGCCACGTCCTCGGCCGCGCCATCGAAGAGAAGACCGCCCGCGCCGTGACCGAGATGATGGAAGCCACCGTCGACAAGGGAACGAGCTTCACCACGTTCCACGATCGCGCGGGCCGCGCGTACCTCAAGGAGACGCGCGTCGCCGGCAAGACCGGCACCCTGGAAGGAAAGGGCTACCTCTTTACCTGGTGGGTGGGCTTCGCCCCCGCCGACAATCCGCAGGTCGCCCTCTCGGTGCTCGTCGCGAACCGAGGCGACTGGCGCGTCAAAGGCACCCAGGTCGCGAGCGACATGCTCCGCGTCTACTTCGCCGACAAAGGCGTCAAGGGCGTGACCGACCCGACGGGCGCAAAGTAGCGTCTAGACAAGACTGATAGGATCCGCCCGTAGGGGGTGCGGCTCCTGTGGATTCACCCCCCCGGCCCCCCTCACTGGTGAGGGGGGAGATCAGTACTGCAGCTGCACCCGGGTGCCGAGCTCGTGCAGGAGGTTCGCCTCGGGATCCTCGGTGTCATCGACGACGTTGCCGGGCACGACGGCCAGGTTCTCGGCGGTGCCGCTGCCGGGCGTGAAGTAGATGTTGTAGTTGAGCGTGAGACGGACCGCGCGGGTGTGCCAGTAGCTGGCGGCCGCGCCGAACTGGAAGATGTCGATGTCGGTCGCCGGCGTTCCGGCGGAGCCCGGCGTCTTCTCGTCGTCGTTGCCGCCGCGCGAGTTGCCGTCGTAGCTCGCGAGGATCGCCGAGAAGAGCGCGGTGAGCTCGAGCCCGCGCTTGTACTCGACCTTCTTCCGGAGGTTCAGCTTCGGCGGCTTCTGCCGGCCGATCGTCGTGCCGATGCGCTCGTCGCCGAACGCCCACCAATCGACCCAACCCGTCATGCCGACGCCGGTGAGCGAGCCGAGGCGCTCGGTGTTGGTCAGGGTGAAGCCGTCGATGGCTTCACGCGTGTGGTACGCGTTGTAGTAAGCCTCACCCGCGATATCGACCGGGCCGATCGGCAGGTAGATCTCGCCGCCGATCGTGTTCTGCGCGCCCGACGGAATGACGTGCGTCCGGCGCCCGAGCGAGTCGGAGTACGCCGGGTTCCAGAGTACCCAGCCCTGCTGCGTGCTGAAGGGCACGACGTCGTAGCCGACCGACTCTTGATCGCGCTGGCCGTGGCGCGCGCCGACGCCGATGCGTGCGTCTTTGATCAGCTTCACGCTCTTCAGCGGTGCGACGAGGAGGCGGCCCGCGAAGTCGGCAGCGGCGTCGACGGTGGCGCGGTTCTGACCGTCGCCGCCGAGGACCGCGACCTCATACGTAAAGACGTCGTCACCGAAGTCGCCCCACAGCATGAGGCCTGTCTCGCGCTGGCCGGGCACGACGAAGGTGCGCGTCGCGAGGCTGCGCTCCATCATCGGAGTCGCCGAGTCGCTCGTCCTGTTCTCTTGCGAGATCGGCGAGCGGAACTGTCCGAACTGGATGTTGAGGCAGGGGCACAGCGAGTAATTGATCCATGCGTCGCGAAGGCCGACGCCCGCGTCGATGCCCTGCGTCGGACGGTAGCGAGCGCTGGTCGCGGTCGGGTCGACCCCCGGCGGCGCCGAGGCCGTCTCATCGGTGCCACTCGTGTTGTTGATCGCCTGCGAGACGTCGAAGTTACCGACAAAGCTCCAGCGCTTCAGGAACTCGCCGTGGATGCCGAAGCGGAGGCGCTTGACGAAGAAGCGAGGCGGCAACCCCGCTCCGCCTGCGACGGTCGGGACCGAGTCGACGCCCGTTCCGAAGAACGAGTAGAAATCGAGCTGCATGTCGCCGGCCGGCGAGATTCGAAACTGGCCGTCGGGATCGCGGATGAAGAACATGCCGTGCCAGCCGGCGATCGGCTCACCCGTCGCGCTATCGCGTACCGCGAGCGCTGCTTCATCGGCGAAGGCCTTCGGCGGCGCCGGCGGCGCGGCCGGGCCTGCTTTGCCAGACCCAGCGGCGGGCGGCGGAGGCGGCGTCTCGGGCACCGCGAGCGGGCCGCTCGGTGCATTGGGATCGACGGGCGCGGGCGGCGGCGGAGCAGGTTGCGCCGGAGCGGGCTGTGCGGGCGCCGGCTGCGCGGGCGCGGGCTGAGCCGGGGCGGGCTGCGCGGGCGCCGGTTGGGCGGGTTGCGCCGGAGGCGGCGGTTGGGGCTGCGCGGGCTGGGCCCAGGCCGGCGCCGCGGCGAAAGCCGTGATAAGCACCGACAGCGAAGCCGTAGCGCCCGTCAGGGCGGCGGCTTTTGAGCGATGTCTCGCTGAAAGCATGGGAGAGCTCCGACGCCGGATGGGCAGCACGATGGACGACCGCGACGCTCGCAGGAGCGTCGCTGAAGGTCAAGCCGAACCAGGACGCGACGCGGCCGAAGGGGGACCCGAAGAGGACGCTCCGGTGGAGTCGCGTAAGGCGCTTCGCACGACCGCCGATCTCGAGGTCGCCGACAACGCGGTGCTGACCACGTTGATGGGCCCTCGAGGCGAGCAGTTCCGTCAGATCGCCAAGGCGCTCTCGGTCGATGCAGGCGTTCGCGGCAACGTGATCCACCTGGCGGGGAGCGAGCCCGACGTGACCGTCGCGGAGCGTTTCCTCGGCGATCTCGCGCGCGTGATCGCCGCGGGGACCGAGCTGTCACCGCACGACGTAACCCGCGCGCTGTCGGCCGTACGCGAAGACCCGAACGCCACCGTCCGAGAGATCTTCGAAGATACGATCATCATCCCCGCGCGGCGCCGTCCGATCGCGGCGAAGAGCATCGCGCAGAAGCGCTACCTGCAAGCGATCCGCTCGCACGATCTGACGTTCGGCATCGGACCGGCCGGCACGGGCAAGACGTACCTCGCCATGGCGATGGCGGTGCAGGCCCTGCTCGAGCGGCGGATCAAGCGGATCATCCTCGCGAGACCCGCGGTCGAGGCCGGCGAGAAGCTCGGATTCTTGCCCGGCGATCTCGCCGAGAAGGTCAACCC
>JBGTSH010000333.1:0-11723 GCA_041940405.1 Polyangiaceae bacterium
TCTTGCCGACGCCGGGCGGACCGAGGAAACACAGGATGGGCTCGACGCTCCTGCCGACCGGTGCCGGCACTTCCGCCCGCTCCTCGCGCAGGCGTTTCACCGCGAGGTACTCGATGACCCGCTTCTTCACCTCGTCGAGGTCGTGGTGATCCTCGTCGAGCACGCGTCGCGCGAGGTCGAGATCGATCTTGGATCCTGTGGTCTTGTTCCACGGGAGCTTGATGAGCCAATCGAGGTAGGTCCGGAGCATCCCGTGCTCGGGGCTCATCGCCGGAATCATCCGGAGCCGCCCCAGCTCGCGGTCGGCCTCCTTTTTGACTTCGTCGGGGAGCGAAAGCGCATCGAGCCTCGATCGAAGCTCGTCGATGGCCGCGTGCTCCGGATCCGATTCTCCGAGCTCTTTGTGGATCGATTCGAGCTGCTCTCGGAGGATGTGCTCCTTTTGCTCCTTGGCGATGTTCGAGCTGATGTCGGTCCGGATCTTGGCGCTGATCTCTCGGACGGCGACCTCGTGGCCGAGCATGTCCACGAGCCGGCGCAGCTTCTGGGCGACCGAGTCGACCTCCAAGATTTCCTGGCGCAGCGCCGTCGCGAGCGGGGTCATCGACGCGAGCACGTACGCCGTCGAGCGCGGATCGACGGCGACGCGCGCGACGCTGGCGAGCTCGTTGGGCATCACCAGATCGAGGTGGACCATCCGAACGAACAGATCGCGTGCAGCCTGCGCGAGGCCACGCGTCTCGATGCTCGAGTCGTCCTGTTCGGGCGCCGCTTCGTAGGTAGCTTCGAGGCGCGAGCCGCTCTTGGTCACGTCCAGGATTCGGATGCGCTCGAAGCCGTGGAGCGCGACGCGAAAGAGGCCCTCGAGGACGCCGAGCTCATGGACCTTGGCGAGCGAGCCGATCGAGTAGAGCTGACCTTTGCCGGTTACTCGAGCTTGGCTGTCTCGCTGGGCCACGAACGCCACGGGGCGTCCGTGCTCGGCTGCTTCTTCGAGGACCTTGCCGTCGCTCTCGGATCGAATGGTCAATGTGCCGAACCCGAGGGGAAACACGACCGCGTCGGGCAGCGGGATCACCGGTGCCGAAGAAACCTTGCGGCCGGCGTTCGTCGAGGTCTCGCGCATTACCCGTTGGAAGGCGCAACGCCCGTGCCGCGCCCACTCTGCGGGCTCCTGCGCGCGCCGAGCGCGCGTGCCTCATGGTGCTAGGCGATTGTCATGGCGAGGAGACGCGCATTGGGCACGACCGCTTCTCGGTATGCGCGCCGCGCGTCGGGGTCGTCGAGGCTGTGTGTGACCTCGTCGATCTCGGCGATCGCCTCTTTCAGCGCCGCTCGCGCTTCCTCTTGTCGCCCCAACGCGACGAGAGATTCGCAACGCGCGACCTGCATCCACGAACGATCGACGAGCTGACCGCCGATGCGTGCGCGGAGCTCGAGTGCCTTCTCGGCGTCCGACAGCGCGAGCGCCGGATCGCCCAGGTCGTTCCAAGCCCGGGCTCGCATCTGACGACCGACCGCTGCCAAGAGAGGAAGCGACGACTCGGCGAGCACGTGGTCGGCGACTGCTCGCGCCTCGGCGGGACGACCTTGGTTGAGGTGGAGGGCGACTTGGACGAGCTCGGCGAGCAAGCGAATGATCGGGTTCTTCGCGTCGAGCAACGGGCCGAGCCTGCGCGCGGAGTACTCGAACCTTCCTTGGTGCACGCTGACGGCGGCGCAGACGACGCTGGTCCAGTCGGCGAGGTAGAGCATCTGGGCCTGGCGCGCGATCGCCTCGCCCTCTTCGAACCACTCGATGGCGCGATGATAGAGACCCGATTCTCCCAGGACGCGTCCGAACGTGAGCCGCGCGATCACGGCGAGGAGCGGATCGGACACGCTGGGTAGCGCCCGCGACGCTTCGGTTCCTGCGCGCAGCGCGGAGCCCAAATCGCCGCGTGCCACCATGCTGGCCATCGCGCGCGTGGTGTGGCGCCAAATCGGGAACGCCGCATCTTCTGCCGGGCCCGACGCGGCCTCGAGCTTCGCCTCGAGCGGTGGAATCAGCTGCGCCTGACCGAAGAGCATCAGCATCGAGATCAGCATCGTCACCGTGCGTCCGTACGGCCCCGTCGGCGCGGGCGTGACGTCGAGCGATGTCACCTTGGAGAGGATCTCGAAGCTGTTGTCGAGCCGGCCGAGCGTCGCGTCGCCGATCAGGACGTTGGTCGCGGCTCGGAACCAACCCACGCTGCCGAGCGGCAGGAGGTCCGCAGCCTCTCGCGAGAGCTCGCTCGACTCGATCCAGCTGCCGCTCATGCCCGCGGCGTACGCTTGGTAGGCCTTGAGATGTCCCTTTTCCTCTCCGGCGGCGCCGCAATCCAGGCCCTCCTGCGCGAGCTTCCGCGCTTCTGCGAGATCGCCGCCGTCGAGCGCCGCGTGGGCGGCGCGCACCAACCATGGCACCGCGGATTCGGGATCCCGCCCACGAACGAAGTGCGCAGCGACGACGGCTGCGTCGGCTTCGTTGCGAGCGATCAGGTGGGCTGCAGCGTGCAGGTGCGCCGCCCGTCGCTCCTCGTCGGGGAGCATCCCGTACGCCGCCGAGAGAAGGAGCGCGTGGCGGAAGCGGTAGGTCGCATCGTCTGCGCGTTCGAGGATCTCGGAGCGGCAGAGGCGCTCGAGCCGGGACCGGACCGCGTCGACGTCCTCCGCTTGCATGAGGACCGCGACCGACGCGGCGTCGAAACGCTCGCCGAAGACCGAAGCCGCGCGGATGAGCTCGCGGTCGGCGTCCTCGAGACCCAGGAGGCGGACCTGGGCCATCGCGACGATGCTCGCGGGCAGCTCGTTGCCGCGGCCCTCGGCGACGAAGCGGATGAGCTCCTCGAGATAGAAGGCATTGCCGTCCGAGAGCGCGACGATCCGATCGACCGTGGCAGCCGGCGCCGCCTCGCCGAGCACCGATCGCACGAGCTTCTCGGCAGCGCGCTTGGTGAGGCCGGACAGGCGCAGCTCGAGCGCCCCGAGGTCGCGGCCGGCGCTCGGGAACGTGTCGGAGACGTCGGGGCGGGCGACCGCCACCAAGAGGACGGGCCGCTCTGCGAGCCGCTGCGCAGCTGCGACGACGAGCTCGAAGCTGCCCGGATCGCTCCAATGCAGATCCTCGATGACGAACAGCGCCGGACCGCGCGCGCTCCAACGTTCGAGGTAGCTGACGAAGGCGTCACGGAGGCTCGAGCGGCGCGCCACCGGGTCGTTCTGCGCGGCGAGCATCGTCGGTCCGGCTTCTCCGGCCTCGAGATCGGCGCCGGCGAGGAGGCCGAGGAACGGAGCCCACGATGCGTCGGCAACGCCGATCTCCGCGAGGTGCGCGCGAAGGATCCCACCCCTTGCCCGAGCGTCTTCGGTGCCGGTCATCGCAGCGGAGAGCCCAACCATCGCACAGACGAGCCGCCGAGCGAGGCCGAGCGCGGATCGGGCGCGCGCCGGCTCGGCCCTTGCGACGACCACCCGCAGCTCTGTGCGAGCCGCACGTGCTCGAGCGACGTGCTCGGCGATGAGCCGGCTCTTTCCGGTGCCGGGCGGGGCCGAGACCAACACTGCGCGCAGCACGCGCTCGTCGAGCGCTTCGGCGAGCGAGGCCTCGAGCAGCGCGAGCTCGCGATCGCGGCCGACACACGGCGAAGGCTTGCCGAGCAAGAAATAGCCCGCGTCGTGGGCGTGCTCGCAGACGAGCAAGAACGGCTCTTGGTCGCCTCGGATCTCGAAAGAGCCGCGCAAGAGGCTTCGCGTTACTTCGTCGATCCGGATGCCTCGCGGCTCGCGCAGCTCGAGAAGATGCGACGCGCGATCGACGACCGGGCCCGACGGGCCTCGCGCGGTGCTCTCGGCGGTGCCGGTCGCGATAGCGATCACGACGTCGTCGCGCGACGGAAAGATCCCGAGGGCGACGCGTGCCGCGAGCTCTGCCTGATCCGTGGCGCTTCCACGGCTCTCGAGCGCGAGCGCGGCGCCGATCGGACCCAAGGAAACGATCTGTCCGTCGAGCTCCGCGGCCGCCTCGCGGAGCGGAGCGAACGCAGCGCTCGCGTCCTCGACCGACACCGTGGCGTCGGGGCTATCGCTCGGAGCGCGCAGCTGAACCAACACGAGGCTGTACAGTCGCTGCTCCGCGCGCGTCCCGAGGCTCCGTCGCGCCGGCGCCGGCGCCGGGATGCTCGTCGCGCGGAGGACCGACGCGACCTCACGCAAGGTCTCGAGGACCGCGCCTGCGTCGGGCGGACGGTCCGACGGCTCGCGGCTCATCAAGCGTTGCGTCAGCTCGTCGAGCGCCGTCGACACCGACGGCCGAACGTCGCGCACGCGAGGTGGATCGCCGAGGAGCAGCTTCGCGAGCACCGCGAGCGGCGTCGCGCCGTCGAACGCGGGCCGGCCGGTCAGGCACTCGAAGAGGATGCACCCCAGGCTGAAGACATCCGCCTGCGGGCCCACCTCGGAGCCAGAGGCTTGCTCGGGCGCCATGTAGCCCGCGGTTCCGACGACCGCACCCGGCCGCGTGAGGGCGCGCGTTCGCGCCTGACCGCGCGCGATGCCGAAGTCGATGAGCTTGATCGACTCGGTGCTGGCTCCGACCAGGAACACGTTGCTCGGCTTGACGTCGCGATGAACGATCCCCTGTGCGTGAGCATGCGCGAGCGCCTCGGCCACGCCTTGGATCATCGCGAGCGTCTCGTCGGTCGAGAGACCTCGCTGCGAGAGCCGATGCTCGAGATCCTCTCCGTCGAGCCACTCCATCGCGAGGTACGGCGCGCCCGCGGGCGTGTCGCCGTGGCCGAGGTACCGCACGATCCGCGGATGCTCGAGCTTGCGCAGGACGCGCGCTTCACGCTCGAACCTGTCGCGATCGACCGACGCCGCGAGCATGACCTTGACCGCGACCCGTGCGTCGGTGTCGACGTCTCGGGCGCGGAGGATCTCGCCCATCCCGCCGGTCGCGGCGACGGCTTCGATCAAGAAGCGTTCAGCGAGTAAGTCGCCCGGCTTCATGTCGAGCCGAGCTCCGCGACGAGCGCACAGGGCACCGTGGCAGTCTATCCGACCGCACCTTTGGCTGTGTCATCCAGCTCTTGAGTGCTGCTCTCATGGGAGCGGATCGCGGCCTCGTACAAGGAGGCCAGGCGCTGAGCGCTGTCCTGCTGCTCCAAAGCCTGAGTCTGTAGCTGGCGCTCCCTCTGGCGTTCGGCCACGCGATCGAGCTCGGCCAGGAGCTCGTTGCAGCAGCGGGCGGTCATCGTCATCCGCGCGCGCTGCCGCGCCGCCGACTCCGGCGACCGCGCCGGCGGGGCGACGCGCCGGACCGCGGCGGGATCTCGCGGCGGCAGTTGGAGCAGGCGGAGCTGTTCGGGGACCATCCTTCGCATGCATTGGAGGATGGGCCCGCAGCGGGCGGTCGAGAAGTGTCAGACAATGTCATAGGACATTGTTTGTCGTATGCAGCGGGGGCTCGCTTCGATCCGAAACGTCTCCGCTCAGTCCGCCCCGCAGTCGCGCGGCGCTTCGAGATCCTCGATGACGAAGGGATCGAGCTCCTCGTCCCAGGGCTGCAAGAGGTACTGTGAGCTCCCGTCGGTGACGAAAAGGGCATCCCACCTCCAGGCCAACGTCTTGATCGCCTCGTGCCCTCCGGTCGCAGCGTGGAGCGTGAAGCGGTGGCCGGCATGTGGCACTGGCTGCTCGGGCTCTGGGGGCGATGCGATCGCGAACACATCGACCACCACGCTTTCCTCTGCGTCGACCGCGACGGTTGCCAGACCATCGTTCACGCCGAGTAGCTTCTTCGGCCCCGCGCCGAACGAGGAGTAGACCACCCCTGGGAGCGAATCGTCCGCGTAGTAGAGGAAGCTGTACGCGCGGTTCTCGAGCGTCGTTGCGACGATGTTGCCGTCCGTCTTGAGCGCGGTCACGCCCCCGTATTGGTGGACACCGTCCATGTTCCAGCCGTGGCTTTCGACGATGGCCCCTTGCTCCAGATCGATGAGCGTCACGCCGTCCGGTTGCCATTCCACCCAAAGCTTGCCGTTGGTAGTCGACTGGCTGCCGGGCGCGCCGCACGAAGCGATGGTTCCGGTCGCCTGCAGCGTGCTCCCAAAGAAGGTGAAACCTTCGAGCGCCGGCGGTGCGTCCCCTTCCGGATCCAGACAGAGGTAGACCGAGTCCCCGGCCACGCCGACCGCCTGATGGCCGTCGGCCGTGGGCGCGGGCAGATCGTAGACTTGCGTGACGATCACCTGTCTTCCTACGGAGAGCGTCTCAATGGCGCTATCGCGGATGCGTAGATAGGTCCCGTCGTGGTGCCTGACCCACCGAGCACCGCCGAGCAGATCGTTGCGCGTCTCGACCAGACGCCCGCGGCTGCTCGAGACCGGCTCCACGATGACGTACCTCGCCTGTCCGTCGTCGATGCCTTCGATGTGAAGGTGATCCCCGACGAACGAAGCGCTCGAGATCTCATCGAAGCCCAGGGTGACGATGGCTCCCGGCACGCAGTCGGGATCGGAGCCGGGCGGATCCCGCTCGTCCGGCTCGACGATGACGGAGCTGCATGCCGGGACGAGGAGGATGAACGAGATGAGGCCAAGGAAGTGGAGGTGGCGATCCATGCCTCCAAGAATCGCTCGGTCGTGGCGGGCCACCTCTTAATCGAGCTTAAACTGGTGGAGCTGCCTTGCCGCGTCGAGCAACGGCGCCGTCGACGCGACGATGTACGCTCGCGAACCATGGAAGACTACGCGCCCAAGAAGACGAGTGCCCGAAGCCTTCTCGGGTGGATGGACGGCTATCACGCCATCTGAAAGGAGGAGCGCAACGTCGCGGCGATCCTCATCGCTGCATCACAGATGAGGGCCTGCCTCAGGGCGCAACGAGGATCGACAAGTTGGCGGTCACGGGTGTGTAGACGCCGTGACGCCCCGGACCGACGGGAGCATCCTCTCCGGCCGGCCCACGTCGCAGCCATGTGGTGGCACTCAGCTTGTATTTGCCGGAAGGCAATGACTGGCGCTTGATGAGCTTGCCGTCGCGATGGTGCTCGCCCCGCGCCCGCCATGCGACGGGCTCGACGATCATGCCGCCCGGCTCGAGCACGACCGCGACGACGTTTCGCTCGGCCGAGCACGAGGACACAGTCTCGGCCAAGGACGTGCTCTCGTACCGGATGACGTTGGCTCCAGTCGCATCGGTCGCGCGCAGCGCGGAGCTGCATGAGTACGAGAAGGCGAACGACAGCGTCTCGTCGCTCGTGTTCACGAGCCGGAGCTCGTACGCGGCCTCCTCGCCGGGCTTCACTCGCTCGGGCCCGTGAATCTCCGCATTCACCTGGGAGGGGAGCGCACTTCCGGTCTTCGACGTGCGGCAGAGTTCTTCTACCTCCTCGCGCAAGAGTCGGCCGCCGCGGCAAGGATCGGGCGCGGGCGCCGCCAACGCGGTTGTCGACGCGGTGGCCGGCGGTGTGTTGGAAGGCTCGTCGACGACGACGGCGGAGGCTCTCGGGAGAGGAGGCGGCGCCTCGGCGACGACGGTCGGAACGGGAGCCACGCGCTCCGTTTGCGCCGGGCCGCAGCCGGCAAAGGCAGGCGTCAGCAGCGCGATCAGCAACGCGGCTCTCCGGCGATCTCGGCGAAGGGAACGGTGCACGCCCACTTCCTACGTCGGACGCTGCGCAGCTTCCATACCCCCGTGCTGCCTTTCCGACTGCTTGCTTGGATGTTTCGATTCGACGAGCTGTGTCCTCCCGGCGACTGTCAAGACCTCGGCTCCGGGTCGTCTCAGACCTGGGACCTGCTGATCGCTACGGCGCGCTAGCGTCTCCATCGCACGAAGAAGTAGCCGATCACACACGCGACGCTGACGACGAGAAGCGGCACCACGATCGCTCTCGGCGCGCCCTCCAGATGGATCGAGATGGCGACGACGACCGCAACGAGGGCGCCGCCCAATAGCCATCCTTCGCGGTCGATCGCACGACGCATGAGCGCCAAGCGTAACAAACCAGCTACCGAAACTCCGATCGCCGTTCCCCCAATGACGCCAGCCCTACGCCCTACGCCGCCCGAGCGCCCTCAACCCGCGCACTCATCCACGACGCGATGTCCGCCAGCACCCGCTCCTTGCCGACGTCGTTCAACAAGTCGTGCAGGTAGTGCTCATACAGCTTGAGCGTCTTGTCCTTGGAGCCGCACATCTCGCGGAAGTGCCGGCTGCCATGCGGCTTGGCGACCCTGTCCGCGGTCCCATGAAGGATGAACACCGGCAGCGTGATCCGGCCGAAATCGCCGCTATTGAGGCAGTCGTCGGCGCGAATCAATTCGGCCACGGTGTGAGTCGGATATCCGCTGCGGTGGAGGAGCGGGTCGGTCCTCAAGCGCTCCACGAACGCGGGATCACGCGAGAAAGCCTAATCGGGCAGCTTGAGCACGTGCGCGTGAGGCGCAATCTTGCTGAGGCGTTTGAGCACCTGGAGGGCGAAGTCGGGCGCGAAGACCTGATGGGCGAGGCTCTCGCAGATGAAGCCCGCGAGATCCTTCTGGTGCTCGAGCGCGTAGGCACACGAGATGACGCCCCCGGTGCTGTGGCCGACGAGGAACACAGGCAAGCCGGGCGATCGCTCACGTGCGAACGTCGCGAGCGCATGAACATCGTGAACGTAGTCGCCGAACCTTCGCGTCCAGAGGCGCTCGCCGGCCGATCTCCCGTGGCCCCGAAGGTCGAGGGCGTACGTCGCGAACCCGCGGCCGGCGAGCTCGGTGCCCGCCCACTCGTAGAGACCGCTGTGCGCCTTGAACCCGTGCACGATCAGCACGGCCGCTCGTGGCTCGGCTTGGGCAGGCCAGAAGCGCGCGAAGATCTCCGTGCCGTCTCTGCTCTCGAGCGTCGTCTCGTTCATGTGCTGCTCCCCCGATCCGGGATTTCACCCCGGAGCAGGCAGCTCAGAGCAGCTCACGTGCCACGCCGTCGAGAACCGAACGCACGCGACTTGCGAGCTCCTGCGGCGAAAATGGCTTTTGGAGGAGCGGACCATGCGGCCACTTCGTCGTGTCGGCTTCGGCGGAGTAACCGGACATGTAGACGACCTTCGCATCTGGGCGATCGGCGAAGAAGCGAGCCGCGAGCTCCGGACCGCTCTTGCCCGGCATCACCACGTCGGTGAGGAGCAGATCGATCGTGCCTTTGTGAGCTGCCGAGACCGCCATCGCGCCGTCGGCGTCGCCGGCTTCGAGGATGGTGTAGCCGAGCTGCGCCAGCGTCTTGATGACGGCTCGACGTACGCCGAGGTCGTCCTCGACGACCAGGATGGTCTCGGTCCCGCTCGGTAGCTCATCGATGTCGCTGGTGCGAGCCTCGAGCCGAGGCGCGCGCCCTTCGGCCACCGGGAGCACGACGATGAACGACGAGCCTTCACCGGGCTTGCTTTCGACGGTCACGCTGCCACCGCTCTGGCGAACGATGCCGTACACCGTCGCGAGCCCGAGGCCGGTCCCGCTACCGAAGCCTTTGGTGGTGAAGAAGGGCTCGAAGATGTGGGGACGGTCCTCTGGATCGATGCCGCTGCCGTTGTCGGTAACGACGAGCCTCACGTAGCCGCCGGCCCGGGCAAGGTCGAGCCGCGCCGCCTGGGCCTCGTCGATTTCGACGTCGCAGAGCTCGATGTTCACGACGCCCCCGCGCGGCATCGCGTCCCGCGCGTTGAGCACCAGGTTCAGCAGGACCTGTTCGAGCTGGCTCCTGTCTGCCCGGACCCACAGCGGCTCGGTCTCGCATCGAAAGCGGAGCTCGACGTTCTCGCCGATCAGGCCGCGCAGCATTCCGTCCATCACGCGAACGACGTCGCAGAGGTCGAGCACGGTGGGCGAGAGGACCTGCTTTCGGGCGAAGGCGAGGAGCTGCCGGGTGAGGCCGGTCGCTCGCTCCCCGGCGGCGCGAATCTCGAGCAGCTCACGCCGGTACCGCTCGCCCGGGCGCAGGACACGGAGCATCCCATCGCTGTGCATCAGCACGATCATCATCAGGTTGTTGAAGTCGTGCGCGATCCCTCCGGCGAGCCTGCCGACGGCTTCGAGCCGCTCCGATTCGCGAAGGCGCTCCTCGCTGGCGGCGAGCGCTCGCTGCGCCATCCAGCGATCGGTCACGTTTCGCACGACGGTGATCGTGTGCCCGCCGGAAAATGCGATGACCCGTGCCTCGAAGCGCTGCTTGCCCGATGGAACGTCGAGGTCGTACTCGAGCGTCTCGATCCTCCCGGTCTCGTGCGCTCGGGCCATCGTCTCCCAGATGGCCGATCCGACGTCGGGAGGCAGGACGTCGAGGAAGGTCTTGCCGATGAAGGTCTCCGGCGGCGCGTAGAGGTCGGCGGCCTTCCCGGCCGTGTAGTCGATGATGCGCCCCTCTTCGTCGGTACGGAACAAGAGGTCGGGCAGCGCCTTGAACACCGCCTCGAGCTCGGCCGTCTTGCGCGCGAGCTTCTCTTCGGCCTCGCGTTGCTCGGTGACATCGCGGCCGGCGCCGTAGACGACGACCTCGCCATCCTCGTTCGTCGCTCGGCACG
This sequence comes from Polyangiaceae bacterium, assembly GCA_041940405.1. Lineage (GTDB taxonomy): Bacteria > Myxococcota_A > Polyangia > Polyangiales > Polyangiaceae > Xiheicaenibacterium. Next base: position 10,586 of record JBGTSH010000333.1, read on the forward strand.
TCCAGGAGATCCACCGGTGCCCCCCGGCCTTGGTCATGTATCGATTCTCGAACCGCACCACGTCGAGTCCGTCGCGGAGGCGGGCGCCGAGCGAGCGGCTCGCCGCGCGGTCTTCGGGGTGGATGAGCTCCACCACGAGGCGCGACATCAGCTCTTCGCGCGAGAAGCCGAGCGTGTCCTCCCACGCGGGGTTGATGCGACGGAAGCGCCCGTCCATCCCCACGACGCAGAGCAAGTCGACCGAGACGTCGAAGAATCGGCCCTCGAACTGCGACGATAACGGGCCTCGACTCTCGTCTCGACGCATCGCCGGGCATGATAGTCCGGCGTGGCCCCCCGCCAAGGCCGGCGCTGAGGAAACCGACCTTGGCCCAACCGGGTGGACGGAAGATCAACTGGTGGCGGTGGCCTCCCGCTGTAGCGTGGCGTGCTCATCCGCTGTCGAAGCCGGTGCGACGCGAGCGCGCAACATGGGCAAGAACGCGGCACGATAGCTATACGCCAGGTAGAGCTCCAGCGCGAGGATGACGGTCGGAAGACCATACGAGGGCGCGAGGAGGAAGTGGAACGCCACGATGTTCACGATGATGGGTGCGAGCAACGTGAGCGCGAGGGGGACGAAGCGGTTGGAGAGGAGCGCGAGGCCCGAAGCGATCTCGATGCTCTTGACGAGCGGCATGATGTAGCCGCTGGCCATCAATCCTCCGAGGAACGGCATCGCGGACTCGGGTGGTGGCGGGGGCGGCGGCATGAACGGAACGAAGTAGTTCAGGCCGAAGAGGACGAACGGCAGACCGAGCAGGACGCGCGCTACGCGCGGGCCCCAAAGCGTGAGCTGGGACATCGGAAATTCTCCCTTGGGGTTGCGCGGTAGAACCTAGCGCTCGGCTGCGAAAGCACTAGTGTGTCGATCGGCAACGGATTGTTGCCAGAGGGACAACGCTGCTGGAGGCACCATGGACCTGAACCGCGTCGCCACGTTCATCCGCGTCGTCGAAGCCGGCAGCTTCACGTCCGCCGCGCATCGGCTGCAGCTCCCGACGTCATCGGTAAGCCGCAGCGTCTCGAAGCTCGAAGGCGATCTCGGCCTCGTGCTGCTCGAGCGCACCACACGCCGCATCTCTCTGACAGACGCGGG